>JAJYZF010000022.1 GCA_021800165.1 Planctomycetota bacterium | reverse complement strand
GGCGGTATTGGCCGTGGCCCCATCCGGATAGGTGATGGTTTCGGTGAGGTTGCCATCGCCGATGCCGCCGTTGTCATAAATGTTTTGACCTGTTTCGGTCATGTTGTTGCCGGTGCCGGGGTTGGAGCCGTCGAAATAGGAAGGCGTGCCGGAGGCTCCGCTGACGGCATCATCAGTGCCTACCCAGGTGCTGACGACGCGGCCCAAATTGTCATAAACGGTGTCGGTGATGGTGCCGTTGGCATCAATGGTTTGGTATTGGCGGCCATCGACATCGTAGGCGTAGGTCGTGGCGTAATAGTTGCCGTTGGGGGATTGGCCGGAAAGCTGATTGGTAATCTTGGTGCCGCTGTAGGGGTTGTTGGGCGCGGTGGCCAGATAAACGCTGTTGTTGATGACGGGGTAGGCGTCGGATTCGGTCATTTGCCCGGCGGAATTATACAGGGTGCGGGAAAGGGTTTGGATCAAAAATTGCGGGTTGGAGGCGGTGCCCGAACCGATGAGATTGAGCAAGGCGAGCGAGAGGCCCGCCCCTCCGAAGCCGGGAAACGCAGGCATGGCGGGCGAGACGCCCGCCCCCCCCGGTATAGCTGATCGGCGTGTTGATGCTGAGGGTCATGGTTTCCGAATAGGTTCCCTCGTAGGTGTTGCCGCCGGCGGTGTAAGAATACGGGACCCGCGTGCGGGTCATGGTGACGGGGCCGGTGGTTCCCGTCAAGGTGCCGGTGCCGGCGTTATTGAGCGTGGCGGTGGCCCCGGTGAAGGTGAATACCGCATGGTTGGCGTCATCGTAGATGTAAAAGGTTTGATCGCCGGAGGGGGAAGTTTGCTCGATAATTCGGCCCAGATCGTCTACTTGATAGGTGGTGGAGAGGTTCAGGCTGTTGGCGGACGGGGACGTCCACCCCCCGGGTAATTCGGGCACGCCGTATTGGTTGTAGCCGTTGGTGCCAAAGGAGAGAGCGTGCCGCCGGGCCGGCGATACCCCGATTGCGCCGGGCCACGCCCAAATAAATTCGCCCATAGCTGGCCGCTGCAGCCTTGGATGCCACCGCTTACCGGCCATACCGGCCGCGGGTAAATGGAAAAAAGTTGCTTTCCACGCGGGCAACCGGGCGATACAATAGCTATATACCCCGTCTAAGGACAGGCGGAGTGCCATAAAACAGGGATTGTTAAGGACGAACATGGCAGGCAAATCCAAGAAAAAGATTAGCGCATTGCGGGTAGGCTTGGTTGGTGCTGGCTGGGCGGCATGGGTTTTTCTTGTGCTGGCCATGGTGAGCTTCCATATATCCGATCGGACAAATTTAGCCAGCGCTCCGGTTTACTATGGGGTGCGTGCTCCGGTGCAGAATTGGTGTGGGCCTGTGGGGGCCAAATTATCTTTTTTAATCTTCAATAATCTCGGGCCGGGGGCCGTTGTGCTGCCGTTGGCCATGGGTGCCATTTTGTTGGTTTGGACACTGGGACGCGGGGTTACACAAATAACCTTTCGACTTATTGGGGCTGCGGTGTTACTGGTGGCTATCAGTGCCTTGGCCCACTTGACCAATCTTGGGGCAGCCTTACCGGCGGGGCCAGGAGGATTGCTGGGTGTAGCGACGGGACATCTGTTGCGGGGATGGTTTCATCTGATTGGTTCCATGATTGTTCTGATTTTAGCTGTTCTGGTGGGGGCCTTGCTGGCGGCGGATGAGATTGTATTGGCCATACCCGGAGCCTTTCGGCGCGGCTGGAAAAAGGTTCCTGCTGAAGAGGTCCTGAGCGTCACCGGCAATACGGCGGTGGCCATGGGTGGTGGAATTTTGGGCATATTTCGTGGGGTCACGGCCCGATGGAATAGACGCGCTACGAGCACCCGATCTTCCAAACCGGAATCGCTGGGCAGCCGCGGAGGAACCGCGGCAACCACTACGGAAGTTGCGCCACCGGCGCAACTGAATGAGAATGCAGGACGGGCGGAGGTCGTGGCGCTCGCCGCCGGTACGCCGCCGCCGGATACCCAACCCATTCCCATCCGCAAACCCAAGCCCAAAGTGGTGGAACCAACTTTGCCATTCAAGCCGGCCCCGCCGCAGAAGCAGGATTTGGGAAATTATCGGCTGCCGGGGTTGGATTTGCTGGAAGAGGCTGAGCCTTCCAAGACCGATGGGCAGGAACAATTGGTTCGCCAGAAAGCGGAAGTGTTGCGGGGTTGCCTGGAAAGCTTTGGCATTGATGGTCGCGTGGTGGCCATCGATACCGGACCGGTGGTAACACTTTATGAATTGGAACTGGCCCCGGGCATCAAAAGTTCGCAGGTTGGAGCCTTGGCCAAAGACATTGCCCGTGCGCTGATGAGTCCTCCGGTTCGGGTTATTGATAATATTCCCGGTAAAAACACGATGGGCATTGAGGTGCCGAATCTGGATAAGGAACGTGTTCGCCTGAAAGAACTCATGCAGTTGGGTTCTCAAGCCATTGAACGCATGGCCCTGCCCATGTGTCTGGGCAAAGATGCTTCGGGCAATCCCCTGATCGAAGACTTGACGACCATGCCGCACATTCTTATCGCGGGCACCACCGGATCGGGCAAATCGGTGTGCATTAATTCCATCATCATGACCTTTTTGCTGACCCAGCGGCCGGATCATGTGAAAATGATCATGGTGGACCCCAAGATGGTGGAAATGCAGGATTACCGGCAGATTCCGCATCTGATGTCGCCGATCATTGACGACATGAGCAAGGCGGAAAGTGTCCTGGAATGGGCCACGCAGAAGATGGACGAGCGCTATGAAACACTCTCGGAAGCGGGCGTGCGGCATATCCGGCAGTTCAACCGTCTGACCCGCGAACAGATTCTGGAGAGGTTCAACCCCAGCACGCCGGAGGAGGAAACCCGCATTCCCTTCCACATGCCGTACATTGTGATCATCATCGATGAATTGGCGGATCTGATGATGACCAGTAAGGAAGTGGAAGGCCATATTGTACGTATTGCCCAGAAAGCCCGGGCCGTGGGGATTCACCTGATTCTGGCCACGCAGCGTCCGGAAGCGCAGGTGGTGACGGGGTTGATCAAGTCCAATATGCCGGGACGGATTTGCTTTCAGGTACGTTCCCGGCTGGATTCGCGCATCATGCTGGATCAATCCGGCGGCGAGCTGCTGTTGGGCCAGGGGGATCTGCTGATGCTGCGGCCTACCGGCGGCGGTCTGATGCGCGGCCAGGGCACCTTTGTGGATGATGCGGAAACCAAACGTGTGTGCAGCTTTATAACCCAGATTGCCCAGCCGGAATTTCACCCGGAACTGATGCAGCTTGGTACTCCGAGCAGCCTTACGGATGAAGAGAAAGACCCGATGTTTGATGAAGCGGTGCGCGTGGTGCTGGAAACGCGCCGCGGATCGGTAAGCCTGCTGCAACGGCGCTTGACCATCGGCTATTCACGGGCCAGCCGACTCATCGACCAGATGCGGGCGATGGGCATTGTGGGTGCCTACAAAGGCAGTCAGGCCAGCGATGTGACCATGACGGTGGAGGAATGGGACAGCTTCAAAGCGGCGCAGGATCAGGAGAAACCTTCCTCGGCCGATGAGGAAAGCGCCGGTGCGCCACCGCACGAATCCTGAGGTGTTTGCACATTTTTGCGTCCGTGCATGGCGGCGGCAAGCCAGGCTCAGGGGCGGAGAACAGCATTATGCGTCATGATGAAATTCCTAATCCGGCGGTGCATCGACTGAGTATTTATCTGCGGCACCTGGAGGCCATTCACGCTTTGCAGCAGCGCACGATCTCCAGTAAGCAACTGGGTCAGGCCCTGGGTTACAGCGATGCTCAAGTCCGTAAGGATCTGGCGTATTTTGGACAGTTTGGCCATCCGGGTGTTGGCTATCGCGTGGAGGACATGATCCGGGAATTGCGCAAAATTCTGGGCACGGATAAAACCTGGAATGTGCTTTTGGTGGGGGCTGGGAATTTGGGCCGGGCACTGATGACATATCGTGGATTTTTACGGAAAGGTTTTCGTCTGGCGGCGGTATTTGATGCGGATCCGGCCAAACATGGCCGCCGTTTTGGAGACCTGGACATCCAACCTGTGGGGGCCATTGCCCATGCGGTGGAAACGCTGCAAATCAGAATGGCGATGATTGCCGTTCCACCCGAGTCAGCCCAGCAGGTGGCGGATATGCTGGTGGCGGCCAAGGTCCGCGGAATTCTGAATTTCGCGGCGGTATCCCTGGCGGTTCCGCCCGACATCTATGTGCAGAGTGTCGACTTGGCGTTGCAGCTTGAACAACTTTCGTTTCGCATGAATTTGGGCCAGATCGCGGAGCCTACGCCCTGAACGGTCCGGCTTTTTACGATAACAATTCGCCGGACACGCGGCATATTTCCCGGCGGAACCGGGCAATGTTAAAGCGGCCGGCATTGGCCCGCAGGGCCGCGGGCTTGAATTGGGACCGCACGGCTTCATAGCGGTCTATGGCCGCGGCAAGACTTTCAACGGTTGGGGCTGAAAAGAAAATTGCGCCGGCTGGCGATGTGTTTGAACCATCGGCCTGCACGGGAATTGCGGTTTCCAGGATTCCGCCGCGGTCATAGGCGATAACAGGGCGTCCGCAGGCCTGCACTTCCAGCGGGGTTAAACCAAAATCTTCTTCGCCGGGAAAAATCAGGGCTTGGCAATGCTGGTAATGCCAGCGGACAGAGGCGTCGTCCTGCCAGTGCAGGAATTGGATCTGCCGATCTAGGGAGTTGCCGGCCAGGCGTTTTAGACCCGGCAGTTCCGGGCCGGTTCCGATGATGATCAGACGGCGGTTTTTGGGGCCGGAGGCAAAGGCCCGCACGGCCAGATCCACGCGTTTGTAAGGTACCAATGCGGAAACGACGAGATAGAAGTCGTCTGGTGGTTGCTGGCAAGGCCGGAAGAAATCATCGTCAATCGGTGAATATATCGGGTTGGCGGGGCGGTGGTAGCAACGTTCGATGCGCCGACAGACATTCCGACACGTGCCGACGAAACGGTCTACGCCTTCGTTGCCGGCCAGATCCCATTGGCGCAGCAGCGGACCGGCGAGATCCAGGGCAATTTTTAAACCTTCGTGCGGCTGGGCCAGCAGGTAGTTGTCCCGCAGATCCCAGATGTAGCGCATGGGTGTGAAGCAATGGCACAAATGTCTGGCACCATGCGGCACACCGATATTCTTGGCCACACAATGACTGGTGCTGATCACCAGATCGCACGGTGTTAATTCCACACTGTGTATCGCCGGGAACATCAGCGGTAAAAGCCGACGATAATGGCGGTCGATCCGCGGGAAATTCTGCAGAAAGGAAACGGCGGCGATGCGGCTTTCAATTTCCGCATTGGTGCGACCGGGATGATAAAAGAGGGTGGCGATTTTAGCCTGTGGAAAGAGCCGTACCAGTTGCAAAAGCACCCGTTCGCCGCCGCGCATTCCGGTAAGCCAGTCATGTACCAGCCAGATACGCGGTAAGCACGTATCCCGGCCGAGCACGGCGGCGAGTTCCCGCCGCTCGGCGTCATTCACATCCGGTGTGCCATGGGCGGGTGGGTTCATCGCTAATCCTTGCGTCAACTCACGCGGGCGGTGGGTACATGATGCTCGCCGCAGTGTTGCAAAGCGGTACGCAACGTCGGCAGGAGTTCATTGGCGATAATTTGATGAGCTTTGGAATTGGGATGCACACCATCCCGGCCGATCACCTGGGCCGACGGAAAGCGGTGCAGGGCCGCGCCATAATCAACAAACGCGCTGCCGGTGTGCTTGGCGGCCCGGGCCGCGGCCTGGCGGTATTCCTCCAGTCCGCGATCGGACCGCTGCTGGCCTCCATTGCCCGCGATCAGGGCGGCCACGTTTTTCCCGGAAAGCTCGGATAAGTATGGGCCGCGCAGGGCCAGATCATGGTTGGGCATATCGGTAAGAATGGGGAACGCTCCGGCCGCTAAAACTTTTCGTGCCAGGATTTCCAGATTGGCAGAGCACTGCGCCACGGAAAGGCGGTTACGCACGATTCGGCCATCACTGATGATAAAACGTTTCCATTCCACATCGGCATCATTTCCGCCCAGCATCAGCAATACCACGCACGGTCGGTGCTGGGCTAAAAGTGCATCAATGACCGTCAGCGCGGCGGTGGTGGTGCGATGGATATCGGCATCCACTAGAATTTCCGTCGCAGGCAGATTTTCCCGCAGTAGATCGACATAGCAGGTTGGAACCCGGGCGACAATTTCTGAAATACGCAGTTCTTCCACCCCCAGCGATATGCTGTCACCGATAATGAGGAGGCGATGATGGGGCGCTTTACGCATGAATGACGGACTCCTCGCCGACGGCCTGGCCATTGTCCGTCGCGGCAACACCCTTCGCCGCGGTTGGATAGCGCAGGTCGATCAACCGTTTGAGTTTGCGTTGGACGCGCAATTCGCCGTCCTGATGAATAACAATACGCATGTCGAAAATACCGATGGCCAGATTTTTCATCAGATCAGGATACTCTTGAGCAGCGGACGAGTGCACCTGGCGGCGGATTTCGTCGTGGTCGGTGCGGGCGCTTTCCAAGTGAATTTCCATGATTTCCCGGATATTTTCCAATTTGAAAAGAACCTGCCAGTCGCCAGAAAGGCCCGGTACATGCTCGAGAATGTTGGAAAACATCAGTGGATAAAGATTGCCACCGCTGGCGACGATCATTTCATCCCGGCGGCCGCGAAAGCGACTGATGCACAGCCCGCGTTTGCCACAGGCGCATGCTTTCGTCATGATCTTGGTTACGTCACGGGTGCGATAGCGAATTAAGGGCATCACGCGGCGCAACAGCGTGGTAAAGACCATTTCGCCGAAACCTTCGGCATCGGGTTCAATAATCTCACAGGTGAAGCTAAGGTCATCGGTATGATAGCCATTAAAGGCATCACAGGGTTGATAGCCCAGCGCGGATCCAAGCTCCACGCTGCCGTAGCACATTTTAACCTTCACTCCCTGCCAGACCTGTCGCATCCAAGGTATGGCTTCGGCGGGCATTTCTTCCGCACCGCCGATAAATAATTTCAGCGGAACGGAGCCATGTTTTTCGGCCAATTCGGTCAGGCGGATCAGCCAGGTCGGCTCTCCCATCACCACGCTAAACCGATACTGTTTCAGGCGTCGATATACTTCCACCGGGTCCACCTTGCCGAAGGCCATGGAAAAATTGCCCGCGGCCATCAGGCTGTTATGCGTAATCATGCCGGGAATCCACATGCAAAAATCGAAGGCATTGGCCACCCGGTCCTGCGGGGTGAGGCCCATTAACCGCAGGCCGGCCGCATCCACCTGCGCCATAGCCTGGAGTTCGGCGTGGTCGTAATAGATCTGCTTGTTTTTTCCGCTGGTGCCGGACGATTCAAAGACAATGGATGGCGGCCTGCAAATAAAACTTTCCGGATTGGCGATTACATCATCGGGGGTGGTATAAAAATTACCCAAGTCGGAGGGAACTCGTACCCGGTCGGCGTCAATACCGTGCTGGCGAAAAGCGTTGCGATAAAAAGCGGAGTGCTGGGCTGCCCAGCGGACTGTCTGGCGAAAGCGCTGCTGCCGCACGCGGCGCAAAATCCCTTCCGGCACGCGCTGATAAAGATCAGCCAGCGTGCCGGGGGACAACTTCCCCGCAATTGAGTCCGCCAGGCGAATCAGCATTTTCAATACTTCCTTCTTTGTTAGCTTATCGACTGCATGGCCGCTTGAATCGCTTGCTCGGCCAATTTGCCATCTTCCTGGCAGTGGGCCGCCGATACAAACCAGCACGCCGACCCTGAATTGTTGATATGCACGCCATGTTCCAGCAGACTTTGGCGGAATGCGGCAAATGTGCGTGTATCCACCTTGAGCAAATCACGGTAGTGCCGCAGCGGTCGGCCATCGGTGCCAAAAATCACTTGAAACATGGTTCCTACCCCTTGCACGACGCACGGAATCCGGCGGTCGTGGGCGGCGCGATGGATGGCGTCCATTAAGAGACGTCCGTGGGCGTCGATGGCCTCCAACACGCCAGGTTGGTTTAACTTTCTGAGTGTAGCCAGTGCGGCCGCGGCACACAACGGGTTGCCGTTGTAGGTGCCTCCGTGCTTGCTGATATTGGCGGCCACCAATTCCATAATATCGCGGCGGCCGGTAAAGGCACTTATGGGAAATCCTCCTCCGATGGCCTTACTGAAGACGGCCATATCGGGCACAATTTTAAGAAATTGAGCAGCCCCCCCCGGTGCCACACGAAAACCGGTCACGATTTCATCAAAAATCAACACGATGTTGCGGCGGCTGCACTCCTGGCGAATCCATTCCAGAAAGCCCGGCTGGGGCATAATGCAGGCATTGTTGGCTACCATCGGTTCTAAAATCATCGCGGCCAGCTTGTCCCCGTGCCGCTGTAAAATGGCTTTAAGAATTTCCAATTCGTTCCACGGAGCAATGATGACATCGTCAACCACGCCTTGCGGGATGCCCCGGGAATGCGGATGTGATGCCGGGGATGTAAGGGCCCCGGCTTCCTCAAGATTCGGGCGGTTACTGATCGCCAGCACATCGACCCAGCCATGATAATGACCTTCAAATTTAAGGATTTTGCTTTTACCGGTGAATCCGCGGGCCGCCCGAATTGCGCCGCAAATTGCTTCCGAACCGGAACTGGCAAAGCGCACCAAATCTGCACCCGGCACCATGGAGCGAATTTGGCCGGCAAGCTCGACTTCCACCGTGTTGCAGGTGCCGAACATGGTGCCACGTTGGAGTTGATCGGTCACGGCAGCGGTGATCTCTGTATTGGCGTGGCCCAGGATAACGGCTCCGTAGCTGAGAAGATAATCGATGTATTCATGGCCGTCAGCATCCCAGACGCGCGATCCGCACCCCCGTGTAAGGTACAGCGGATAAGGTAGATTCCCGGTGGTGGTAGCCCGGGCGGAACTGGAAATTCCCCCCGCCAGAACCGTCTTGGCCTGTTGAAACAATTTTTGGGAGGTCGGCGCCTGGTCTTGGCCGGGCAGGCCGAGTTTGGGCTGAAGCTGTCGTGTTTTGATCATCACTATTTCTTACCGTAAACGTAACCATTCGGCAATGGTCCGGGCAAACATAACGGCAACCCTTTCCACATCATTAAAATTCACAAATTCGTCGGCGGCGTGAGCCTGGGCCAGACTGCCTGGCCCCCAGACGAGCGTCGGAGTATCATGCAAGCTGGCCCGCAAACCGGCTTCGCAGCCGGAATTAAAGGCTTTCCATCCACTCCATTGCGTATGGGCGGGCGATTCCGCTACCGCTTTTTCGGCCAGTCGGCAGATCTGGGCTTCCAGCGGCGTCCGATGGCCACGATAGGTTTCTGTGAATTCCACGGTTACGGAATTGATCGGGACTCCATTGGCGGAGAGTTTACGCCGCAGATCATTACGAAATTGGTTTTGGCAAAAATCGATACCATCTCCGGGCAGTATCTCGAAATATCCCGCACAACGGCACTCATCAGCTACCATTCCCTGCCACCGGCCGCCATGGATAAAATCCACGGTAATGGGGCGGGCTATGGGATAATCCGAAAATAACGGATCGGGCGAAATACCGCCATAGTCGCGTTCCATCTGTTCCAGGGCATCAAGTACTTTCCGAGTGGCGGCGATGGCATCCTCACCCAACCATTTGACTGTGCCATGGACTGCTTTTCCAAAAACCGCGATCTCAAAGCGCAGGCCGCCGCGTGAAGCCGGCCGGGGCAGACATTCTGTAGGCTCAAGTACGATGGACGCATCGGCCTGATAGCCACGCAGCACACTGGTAAGTGTGCCCAGACCCACCGCATCTTCTTCGCCGGGAACCAACTCCAGGAGCACCGGCGCAGGGGCCGGCCCATCTATTGTTTGGTGCACCGCCTGCATAGCCCATAGGGCACTAACAAGCGGACCTTTTACATCACAGGCTCCGCGGCCATAAATTCGATCCTCGCTTACCGTCGCCGTCCACGGCTTAAATTTCCATCGCTCCGGTGCGGGAGCGTCTACGACATCGGAATGGGCGTTAAAGATAAGGGCTGGCTGGGCGGCGCGATCACAAGGCAAGCCGAGGACCAGTGTGGGGCGGTTGGCCAAGGAAATATGCCGGGCTTGCCCTTGGGGATATGCAGCCGCGGTTTCATCGGTCGTTTGCCACATATCCGTGGTAAAGCAATGCTCGTTGGCCCATTGCCTGGTCAATTGCACCAAGCCCTGTTCGTGTCCGCTAAGACTTTTTTCCGCAATCAGGGAGCAAAGGAGAGACTTCATCTCACCCCGGCTTGCCGCTATGGCCTGTTCCACACCGCCTGCGGGGCGCTGGATGGATTGTGGTTGGGTTGGGATGGTTGGCTGCGACATGGTGTGAAGCTAGGACTCCGAAAAGGGCCGGATTTTTGGTGGCATGGGGGCCATGAAGCCGGCTCTATCGTTGAACACGGATCAACTTGGTCCACGTTTGGGGTTGCGATGGTACCCAATGCGGCTAAACCACCGCCGCCTTGGTCATCCAGGCATTGGATAGGGCCATGGTAACGTCGGTCAGGCCGGAATAGGGAATATACGGCACATGTTCTGCTAATAACGACCGGGCCAATGCACCTTTGGCAAAAACCATATCCGCCTGGCGAGCGGGGCATAAATCGCTGCGGCCATCACCAATGTAGATGGACCGGCGATGCGGTTGGGCCAGTAACTTGGCCGAATTACACTTGCAATGGGCCGCCGCGGCGGCACATTGCGCGTGGCGATGGGGGCAAATGAACTGCAGTCTATCTCCATGCTGGCGCACCCGGTTGGCCCGAATGGTCAGATGTCCCAGACCATGGCGGTTGAGAATACGGCGGATAAATGCTTCAATGCCGTCGCTGAGGATAGCCACGGGAACACTATACTGCGCAAGGATATCGAGCAGTGGCTTCAGGCCGGGATCCAGATGAATCTGGTCTAAAAAGCTCGCGAGTTCCGCGGATTCCACCCGCAGCAGTCGAAATTCACTGCGCAAACATTCCTCCGAGCCAATCAAGCCGGCGCGCCAGCGTTCTTCGACGAGTTTCCACGAATCATTGCAGGAGAATCGGTTGACCAATTCATCCAAGACATCTTCCCGAGAAATCGTGCCGTCGAAGTCGATCCAGACTTGGGCATTGGTGGGTAATGGCAGACTGGATTGAAACAAGCTAAAATAAACCTCGCAAAAACCATCCTTCGCGGCTTCACTATGGCTGTTGAAACCCGTGGGAATTATAGCAGAGAATTAATGAAAGTGTTAGCAACTTCCAGCTTAGTTGTGCGTTAAAAATGGCTTTGGTGGCTTGTCCGGCGTTGGGATATTATTGATATGTGCGAAGAATTGACTGAGGCGAGGCCCAAGATGACGGACTTTGGTTCCGAGGATAGCATGTTTATGCGACATGCTTTGAGCCTGGCACGCCGGGCCATGCGCATGGGCGAAATTCCGGTGGGGGCCATTGTGGTGGAAAACGGCGTGGCCGGACCGCGGATTATTGGACGAGGTTTTAATTACCGGGAGAAGCGTAACGATCCAACGGCGCATGCCGAAGTTATGGCGTTAAGAGCGGCGGGACGGCACCGAAAATCCTGGCAATTGACGGATTGTCGAATGTATGTCACCTTGGAACCGTGTCCGATGTGCGCCGGAGCCTTGGTCAATGCGCGAATCAGGCGGCTGATTTTCGGCGCTTATGACCCCAAAGCCGGGGCTTGCGGCACATTGTATCAAATTACCAATGACCGAAGATTGAATCACCGTATGGAGACCACTGGTGGACTCATGGCGGAGGACTCAGCAGCACTGCTGCGGGAGTTTTTTACGGCCCGCCGCAAAAGCGGATTGGCCGGGGTTGCGGCTTGCCAAGAAGCAAGGTCCAGGGGTGCCAAGAAATAGCTTCCGCATCTACGGCGAAGGATTCCCGGGCACGGGCGAGGCGCGATGGTCGGCTTGGCTGGGCGCGGTTTGCAAAAAATCGTCCTAGCCATCATACTGTTGGTGTTGATTCCGGCAGATCACCGGGATCAGGCCGCGGTTCGCGTGACCGCAGAATGTTAAGCAGGAGTGTTTCGTGGCCCATTCGTTATCCGCAAACAAGAGAATTCGACAGAATGCCAAGCGGCGGCTCCGCAATCGCTTGCAGAAGAAAAACGTGAAATTGCACATTCGCAAGGTAGAGGAGTTGCTGGTTAAAAAAGATGCGGCGGCGGCGGCGACAGCCATCAAAGATGCGCAAAAGATTCTCGATCGCATGGGGGTTAAAAAGGCTTTGCATCCCAATACCGTGGCCCGTCGCAAGAGCAGAATGGCCCGTCGGCTTAACGCGGTGATAAAGGCCGCGTCGGCGGGTTAATTCGGCCTTGGCATCTGGCCCGGATTCTGGTCAAATCGCCATCAACTGGATATCGCATGAACGTGCGTGAACGCCTGCTTTCGCCGGTTGGCCAACCTTGCGGGCAGTTTGTATCACGTGCCGGCTGCAAACTGGAGGCCGCTTTTTCCACATGGAAAATTGCGGTGACCGGGGCGGTGGTGGCCGATTTGGGGTCCAATATCGGCGGGTTTGTCGACTGTCTTTTGCAACGCGGTGCCTCCAGGGTATACGCGTTGGATACGGGCTATGGGGTACTGGCGTGGAAACTGCGGAAAGATCCGCGTGTCCGTGTGATGGAACGCACGAATGCCCTCTTTGCCACGCTGCCCGAACCGGTGGATCTGGTGACCATTGATGTCGGTTGGACCCGGCAAGAAAAAATTCTGCCCGTAGCGGCAAAACTACTGCGACGAGAATCGAATGGCCCAGGACCTGGGGCGATCATCAGCCTTTTTAAGCCCCAATATGAATCCCAATTGGCCAAAGTACAGCGAGGGGTACTGAATCCGGAGCAATCGTTAGAGGTTTTGCAGGCCGCAACGGATCATATCGAAGCGACGGGTTTGATCATTCGCGGTCTGGTGGAAAGCCCGATCCGGGGCCAAGGCGGCAATAGGGAATTTCTGTTGTGGCTTGAAACTCCGGTCTAAAACTGCCGTTATTTTCTCTGGCCACCTTAACCGCAGCGATCTCGATATTCACCCGCGTTACGTTACAATGGAACTGCGGCAAGGAATGTGGTGTTGCGGCCGGGCCATCGTGCTACGGTACGCATGAGAGCAAACGGAGTCGGCGATAATGGTTGAAAACAGCACCCTGCATAGTCCTGGATCGGTCTCTTTATTTTCTGGGTTTACACTACTGCTGGTGTGCGTGGATGAAAACTTCAACGTCATCCGGATCAATCCTGCGTTGGCTGCCATACTGGGAACCGACATGGCTGAGGCGAGGAACAAATCGGTCTGGCAGCAGGCGATTACCGGAGTAGATGGCGACCAGATCGAAAAGCGTTTGGCCTCCCTGCCCGATGACGAACCGGGTCTATGGTTTGCGAGCGAACTGGGCCGTGGGGATCAACGCCGGTTGATCAGTTGGCATTTGGTGCGGCCCAGATGCCTGGCTCCGGACCAGCCAAGCATGGTTTTTTCGGGGGTGGATATTACCGCGCTGCTGCATGCGGAACAGCAGCGCCAGGCGACGGCAATACAGGCCCACGCCATTGTGCGCACAGCGGTGGATGCCATTATCGTGATTAATCAGCGAGGATGTATTGAATCGTTTAATCCGGCGGCGGAAAAATTGTTCGGATATCCGGCGGCAAAAGCCATCGGCCAAAATGTGAGCATCCTTATGCCTGAGCCGTATGCTTCAGAGCACAATCTTTATATGGAAAACTATCTTGAGACGGGTGTGGCCAGCATTATTGGCATTGGTCGCGAGGTGACCGGGCGAAAAAAAGACGGCAGCCTGTTTCCGATGCATCTGTCGGTGGGTGAATTCCAACTGGAGGATGGTCGGCACTTTGCTGGTATTGTCCGCGACCGTACAGAGGTGAATCGGATGCAGGCCCAGATTATCGAAGTCAGCGATCGGGAAAAGCAACTCATAGGACAAGACTTGCATGATGGTGTGGGGCAGGTGCTTTCTGGAGCAGCGTTTTTGGCTAAGGCGTTAAGTACCCGGCTGCGGAAGAAGTCTCCGAGCGAATCGGCGCAGGCGGAACAATTGGCTACGCTCATCTCCAGTGCAATTTCGCAAAACCGCCAACTTTCCCGTGGCTTGCAGCCACTGACCAATGCCGATGAGCTGCCCAGCGCGTTAGAGGCTCTGGCTATGCAATTGGAAACCGTATCTTCGGTAAAATGTGCGGTAAGAGTGCGTGGTTGGCTGCGAGGCATGGATTTAAACACCTCCACGCATTTGTATCGCATTGCCCAAGAGGCGATGAACAACGCCACCAAACATGCGCACGCTAAGCAGGTGGAAGTCGGCTTGAAGGTAGCGCCGTCCGGCCTTCGTTTGACGATTCGGGACGATGGCGTAGGTCTGGTGCGGGCCAATCACCGGCGAAAAGGACTGGGATTGAGTATCATGCAGTATCGGGCGCGGGCTATCGGTGGACGACTTGATATACGAAGCACGCGTGGAAATGGCACCACAATTATCTGTGAAATTGAACATCCCGTTGGCAGGCAAGGAAAAAAGACTCATGGCCCAACCAAAAAAAAAGACAAAATCCGTAAAATCCACCAAGCCCCAGCCTCGGACTAAGCCGGGACGCGCTATTACGCCAGCTTCTTCAGTACGGCCGGCGTCGGGAACGTCTGCGTCGCAAAAACCAAAGCCGACAGCGCCGTCGAGTTCGAGCGCTGGTTCCCCGCAGCGGTCCAGACCTCCGCTGCCATCGGCGGCTCCCGCGTCGGCCGCCATAGCCCGGCCGGTGGCTGTTGCAGTTGCCAAGCAGCGGATTTTTATTGTCGATGATCACCCTATTGTGCGCCAAGGTATGAAGCAGCTTATTGAATCCGCCGGCGACTTGCTGGTGTGCGGTGAGGCGGCCACCGGCGACGAGGCTGTGGAGGCGGTGGGCAAGCTCAAGCCACAGTTGGTGGTGGCGGATTTATCTCTGCCCGGCAAACCGGGCATTGAGGTGATCAAGGATATTAAAGCCCGTTGGCCTGAAATCTACATCTTGGTGGTTTCCATGCATGAAGAGAGTATGTATGCCGAGCGTGTCTTGCGGGCTGGAGCCATGGGCTATGTGATGAAGCAGGAAGCGCAGGGGAAGATTCTGCTGGCCATCCGCCGCATTCTCTCCGGCCAGGTCTATGTGAGTGACCGGATCGCCTCGCGAGTGCTGCGGCAGCTTACCGCCGGCGGCCATGCCCAGCCGAAGTCATCGCTGGAGTTGCTGACCGACCGCGAACTGGAAATTTTTCACGCCATTGGCGATGGCAAAACCGTGCGGGCCATTGCACAGATGCTGCACCTGAGCGTCAAAACCGTGGAGGCGCACCGCGAGCACATCAAAAATAAGCTCCAGCTTTCCAGCAGCAATGAGTTGTTGCGCATGGCCGTCCAGCGGGCCATGGAGCAATAGCTGAGAGAATCTTGTCCGGTCCCTAACCGTTGTTTGCTTGCATGATGCACCTGGGCTGACGGCCACGGATTTGCTGGCAAGAGCCAAAGGCGTCAACAAACAGGTACCTCCTTCCGGGGCTAAAGTCGGCTCCATCATGGTCTGCGGCGCAAGGCACCAACCGTGGGTGTTTTGATCGCAGTTGGCCGGTATTGCTTGCAGGTCAGGTCAAGGCTTCGTTGGCGGTGATTTCGCTGCGCTGTCTACGCAGGAAGCAATTCGGAAATATGGATGAAATCGGAAGGGTCAAGCTCGGCGGGCCGGGAACTGGGGTTGATGCCGATGGCCTGAATCTTCGCGAGAACGCGTGGTAAATTTTCCGGGTGTAGACCATGGCGGATGGCGTTGGCGAGAGTTTGTCGGCGATGGGCAAATAAGGCCGCCAGCAATCGCTGCAAGGGCAGTACATCGGGAATGGCGGCAAATCGGTTTGGCTGGGGAATGATGCGCACCAGAGCGGATTTCACCTTGGGCGGGGGCCAAAAGCATTGGCAGTCAATGGGGCGGAGAATCTCGATCGTGGCCAGGAGTTGAAGCAAAATTCCCAGTGCGCCGTAGTCACGGGTGCCGGGGCCGGCGACCATGCGTTTGGCAACTTCCCACTGCACGGTAAATGCCAGACAATCCAATGGCAATGGCCCTGGGGTGGGGGCGCGGCTTTGAACCCACAGGGCCACCAGCAATTCGGCGATGAGCGGGCTGGCGGCGTTGTAGGGCAGGTTGGAAACCAATTTGACCTGCGAGAGATTGCGGGTGCGGCGCAGTTCGATCAGGGTGGCGATGAGCTGGGGGTTCAGGCAATGCTTTCCGGCCAGGGCGTCGGCATGAAGCCAGCGAACATTGGCCAGAGTGTGCCAATGGGCGGCGGTGGCTTGCAGCAAAGGACCATCGATATCAACAGCCAGCACGTAGCCCGCTTGCCGGGCCAGCACGGCGGTAAGATTGCCCACGCCCGGCCCAACTTCCAATACCAGATCGTCGGCTGTGAGGTGGGCGGCGGCGGCAATGGTTTCGAGCATGTTGTCGTCGAGCATAAAATGCTGGCCGAAACGGTGCCGCGGTGACGACTGCGCGGCTTGGAGAATGTTCTGGATATCCTGTTTGTGCATCCGTCCGCCTGATCAACAAAGCCTGGAAGTGGGGTGGGGAATTCAATCGGATCGAAGCTTGATCAGAATTTCCGCGGGCCGCCGCCGACGGATACCGCCTGCCACGCTGGTATGCGCCCCCAGCACTTGAATGTTGGTGATGGTGACCCGCCGGTACCGAAACGAAATCGTAAGGGGAAAGGGCTTTCCGGCCAAGATGTCGCGGATGGAAGCGATCACTTGAGGTCCGGCGGTGCGGGCATATCCGGCACCGGCGTACATGGCGATCATACGTTGAATGGAGGGGGTCAGGCGAGGTAAGACGTCCGAAAGGCGGCTGGTAATTAAAGCCGGCGGCAGGGGGGCAAGGCCAAGGTGTAAGGACTCAATAACAAGGTGACCCATGGGTGGCTGCGTCATACTATGCGGGAGGGTGGTCACACTGATGGTGACGCTGGCTACGGAATTACCGATGGCGGTATGCACGACGGCGGCAATGGTAATTTTGCCGTTTTGCAGACGCACGAACGGGGCTTGAAATCCGTGGGACTTGGAGACGGCCGGTCCCGCGGGGCGGGCGCTGCCGGAGGTCTGGCCATAAGCCAGCGCCAGCAGGCTGTTGATTTGCGAAGCGGTCATACGCCAGGTGATGCGGGAGATGGTCGGATCTTGGGCGGAATTGCGCAAATTGAGCAGGGCGGCCTGCGCCTGGCCCGCCCGGTGCTGGGTCAGTTGGCTGTTGGGGTTCATGGGCCGATACCACGGAGGCGTGGCCAGCATTGAAAGCCAGGTGACGACCCAAAGAATAAACAATAGCACCAGCAGGGTTAACAGCCAGCCGGTGAAGGTGCGGGGCAACAGGCCACGCCGGCGAGTGGGAGCAAAGTTGTTGGCACCGGCTTGGGTAAAGACCGCCAGATTAGAAGATGAAGAGGTGTTTTTCAGAGCAATCCCCTTGCGGTTGTGGTAACACGTCGCCAACTCGGGTGTTTCACGGGTGCTGCGGCGTGGCTTTCAAGAATCCGGGAGGAAAATTCAGTTGTTGGCCGGTCTTGAGTCCCAGCTTATGGTAGAGGCCGGCCCGGATTTCAATGGCATATACAATGGGGTGTTGACTGGGATAAAGATGATGGGCGTTGCCATTGGCAGCCATGGTGTAATGTTGCCGAATGACGCCGGTGCCGCTTACGTAGATCAGATCCAGCGGTATGTACGTATCTTTCATCCAGAACGTAGGCCGACAGTTGTGGCGAAAAACGAAAATCATGCCACGATTGGCGGGTAACCTGTGGACAAACATGAGGCCCCGTTTTTGCTGCTCCGCGGTGCGGGCGACGGAAAGAATAAAAATCTGGCGGGCCATTGTTACGCGGATCGTAGGCAGTTTCAGCCAAGAGTGGTTAGAGGCGGTCCGCTGTACGGGGGTGCTGTATCGACCAGTGCCGGCCGACGCAGTTAGATGAGCGGCGGCAATGGCGGTGGTCAGGCACGTGACTAAAAACAAGCTGGTAGCGTACGGAGCGCCGGCGGCGACAGCGGTAAACGTAAAGCGTGACCAATAAAAGTGATGACGCACATTCATAACAACTCCTGTGTGGCAAGGCTTCGCCTGCTGGTCCGGCGGCGGCCAATTTCAGCATCCTATATTACCGGGGGAATGAGGTTTGGTCCAAGGGGCGCGAGGGTTGAGGCTAGCGGGCTAACGCGGGATGGCACCATCCGCAGGCTAGCGATGGACAAATGAAAGGGATCCCCGCATAATCTATACGGTGGTTGGCTCATTTTTATTGGATTCGCCGTTGGTCCTAGGGAAAAAAATGATGGAGATAAAGGTGCATCTGTGGCAGCCTGGGAGGGAGGAAGACGCGTTCATAAACGATATGGTGCTTTCGTTTAACTCCTGCCAGGGGTCGTTCCGAATGCGCCTTGAGGCCGCTGACATGCCGGAAGCGCCGAGGGAGATACAGTGGGAGAAGTTCCTGAAGCTTTTTCCGGCGAGCGATGCGCCGTGCGTCATACTTACGGGGATACCCTTCGCTGACAACTGGTTTTCACATTGCGATGGTCGGGTATGCCTCGTCTCCACGCATGGCTGGCACGAGATCCGCGAGATTGAAAGCCTGCGGGGGTATATCCTCTTGGAGTTCTGTTTGGCGGCGGCCTTCTTTTCGGCGGGGCTGGACGAGCATCGTGTGGACCCGCACGAGGCCGCCGAGGGCTGTCTCTTCGATATGTGCAATAACAAAAGGGACGTGCTTCTAAAGCTTCGTGCGGGGTATATTTGCGCCGGGCACAGTGCGAAGCTGGCACACTTTGGAGCGACCCAGTTGCAGGTTGGCGCGTTGCAGATGATCGCGGCGCTGGCAAGGGCCTGGGCGTTGGGACGGGAAGATGAAAGGCGGCGGCTAGGTGCCATTAACGGTCGCCGGATTTTTGTGGTGCATGGCCGAGCGAACGCCCAGAAGGACTGTCTCGTCGCCATGTTGCGCAGACTGGGGTTTGATCCTGTCGTCCTCATGGAGGAAGCCATCCTTGGCCGAACTATCATTGAGCAGATCGAGGCCAACGCGGACGTGGGGATGGCTTTCGTTTTGAGCACGCCTGACGACGTTGGCGGCCTAGCGGGTGCTGCTGAGCGCTTGCCACGCCAACGCCAGAATGCGATATTCGAATACGGCCTTTTCATAGGAAGGCTGGGCAGGCATCGTGTGTGTTGCGTGGCACCGGAGGTACCGATTGACGGACCGTCGGATCTTGATGGGGTGCTTCAAATTCGGTACCCAAGGGATTGTGGCGTTGCGGCCGCCGAAGATGCAATTAGGCGGGAATTGAGAGCTGCTGGGTACCTGGTTCAAGGCTAGGCGTTGGTGGCGGGTACCGGGTTAGATACGGACTGGGCGTAGCGCCCGACAAGGCTGGAAATGATCTCATCTGACCGAACCTATGCGGCTGCCGTCGGTGCCCAGTGGTTTGCCGCAATGGCGGCAAAAGCGGTCTGGCGGTTCGCAGGGCCATCCACAGTTGGCACAGCGAAGGGGATTTAAGACGGTGCCCTCAGTACCGCCTTCCACCATGCGTGCCAGGCGGCGGACCTGGGCCAAGAGTAAATACCACAAGCCGAGCACGAGAGTGATACTGGAAATAATGAGCAGGCCATAACCGAGAACGGCACTGAATATTTCATGGCTTTGGCCGCTGCTTAAGGGGTGAATGACGGCCACACCATAAACAAACCACCCCGGAATGGCGGAAAGCACCGCCAACAGCAGCATCCAATATCCAATGTGGCGGAATCGACGGCGCTTGCGAATGACCGATTGGGGCAAACCTTCATCATGGGGATGTACCGGTGGTGGAATTGAATTGGGTTTGGATTTCATGCGTTGGTCCGCAAATAAAGGCCTTAGCGGGGAAGACTTCATCAGGCGTGCAGCCGGGCGTGGCGGCGTGTCGCGGGTGATGCTCCCGGCCGGCATTATAACCAGTCTATTCCCACTCAATGGTTCCCGGTGGCTTGCTGGTGATATCGTAAACCACGCGGCTGATGCCGCGAACTTCGTTGACAATGCGGCTGCTGGCGCGAGCCAGTACGTCGTAGGGAATGCGGCTCCAGTCAGCGGTCATGAAATCGGTGGAATCCACACTGCGCAGGGCTACGACCGGATTGTAGCTGCGGCCATCGCCCATCACCGCGACACTGGAAACGGGTAGGAGCACGGCAAAGGCCTGGGCCGTCGTGCGATACAAGCCGGCGGCAATAAGCTCTTCGAGAAAAATTTCATCGGCGTGGCGCAAGAGGTCGAGTTTTGGACGGGTAATCTCGCCGATGCAGCGCACCGCCAGACCCGGTCCGGGAAAGGGATGACGCCAGACCATGGATTCCGGCAATCCCAGGACCGCGCCGAGCCGGCGCACTTCATCCTTGAAAAGCTCACGCAGAGGTTCCACCAGATCAAAGCCTAATTCAGCGGGCAAGCCGCCCACATTGTGATGCAGCTTGATGTTGGCGGCTTTGCGGGCGTAGCCTTGGCCGCTTTCGATGACATCGGGGTACAGGGTGCCTTGGGCGAGAAATTTAGCCCCGGGGATGTCCTGGGCGGCGCGTTTGAACACTTCGATAAACGCCTTGCCGATAATGGTTCGTTTACGCTGTGGTTCCGTTACGCCGCTAAGAGCGCTAAGGAATTCTTCCGCAGCATCCACGGTGCGTAAGTCGATATGAAAATGATCGCGAAAGGTACTTTCCACATTTTGTCGTTCGTTGTTGCGCAGCAGGCCGTTATCCACAAAAATGCAGACCAGCTTGTCGCCGACGGCGCGATGCAGCAGGGCCGCGGTGACCGCGGAATCCACTCCGCCGGAAAGCCCGCAGATGACCCGGGCGTGACCGACCTGACGGCGCACGTTTTCAACGGCCGTTTCCAAAAAGTTGCCCATTTGCCATGTGCCGGCGGCTTTGCAGACGCGATACAAAAAATTTTCGAGAATTTTTCCACCGTGAGGGGTATGGGTTACCTCCGGGTGAAATTGCACACCGAAAAACGGTCGCGTGTGGTGGCGCATGGCGGCCATGGGACATGCGGGCGTCGAAGCCAGGGAGATAAAATCCGGCCCCAAAATTTGCACCTGATCGGCGTGGCTCATCCAGACGCTGGTTTCCTGGGGCACGCCGGCGAAGAGTTCCTCCGCCACCGTCTCACGGGACTGCACGGTCAGGCGGGCTGAACCGTACTCTCCGGATAGACCGGGTTTGACGTCGCCGCCGAGAATTTGCGCAGCGATCTGCATACCGTAACAAATTCCCAGGACCGGCAGGTTTAAATCAAAAATGCCGGGGTGGCATTTGGGTGCGCCCTGTTCATAGACGCTCGCTGGGCCACCGGACAAAATCAGCCCAATGGGCTGGAGTCGGCGTAATTGTTCAGGAGAAATATCCGGGTTGACCAAGATGCCGTGCACTCCGGCTTCGCGTACGCGGCGGGCGATAAGCTGGGCATACTGAGATCCAAAATCCAAAATGGGCAGAGTTTCCTGGGCAGATGAGTTATTGGTGTTCATGGAAGAATTCTACCGGCAGAAGAGAAAACGTAAAACCTGCCGGGTAGGGGAGCAGGGGCGGCACGGTGCGGCAAACCCCCGCCAGAGGACGATGCTTTTAACCCGGAAGGGCCGGGATGGCAAAGGTGGCCATGGTGGAGCAAGGCTCACAATAAGGCACAAGAAGGAACACAAAGAAGTTGACCATGGCTGGTAGCCACGTCGGAATCGCTATAGGCCAAGGATCGGTGGAAGGTGAAATTGCGGCCATGACATCAGGGGCATCGCCGGCTCGTAAGGATGCATGGTCGGTGCGGCCATGGGCCGTTTGGCGAAAGCAGGGCCGGCGATTAAACTGAATTTATGGGCCGTAATGGAACCCGGCGCTGGGGGAGTGCATCAAAACGATTATGATGCGGGCATTAAAAGTGGAAGCTAAACTGGATTGGGAAAAATGCTGATGAGTAGCAATCGGTTGACATGGTGGAAATCCTTGTGGGCGACGGTAATGGCCTTGGTCGCCTTGGTGGCGGTTACGTTTGCCGGATCAGGCGGACGAAGTTGTCGGGCGGCTGAAGCCAATAGCGATACCATGATTTTTGGCCACCGGAGCACATTGCGCCATGCTCTTACGCCGCAGGTTTTGCGGGCCGTTGACCGGGGACTGCACTGGCTGGCTAAACGGCAGAATGCCAACGGCTCATTTGGGTCGATGAATTCGGTGGCGGTATCGGCGTTGGGTGGATTGGCGTTTATCGCCGGGGGTAATCTTCCCGGGCAGGGACGTTATGGGAGAAATTGCGACAGGGTTATTGGCTATGTGCTTTCGCAGTGTCAGCCGACCGGGTTGATTGCGGCCCCCAACGATGGTGCACCGATGTATGGGCAGGGCTTTGCAACCTTGTTTTTGGCAGAGGTGTATGGGGAATCGCATGCGCCGTCGTTGCGGCAAAAACTCCAGCGTGCGGTGCGGCTGATCGTGGAGACGCAAAATCAGCAGGGAGGCTGGCGTTATCAACCGATGCCGATGCCCGCGGATATTTCCGTGACCATCTGTCAGGTGATGGCGCTGCGGGCGGCGCGGCAGGCAGGTATTGCGGTGCCGCGTCGGACGATCCGTAAGGCGATTGCCTTTGTACGACAACTGCAAAACGCCGATGGTGGTTTTAGTTATATGCTGGGTTCGCCGGGTTCCATGATGCCGCGTTCGGCGGCGGGTGTGGCGCTGCTTTTCTATGCGGGTGTGTACAGGGGCAAGGCCCTGGCGGCGGGGGTGCATTATCTGTTGAGCGTTCGGCCTGGAACGCCGGCCAATAACGCGTACAATTTTTTCTATGGGAACTACTATGGCACGCAGGCGATGTTTTTGGCGGGTGGCAAATGGTGGAGTGCCTGGTGGCCGGCCATGTCTAAAACATTGCTGGCCCGACAAAATGCTAATGGCAGTTGGCGTGGAAATGCCGGGTTCAGCTATGGCACGGCGATGGCGTTGATTATCCTACAGATACCTGATCGGCTCCTGCCGATCCTGCAAAAGTGAGTGCGATGATGACACGATCGCGTTTGGATAAGGATGGACGACGGATGGTGAAGTGGGGCGGTGTGGGTGTGGCCTTGATGACTTTCCTGTGGGTGTCGTTGGGCCGGGCGGCGGATAGCCAAACGCAGCTCCACTGGAATATCACCACGGCGGAGCCGGCGGTGGGGCCGCAGGAGTTTGTCCGGCTCAAGCAGGTTCAGATCAGGCATTGGAGCTACCCGGGGCAGATAGTCGTGCGATCGGCGGCGCTGGGGAATCGCCGACTGCCCACCAGAGATATTCTCGCCGTGCGGCTGCGAAACGCTTTGGTGGTACCCGCGGTATCCGCGTGGCAGTTGGTACTGCGAGACGGCGATATTTTGCCCGGCTATCCGATGGGTACGCGCCATGGGAATATTATTTTCCATGCCGCGGGCCTGGGCATTGTACACATTCCATTCAATGCGGTGGCGGGCCTGCGGCGCACACCAGGCGTGGCGATACCCAATTCCCTGGCCGATCATGACAGTCTGTATTTTAACAACGATTCCCACCTGACCGGGGCGGTGGTGAAAATTGGTCGCAACCGGCTGGTGTTTCAGAGCAAACTAGGCAACACGACGATTCCTTTGAGTCGGGTTAACCATATTGTTCTGGGCGGTGTTGCCGTTTCCTCGGCCCGGCCGGTGTCGGGTGCCCGCATCGTTTTTCTCAATGGGGCTTCCCTACATACGCCAAAGTTTAACTGGTCGAACGGGGAATTATCTCTGGTTGATCCGGCCGGTAAAGCCATTTCTGTGCCGATCCAGCAAGTGGCGCGAGTCGGTATTGTGGGTGGCCGTGCGGTGTGGCTGACCGATCTGACCCCGACACGCATTCATCAGGTTTCATGGATTGGTGACAACCGCCCGATCCGTAACAACCGGTGCGTGACGGGACGACCACTGCGGGCGGACGGCAAGGTTTTTGCGCATGGCTTGGGCGTGCATGTTAATTGTACCCTGACCTACAAGATCGGTGGCCTATACAAGTACTTCATGGTACGGCCGGCAATGGACGATTCGGCTGGTGCCTACGGACGTGCCAACGTATTGATCCTGGCGGACGGCAAAGTCGTCTATTCCGGAGATCATTTGGAGGCCGGGATGGCCAATACGGTGGTCCGGGTGCCGGTGGCGGGTGTGCAACGGCTAACCCTGAAGGCGGTGGATGCCGGTCGTTACGGCGTGCGCGGCCGTGTGGATTGGCTCAATGCGGTGCTGGTTCGCAAGTAAGTTATCGAGAAAAGAGTACCTGTTGTGCCGAGCCAACCCCCAGATTCCATCGCGCAGGCCACCGCGGGCGGCGTTGCATTGCCGGTCGTGAAGACGGTGGCAGTGGCCGCAAGCGGCCCCAAACCGTTGGATTTTTCGGCGTTGCTGCTGTTGACGCTCCTGACTTCGTTTACCGCGATTGCAGTGCAATACGCGGTGCGATCATTTCCTCCAATTTTGGGGGGCATGTTACGTTTTGGTCTGGCGGGTCTGGTGATTTTCGTCTTTCTGCTGTGGAAGAAAGATCTGCGGCCGATTGCCCGGCAGGATTATAAATTTCTGGCGTTGCTGGGTTTGTTTTGCGTGCCCATCAATCAAATCGCGTTTTTTCAGGGAGTGGCGTGGGCCAATGCCTCTCATGCGGCCATGATGTACGCCAACACGCCGGTCATTGTCACCATCATGGCGTGCCTGCGGCGTATTGAGCGGTGGAGTGCGGCGGTGATTGCGGGAGCAGTCCTGGCGACGGTGGGCGTGTTGACCATTCTCATACAATCGGGCCTGCATTTAAGCGGTACGTATTTTCGGGGCGATTTGATGCTGTTGCTGGCGACGCTGACATGGTCGGGTTATCTGGTGTATTCCCGTCCATTCAATCAGCGTTATGGCAGCCTGAATTGCCAGTTGTGGGTTTTTGTCTTTGGCACCTTGATGTCTATTCCCATTGCCATACCCGATGCCCTGACGCTGCGCTGGCACGCTATTTATCCTTCGGCGTGGGCAGGTTTGCTCTATATCAGCATTGGCATAGCGGTCATTGGTTTTTTTCTCTTTAACTGGTCGATGACCCGCCAACCGCCTTCGCGCGTCGCCACATTCAGCAATGCGGCGTATCCACTGACACTGATCTGGGAGGCGATTTTGACGCATTCTCTGCCGACCGTCTGGTTTTTGCTGGGATCGGCCCTGCTCCTGACGGGCATGATTTTTACGCTTTACCGGCCCCATCACGTGCTGGACATTCCGGAAGAATCAACACCGGTTGGCGATCCGGCGGATCTATAGGCTTAGGAGTTGGCCGCGATGGCGATCCACGAGAACAAATTCCGGGTGCGGTGTACCTGCGGGCAACAGTTATCCATCCCCGCCGGTGCCATCGGCCAGAGTGTGGCATGTCCATCGTGTCAGCGAAGCCTTTTACCCATCTGGGCGGAGGCGGCCGATAACGGACCGCAAACCGAGCCTGCTTTAAACGAGCCGGAAGCGACCAAGGCCTGTCCATTTTGTGCGGAGAAGATTCCGGCGGCAGCACGCAAGTGCCGGTTCTGCAACGAGTTTTTGGATCGGGCGCATTCCGCGCCAGTTGGGGGCCCAGCGGCCGAGGCCTCCGCCGCACAAGCGGATGAATCGGTGGCAGTGTTTAACCTGTGCATATCCCAATGGGACAACGTGTGGAAATATCTAACCTGCGGCCTGATTTTGATTCCAGCGGCGGCGTCATTTCTGTTACCGAATCTACGCTCTTACGCGCCGCTCATTTTGGCCGCAGTGGCCATGGCCGTGGGAGTGGCGGTGTTGTGGATATTTTTTTCCACGCGATCGCGCCGCTGTATCATCAGCTCGGGCCGCATTGAAACCCACACGGGCATTCTGGGCAAACAAATTGAATGGGTTTCCATGGCCAGTGTGACGGATATCCGGCTTAAGCAGAGCCTGGGGCATCGGCTGATGGGGATCGGAACGATCATCATCAGTTCCAGCGATCAGATGACGCCGGTGCTGGAGTTGTACCAAATACCCAAGGCCCGCCAGGTTTTCGAGTATCTGCAAACGCGGATATCGCACTTTGCGGGTCAGCATGTAAGTCGGCATTAAACGCGTGCGACCGATCACGTTGGCCGGGGCCGCGGACTGGCGGAGAGCGGCGGCAACCATTACAGGCGCTGTGAAGCCTGGCTGTGGGATAAGGCTCGCAGAGCTTTGGCGCGATGAAGCTGGCGTAAAATACGTTGGCGGACCAACCGGGCATGGGCGGATGAATGAGCCGCCGACGGCAGCAGGTGTAGAGCTTTTTGCCAATAGGCGATAGCCGCAGCGCTGTGGTTGAGCTGGTAGAGGGTGTCGGCATAATGCTCGAGTCCCACCGGATTCTCACCGCCCGGCAAGGCGATGGCGCGGGCGAATTGGCCCAAGGCCTGGTGATAGCGCCCCTGTTGATACAACACCCATCCGAGGCTGTCACGAAATGCCGACTGCCCAGGATAGTTTTTTAAGGCCAACATTATCATCTTTTTCGCTTGGCGCAGGTGCAGCCGCTTTCCCGCCCAATAATAGGCCAGATCATTATTGGCAGTGCCATTGGCGGGCATGAGGGAGAGAATGTGCTGATAGGTTCGCACCATGGCCGCATCGTCGCCGAGGGAAATTTGCAGATCCGCCAGAAAGCTAAGCCGTGCGGTTGTGGTACCCTGGTCGCGCAAAAAACGCTTCATGGTGGTCAGAGCTTCTGGGCGGAGGGCGGGGTTTGCACTACCCGAAAGGAAAGTGGCCCAAGCTTCGGTGGCAAGCGCAGATTGCGGATGGCGCAGAGCGGTTATTTTCAGCACATGGCCCGCTTGACTGGGCTGTCCTGCGGCTTGCAAGATTTGTGCGTAAAAAATTTGCCAACGCGGTGATTGCGGATGGTGCCGGACAAAGTGTGCGGCGGTGCGCACGGCTGTTTTTTTTCTCTCGGCGGCAAGATAACACACACATAAATCCTGAACGGCATTGAGTGACTGTCGGGGGCTATGGCGCAGGGCGGCGGCAATGGCGATGGCGGCCTTGGCCGGCTGGTGCAGAAGGGATTCCACGCCAATGAGAGCCTGGCGGAATTGGGCGCTGGCCGGATAGGCCCGCACCTTAGCTAAAAAACTCTTCTCGGTCTGGTGAAGATGCCCATGGCGGGCCAAACGCGAAGCCATAAAAACCGCAGTAAGGGTCGCGGTGGGAAAATGCTGGATAAACATCTGGCGGTAATGGACGGCCAGCGGCCAGTTGCCCAAGTCGTCGGCCAGGTCAATGAGCAGTCTGTACGTGTGGGGCCGGCTGGGAAACCTCTGGACGATTCGTTTAAGCTGCCGCAGTTCATGTTGACGTTGTCCGCGCCACCTATAGAGCGAGGCGATCTGGAGGGCGGTTTTGTAATCGTGTGGATATTGGTGCTGGAAGGCCAGGGCCAATTGCAGGGCATGCGCTAAACGGTCCTGCCGGGCGTAGGTATGCACCAGCAGGCGGCCGGCGGGTGCGCCAAAACGCTGTTGATGAACATATTGTGCCGCGTGCAGCGTGGCGGCGGCAAAATGTTCCTCCTGAAGCAGCGCCTGCACCAGAGCCTTGCGGGCCATCCAGAAGGATGGGGCGTGCTGTGTTGCCAGCGCATAATAACGAGTCGCCACCGACGTCTGGCGTACCCGTTGGGCGGCCATTCCCAGCAGGGTATCTTGCCAGGCCGCATAAGAGAGGGAATGAACGTCGGCGGAAATGTTCTGCGCCGGGACGAGCTTTTGCAATATGCCGGGATTGCGATCAGGGCCGATAAGGGCGGTGATGAGTTTGCTTAGGCGTTTGGGAGAAACTTTGCCGGTGACCGCCGCCAGTACCAGATGGTGGAAGGCCAGAGCCGGTTGATGTTGGTGCCTGGCCAGACGGATCATCCGGGTAAGGGCGGCGAGATCCGTGGGATTGGAATCTAAATGCCGGGCCAGCACCTGAATGGCTGATTTGTTGGCGGCGATCGGTTGGTCATACACGGCCAGTGACACATTGAATTGGGGCTGGAGGCAAGGCTGCGTGGCCAGGCCGGGCGGGAGTTCGTTTCGGCGTAGGCCTTGGGTGCGGGCGATAGGGGCGAGGGCCAAGCTGCGATGCGGCGCAATTGCAGACTCGGGTGACGCAAGGTGGTGCCGGGCGGAGCCGCCTTGGATGCCTAAGGCGGATACGGTCGCTAATGCCAAGATGCCATAAAGGCATAGCCGCAGGGGTTGCCGAAAAGTTAAAACTCGAGGTTGCATCATTGATGTCATCCTGTTGGACCTCGGATATTGAACCACTGCTCCAAGAGAACCAACGTTCGCAATACCGTGGTGTTGCGGGTGGTTCTGGTGTCGGGCATGAACCTCGCCGGAGCGGCAAATTCCGCAGCTCTGGACGCTTGCCATCAGCGCCGTTATCTGCATGATAGCGTCATCCATTGCCAATGGCACTGGCGAGTGTTGGCGATGCGAACCGGTAGCGCGGAAAGCGCAACAAGATGGGTGCCGTTTTAAGGAGAATTTGCATGACGCATCTGGCATTATGGCAGGCAATGTTGCAGGCAGTTTTGCTGGGGATACTCCAAGGTGTATCAGAGCTTTTTCCGGTCAGCAGTCTGGGGCAGATTATTGTGGCTAAAGCTCTGTTGCACTTGCACTTGCACTTCAACGCTCATAACAAGCATTTTCTTTCGTTTGTGGTGGCATTGCATTTAGCGACGGCGTTGGCGCTGGTAATTTATTTTTGGAAGCAGTGGAAAATTGTGTTGGGGGCTTACTGGGGCAGCCTCAAACGCCGCCGTTTTGTTTATGATGAACCGAGCAAGTTTGCGTGGCTGTTGGTGGCGGGCACCTTGGTGGTGGGGGCGGTGGGTTTTGCCTTTAAGAAAAAGTTCACCCTGTTTTTTGATGACGCTCATTATTATTGGATGGTGGCGTTGTTTTTGATTATCAACGGCGGGGTGATGTTTCTCGGGGATTACATGAAGAAGCGGGCGCTACGCAAGGCCCAGCAGGGCCAGCAGAAGCGGGCGGAAGATTTGACGTTTCCAGCGGCGACGCTGGTGGGGGCGTCTCAGACCTTGGCGCTGTTTCCGGGCATCTCGCGCAGCGGGGTGGCTATTGTGGGTGGCATTTTGGCGGGCCTGAGCTATGAGGAGGCGTGTCGATTTGCGTTTATGCTGGCCACACCGGTGATTGGGGCGGCGGGGCTGCTGAAGTTGCCGGCACTTTTTAAGCCGGAAGCCCGGGCGATTCTCGGAATTACCGTTCCGGCGGCCTTGGCGGCTGGAATAACGGCTTATTTAAGCATCAAATTTTTGATGATCTACTTTGAAACCCGTCGGCTAACGCCGTTTGCGATTTATTGTGTGGTGATCGGGGCCATTGCCATGATCGTGCTGCTCCACCATTAGGCGGGCCGTTGGCTCGATCGTGGCCGACCAGCAAATAGCGGGAAAAACTGGTGGCGTTTGGCACCCGAATATCTTATCCTGCTTGGAGTCGGCCTCGGGTCATGTGCCAGGCCGCCATGGCTTGAATGAAAGTGGCTTTAACACGGGGGTATTCTTGATGGCGTTACTGGGATTGGATATCGGCACATCGGCTACCAAGGCCCTGGTGCTTACCCCACAGGGGAAGGTGGTGGCGACGGCGGAATCGCCGCACGTACTGAAAACGCCGCGTCCCGGCTGGAGCGAACAGGATCCGGAAGGCTGGTGGCGGGCGGTGGTATTGGCTACCGGCCAGGCTCTGAAAAAGGCTGGAATCCATGGCTCGGAAATTACCGCCATCGGATTGTCCGGGCAGATGCATGGGAGTGTTTTTCTGGGGGATGGTCCCAGGCCGCTGCGCCCCGCTTTGCTCTGGAATGACCAGCGCACGGCCAAAGAGTGCCGGGAAATTGAAAAGCTCGCCGGCGGGCGCGAAAGCCTGATCAACATGGTGGGCAATCCGGCGCTGACTGGATTCACGGCTCCGAAGATTTTATGGCTGCGTGCCAACGAACCGGCACGTTATGAAAAATGTCGCCATGTCCTGTTACCGAAGGATTATATCCGGTATCGCTTAACGGGTGATTATGCCGGGGAGGTGTCGGATGCGTCGGGTACATTGTTGTTTGATGTGAAAAATCGGCGGTGGTGCAAGGAACTTATTGATCGCCTGGGAATTGATTCGTCCTGGTTGCCACCGATCAGCGAATCGCAGGAAATTACCGGTCAGGTTTCGGCGGCGGCTGCGGAATTCCTGCCGCTGCGCAAGGGCACTCCGGTGGTGGGCGGGGCTGGTGACCAGGCCGCGGGCGCGGTGGGCACGGGCGTAGTGTCGTCGGGGTTGTTATCCGCCAGTATGGGAACCAGTGGAGTTATTTTCGCCGCATCGGATTCGCCGCAGACGGATCCGCGAGGGCGTGTTCATACCATGTGCCATGCCATTCCGAAAACCTGGTGCGTGTTTGGGTGTATGCTTAGTGCGGGCGGATCGCTGCAATGGTTGAGGAATATGCTTTTACCCCATGAGATGGAGCAGTTACTCCGCCGAAAAAAAGATCCTGGGGTGCTCTATGAACACCTGATTGAGCAGGGGCAGCAGGCACCGGTGGGGGCGGAGCATCTGTTTTTTCTACCGTACCTGACCGGCGAGCGCTGTCCCCATCCGGACCCGTATGCACGCGGAGCCTTTATTGGTTTAACACCGCGCCATCAGCAATCGCATCTGATTCGCAGCGTGCTGGAAGGCATTACCTTTGGCATGCGTGAACAAGTGGCCATCATGCGATCGATGGGACTCAAGGTGGATCAGGTGCGGGCCAGCGGTGGCGGCGCTCGCAGTTCGTTCTGGCGGCAACTGCAGGCCGATATGTACGAAGCTCCGGTGGCTACCATTAACGTGAGCGAGGGTGCCGCATTGGGCGCGGCCATTCTGGCGGGTGTGGGCACCGGCGTATGGAAGACCGTGGCCCAGGCCACGATGGCCATTATTAAAATTCAGCAGCGCAGTTCGCCACACAAAATCCGCGCAGCCCAATACGCAAACCTTTACCGCACGTATGCGGCGCTGTATCCGGCCTTGCAAGGCATATTTCCGCGGCTGGCGGGCGAAGCAGGTTAATGCTCTTGTTGGCAGGCTTGCCGGGTAATACACCTATAGCTTGATGACGTTAATAGAAGGGTGATATGGCGGTAACAACTCCAAATTACCTTGCCCTTGCGAGCTACCAAACCTGTATTCAGAGGTTGCAAGGGGCATGGAAAACGTTTACGGCAACCCGACGGGATCGTTTGCGTCACGGCGAAGAATCGGAAAAAGTTGCGGAAGCCATCGTCGAGGATATCTTTACCGGGGTGCTGGATTGGGCCAAAGGAGATCTTACGTACCAGGTTGATTTTGCGGATATTGTCTTAAGCCGCAATCTGCAAAAATATCTGGTCATTGAAGTGAAGAAGCCCGGGACTTTACGTCTGGGCCGGCGATCTTTGGCCGCGGCATTGGAGCAGGCGCTCCGCTATGCCAATGCCCAGCACATTGGCCAGGTGGCGGTCAGCGATGGCTGCGTTTTCTATGCTGCGGATGTTGTCCCCGGCGGATTGCGGGATCGAGTGGTGGCGAATCTGGCGGATCCGCAACCGCCCGCAGCCTTGTGGTGGGTGAGCGTGCACGGCGTTTACCGTCCGCGGGAAGAACCTTGGCCGGCGGAAGCGCTGTTGGCTGATGAGCCTTTTTCAGCCGCGGTCCAGAACCAACCAGTCGGGGAGCCGTGCATTTTGCTGCACCGAACTTACCGGCTTCCGGCCTGCTGTTTTGCCTGGGTGGCAGATGCCAACAAGCCCAGCACATGGAAATTGCCATATTTGAAAGAAAATGGTGACGTCGATGAACGGCGCTTGCCCAAGGCGATACAATCTTTGTTGACCAACTACCGCGGGGCCAATGCGATCATTCCTGAATCCGGCGTTGGCGAGGCATTGTTGCGCCTGGCACGGGCTGCCAAAAGGGCGAATCTGCTGCCGCCCGAATCGCTCCATCCGGCAGCGGTGTATCAACAGTTAATGCTCTGGTTGGAACAAAACGGTTATGGCGGCGAGCTGTGATCGCGGTGCGGCCCGGCGGCACCGCACCTGGATTGAAGGGTTCACCTCGTCTGGCGGCAATGGCTCGGAAATGTGACCGGGCTGATTTTGTCGTTGGCGTGGTCCAGCGGATATAATGTATTGAGAGGCCGCGTGATGATTCATGATTACCGCTTGGTTGTATTTGATATGGATGGCACCCTTACGCATGATGCCATGGATTTTGAAGCATTGCGGGTGGAATTGGGTTTGACCGAGCGTCGGCCGATATTGGAATGGATCGCCGGTTTGGGCGAAGTAGACCGCGACCATGCTACCAAAATTCTTGAGCAACATGAGCGGCGGGCGGCGGAAACGTGTCGTCTGCGTGTCGGCGTGGTGGATATGCTTGAGGCGCTTGCTCTTCGCGGGGTGCGCACGGCATTGCTGACCCGGAACAGTCGGTCAAGCGTACGGCGAATTGTCGCCCGTCACCGGTTGTCCTTTGAAGTTTTGGTATCGCGGGACGAACCGCCGTTTAAGCCTCACCCGGCAAGTTTAGAGCGAATTTTGCGCCATTACCGGCTTGCCCCCGGAGAAACATTGATGGTGGGCGATAATGTCTTTGACCTTCAGGTGGCCCACGGGGCCCAAGTGGCCAGCGTGCTGCTGGTGGACGGGGCCGGACCAGTTCCACCGTTTGCGGGCCAGGCGGACTTTTGCATCGCTGATATCGCGGACATCGTGAACCTGCTGGACCAGCCGGCAAGGTTTCGCAACCGAATCGATGGCGTGGCCGATGATGGTCATCCACACAATGTTGTTGAGAAAGGATAGCCCATTGCTGACGATGATGAATTGGAAATGGTCCGGCGGCCGACGGATGATACTTTCGCTGCTCTGGATGCTAAGTCTGATAGGCCCTGTGGCAGGCGCTAATCAGACGGAGGTTACTGCGGCGCACAAGCTCGGCTCTCCACAACCGTCGTCGGCGGTGTCTGCGGCACTGCAAATGCTTCAGGCCCGCGGTAAAACGCTGCATAATTTCAGTGCTGATCTGAAAGTAACGGTACATCATCTACGTACCGATGAAAAGGATATGAATATCGGTAAAATATGGTACTTGCGCCAGGGTCGCGCGACCAAGTTCGATATTCGCTTCAACATGCTGGTCGTGGACGGAGCTATCGCCCGCCGACATGCGGATCATGATATTATTTTTGACGGCCGCTGGTTAATTGATCGTAACGGCTCGGCCAAAATATACCGCAAAATCCAATTGGTGGGGGCAAAAAAAGATTTCAATCCACTGCGATTGGGGCGCGGACCGATCCCCATTCCCATCGGTCAAAGGCCCGCGATGGTGCTGCGGGAATTTCATGTGCGCATCATCCCGAATCAAACGCCGGCGAAGGGCCCGGCCCCCAAGGTCTGCTTCATTCATCTGCGGCTGGTGCCGCGGGATAAACGGGCTTTTGCGTTTATTGAGTTGAACTTCTGGATCAATCCGGTTTTGGCGTTACCGGTGAAAATCGAGCGTATTGACCAGGATGGAACGCCCACCGTGGCGGTGCTTTCAAAAATTAAGATCAACCAGCGGATGCGACACAATTTTCATGTGGCAGCTCCGGCGCGCGGCAGCGGGTGGACGGTGGATATTGAGCCGCTCAAGCCATCTTCCAGAGCCGTCGACGCCAAATGATTCCGTTGGCGTTTTTTTGAAGATATTACTGGCCGGCCGCGGGTGGAACAGTTCCACCATTGGTCATCGCGGGCGTGGAGGCCGGATTAACCGGTGCCAGATTCGTGGGATTCCCCAGGCCGGCGGGCTGATCCGCGGCTGGCACATAGGGGTTGTATTTGAGTTTGATGGGCAGGATGAAAATATCCACACGCCGATTCAACTGACTGCCGCGATGATGCGGAGCATTGGGGGCGATCGGGTGGGTCTTGCCCCAACCCGCCACCTGCATCCGGCGGTCCAGGACGCCGTCATGGCGCAGCACGTACATAACGGAAATGGCGCGATTGGTGGACAAATACCAGTTGGTGGGGTTCATAACGCTGGCGCGGTTGTGGCGAATCGGTACATTATCCGTGTTGCCGACGATGCGAATTTCGTTGTCCGCAATGGCACGCATGTCCAGAATGGCCGCGAATTGTTTTAGTGCAGACCGGGCTGCCGGCCGCACCACAGTGGAGCCTAAATCAAAGAGCAAATCGCTTTTGAAGCGAAGCAGGCCAAGTTTTGGATTGTATTCCAATAAGTTCGGATACTCAGCGGCCAGACGGGCCAAGGCATCGTTAACGGCTGCCGGAAGCACAGGAGCACTACCGGCCAAAGCCAGCAGCTTGTTATACCGGGCCTGCAAACGGGCCAACCTGGCCTTAAGAGCATCAACCTCTTTGAGCAGGGCGGCCGCTCCGCCGCCCTGGGCGCTAAGCAAACGATCTTTTTCAGCAATCTGGGCCTTCAGATCGGCGATTTCACCGCGCAGCCTACCAAGCTGATGATCCGCGGCTGCCAACTGCGATCGCATTTGGTTAAATGCGGTCTCCAATTGTTTGTATTGCTCCTGGGATACACAGCCTGTGGTGCCGACAAGAGTGGTCAACAGACCGGCCATGACGGCCACGCGAAGAACTCGGGGAATTGCCAGACGAGTCATGAGAGAATCTCCATTTTCAAAATCAAAATGCCATCCCTGGCTTTGCGCATGTGCCGGGATCATGTTTCAAAAAACCAACTCGATTGCTTGAACCGCCAAGCCACCGGATTGAGTTCGTGGCCGATGCTTACCGCGAAGCCGCTCTTCCGGCAAAAAAGCCCACAAAACCAAAAAGCAGGGCGACCAAAACCAGCAAACCGGAAAAAAGAAGCAAATTGGAAGCCAGGGTATGCAGCCAACCCGGCTCAAAGCCCTGTACGCCAGCGGCACTGATAAGAATGGTCAACCCCATCGCCAAAATTGCCGCCAGAGCGAACCCCCCAAAAATGCCCGCAGTTGGATCCGGAGCTTCCACCACCGGTGAATAGCTGCTGACCATAGGCCCGGTGGGTTCGGCCCCCGTGGCGACCGCGGCAGCGCCGGAACTGGTTTGTGCGGCATGATCAAACACGCCTGAAGAAGCGGACCCAATTCCGGTTTGACCGGCCTTGGACCCTTCGCCAGGATAAATTTCATCGAGCAGCTCCGCCCCTAAGCTGGTGTTATCACTTTCGCGGGTTAAGTCCAACAGGCCCGATCCACTGCCCACGGAATCCAGGCCGGACGGGGAAATAGCATCGTAAACCGGTGAGGTAATCTGAGTTTGGGCACTGGCATCAATCGGCTTGACTTCGCGTTCATCAAAAACCCGCATTGGGCCGCTGGCTGGCGATGCCTTGATCGGAGGAGGTTTCATCCCGGTGCCGGTTCCGGCTGCGGGAGCTTTGGTTCCGCCCGCCAATGGGGCCTTGGTCCCAGCAGATGAATCTCCCGCCAGAGCGATGCCGCTGTCACCAGCGGAAGAACTCAGATTTAACACGCCCGACCCGGTACCGGTTCCACCGGAGAGGTCACGCAAGAGCGTATCCACCTGATCGACCTTGTACATCACCTTGGCACCATCGCGAAATTCGCGGAGTTTTCCCTGATCGACAAGCTCTTTGAGCTTTTCCGGTGCCACATTGAGCTTGGCGGTGGTTTCGTCGAGACTATAAAACATTTTAGCCATAGGCAACTCCTAAATTGCACGGAGCCTGTACACCATAAACTCTACCCCACCGCCAACGATTATGCAAGCTCAACTGCTCATCGCCGATACTATCAAGTGCTCATGTTGGTCCCGTACCATCGTTCCGGCCTGTTCTATCTATTCCCCGCCGGCTTCCTGGGTGGATTCTTCTTTACAGGGTGAGGCGGCAGCATAGAGCTTACCATGGCTTTCACCTGGGCCGGTGTCGGCGCGGTGTTGTTGTAATCACGCAGAAGCAGGTCATAGCGATAATCGCGGGCGGCCACGAGTCGTAAGCGGGAGGCACTTTCAAGAAAGCGGTAAACACAAAATACCCGCTGGCGGCGGTCCACCAGTACCAATCCCCAAGATTTATTGCCCAAGCGAAGCGGCAGAACATAGGTGCTGTGATCCGAGGCCATCGGAGCCGGAAAAGCCGCTCCTAATGCTTGATCCGAAAACATATTGGTCTGATTGGCTTTCGGCCAGGCCAGTACCACGGCATTGATCAGCAGCGCAAGGCCGATCAACCAGAGCGCCGCATGGGAGCGTGGTGCACGGAAGGAATCATTGGCTCTTAGAGAATTATTCATCAGAAACCATGGTAAGCGCAAAGGGGGTGGCAGGGCAAGTGATCAAGGCGGGATGGCTGGAGGCGTCAAGCCGACGATTCATGGACGCTGGGTGGTGGTGGGCCGCAGGAATTGTAAAGGGCAGGGTTCGTTGATTTGCCGTCCTATATCCTGGCCCATACGCCGCAAAAGGTTTACCCGTTGCAGGCTCTCATCGGCAAAGGCGGAGAATATCTCTTTGATTTCCGGTCGCCCGGTTTGAGCGGCATAATGTGCGTAAAAACCGGCGATGCGTTTTTCGCTGGCGATGAGCAACTTCATTGCTTCATCGAAATGGGCCTGATCGCGGGCGTCAAGAATCCGGGGGCCGACACATACCATATCTTTGTCGTGGCCATCCAGAAAAAAACAGGTGGTTGAAAACAATTTTGCCGTCAGGGCCTGAAGTTGAGTTCGGCGGGTATCTTCTCGGGCGGCCATCTCTGCCAGACCGGCACGCAGCCGCGGATCGGCGGCCTTTTCCGCCAGAACCATATAGCGGTAGGCGGCGACGGATTGTCCAAACGCCGCAATGGCTAACGCCTTGTTATCGCCGACGCGGGATAAATCGGGTTGGTCAAATCGTTTGAGCATATTATGGATCATACCCGCGCCAGCCCCGTAAAAAAAGAGTCGTGCGGCGTTCAAACCCGGTCGATGCGTCCTCCGGAAGTACGTGGGGCGGCCGCAGGCCAGCCGCGGATTGCGGTCAAATCTTTGGGATGGGCATAGATCAAGGCGGTGGACGGCACGCTTTCCAGCAGGTTCAGCGATCCATCGACATTGTTCACCTTCCACGGCTACGATAGCCGGGGAAATCAGACCAATGTTATTGATCCCAAGCAAAGTACCACGATAATGGTTTCTGACGGGGCGAGCCGGCAATTGCATACACAGCAGAACCTGCGCACCGGGGGTAGCGCTTGGCGAAAACGAAAAAAGGAATTATTGGTTATGAAAATGGACCAGCATTGGCTCACCAAGCGCGACCGCGCAATCTTGGGCACTCTGGCACGCAAGAACCCCGATGACATTCGGAGACTGGGCGCCTTTAACGGTGGATTGTGCGTGTTCGCTGGCGTTGTGACGGTGGTGGCTTGTTTGGTGCGGGGAGATTGGGGCGGTGCGGACTGGGGTGTGGCAATGGTCGCCGCGGGCTGGATTGAGATTGAGCGCGCTCGCTACATGCGGATCGTCAGGCACCTGCTCCGTGACAACCGGGCGAAGGCGGCTGCCGAAGAAGCACCCGGATGGAACGGGTTGCCGGATCCGTACCGGAGCGGCCACAACGAGCCATAGGCGGGTAGGGCGTTACCGCAGGCTGTCCAGAACGAGGGCATTATCCTGTGGCACACCCGTCGCACCCGACGCATAAAAATTCGGGTGCAATTTTGCGACGATACGGTACCATGGCGTTGGTGTCGCCAAGACTAGGAGTCCTGATGCTTGTCGCGGAAAATCCTTTAATTGTCCAGGGAGACTTAACGGTGCTGGTGGAAGTCTACAGCCCGCGATACGCGGCGGCACGAGATGCGCTGGCGCGGTTTGCGGAACTGGTCAAATCACCGGAGCATATTCACACGTACCGGATCACGCCGCTGTCTGTGTGGAATGCGTGTGCCGCGGGCTGCACGCCGGAGTGGATCATTGAATCGCTGGAGGCTTATGCCAAATATCGACTGCCGGATCATGTGCGGGTGCAGGTCCGGGATTTGGCCGGACGCTACGGAAAGCTACGCCTTGTTCGCCATGAGTCGGAAATGCTTTTGTCTGTCGCCGATGCCATCCTTGCGGAGGAAATATCGCGGCAGGACCAGGTGAAACCGCATCTGTCCCGGCGTCTTTCGCCCACCACTTTTGTTGTGCCATTATCCGCCCGCGGGCAGATCAAACAAGCCCTGGTTAAGATTGGTTATCCGGCGGAAGACCTGGCGGGTTATGTCGGCGGAGAAAAACTGGCGATTGGCTTGCGAACCCCGGAAAGTCTGGGCGGGAAGCCCTTTGAATTGCGGCATTATCAGCGTGATGCCGCCGAGGTTTTTTATGCCGGTGGCAGCGACCGGGGTGGATCCGGAGTGATTGTGTTACCCTGCGGTGCCGGCAAGACCATCGTAGGCATGGCGACGATGGCTCAATTGCAATGCTCCACGATGATTTTGACCTCCAGTGTGACGGCGGTGCGACAATGGATATCGGAATTGCTCGACAAAACCACCCTCACGCCGGATCAGATTGGGGAATATACGGGCCAAAATAAGGATATTCGTCCGGTAACGGTGGTAACCTACCAGGTGCTTACACATCGGAAAAGTAAAACGGGTGAATTTCCACACATGGGCGTTTTCGACGGCCGCAACTGGGGGCTAATCATTTACGATGAAGTTCATTTACTGCCCGCACCTATTTTTCAGATTACCGCGGATTTACAGGCCCGCAGGCGGCTGGGCCTGACGGCTACTCTGGTGCGGGAAGATGGTCGGGAAGACGAGGTGTTTGCGCTGATCGGCCCGAAAAAGGCGGATGTGCCCTGGAAGGACCTGGAGCACCAAGGGTGGATTGCCACAGCAATATGCACCGAGGTTCGCTTGGAAATGCCGGAATCGGTACGGATGACCTACGCCTTGACGGACCACCGCAACAAGTTTCGGGTAGCGGCGGAAAATCCGGATAAATTTGCCCTGGTGCTGGAGATTCTCAAACGTCATTCCGGCGAGCCGGCGCTGGTCATCGGCACCTATGTGGAGCAGATAGAGGCTCTGGCGAAGTTGATTGACGCACCGGTACTTACAGGCTCAACGCCGCAACGACGGCGTGATCAGGCCTACGCGGATTTTAAGGCCGGTAAGGTGGGGGTGCTGGCGGTTTCCAAGGTGGCTAATTTCGCATTGGATTTGCCCGAGGCGTCGGTGGCGATTCAAATATCGGGAACTTTTGGCTCCCGACAGGAGGAAGCGCAGCGATTGGGGCGTATTTTGCGGCCTAAATCCGGAGCCAATCAGGCTCATTTTTATTCGCTGGTCTCCCAGGATACTCTGGAGCAGGACTTTGCAATGAAGCGACAGCTCTTTTTATGTGAACAGGGCTATGAGTACCGAATTGTGCATGCGGCGGAATGGGCAAATCAAGAAGCGATATCCGCTGCTTGATGGTCTATGAGGGATTGGCGACATGGTGTGGTTTAGGACTGGTGAGCACAATTTTGGCTGGCAGGCTATAGGCTCGACCGACGGCGGCATGCCGGTGCACAAAATGTTTGTGCTGCTGGGGAAGATGATGCCGGCGTGGCAACAGACCCCTCCGGGCACGCGTGGAACCTTGCTTGGACGTCTCACGTATTCGGCCAGCGTGATCCCACGCGGTACGGTACCGGGGGTACAAGCGCTCGTCGCCGGCAAGTGGCTGGAGGCCGACTGGAAGAAATCGGAAATTCGGCGAGGCAAGGCCTGTGGGCCGGTCTGGGATATTTTGCGGGCCATGAACAGATCTGATAGCTTTTCGGACGACTCGGACATCGGCCTCCTGTTAGCCAGTATTTTTACCTTGGAGCAGCGCGAGCAACTGGCGATAAAGGGAATGAACAATCAGTTGCAACAGCGTGTGGAGTTGAGCGTGCGCTCCCGTGCCTGGGTGGGTGGTTTCCTTGCGGCACCGGACAAAGCCACCTGGATGAAACAAATGCACCTTCAAGGCCCGTTACATTCTCCCATGGAAGAGCCGGCTGTTTTTGGCAAGGTGCAGAAACTGGTTAAAACCTGCCTGGAACAGAGCCATCCACTCCAGGTGGAGCAAGCGGCCAACAGCACGGATTTTGGCGGACGCGAGACGTTTTATGAGTTGCTGGGACTGGCGGTGGAGCATTTGTTGCTGATCCCGTTTGTGGACCCCGAAAACCGGGATTTGCTGGCGATGATTGAACCCACCGCGCATCGGTCGTTGCGCCGCGAGCCGGTCGTGCGGCCCGTGCCGGTGGGGGCCATGGCGGAGACTTTCCGTTGGCCATGGATTGTGGAAGATCTCGTGGTGGTGTTGACCCAGGCGGCCTTCAAACCGCTACGTATGAAAAAAGATGGATATATTTATACTCAAGATGTTTCCGATGTAGCATCCGCGATCATGCCGCTGCCGGAATGGTTGATAAATGAAGACTTGCATCGCCCCGATAGCCTGGCGTATATGCCCTCCAACCTTTCGCGTGCGGACTTTGCCGTGGGGCTGGCCTTGCGATCGAAGTTCCTGGGGCATGGCCGCGATGACTCTTGGCGGGAGCTTAAGCCAACGGTTGAGGGCCAGACATTTCTGAGCCTTTCCCCGCACCAGCGGGTGCGGCAACTCTCCGACGCGATGATTGCCAGCCAGACCAACGAGCCTTTTGCGCCAGCCCGTCCGTTTCGCAATCCTTTTGGTGGGTTGCAACTGTCAAAGGCACAAAAATCGCAGTTGAGCGACTTGCGACCGCTTATCGCCCAAGCGGTGGGTCAATATCCGGCCGAAAGCTACATTCCCACGGAGCAGTTCCTCTGGTATCACGCGGCCAACGAAAATCCGTACATTGCCGAAGCTGGGAATAAGAGCATGTGGAATACGCTCTGCAATAATTTTGGTGAGATCGGCACGCCGGCATCGCAACCGGAATGTTGGGAAAACCTGTGGATTTCTGATTTGGCAGCAGCCTTATTTTGTCATGTTGCGGGAATGGGCGGGGTGACATTTGGTCACGACCGCGACGCCAAGGCACCGGTTTATTTTCAGGTTAATGCGACTGGGCGTTACCTGCTGGGGTTGACCGGGGAGTTTGTCTATGATCAGGCCCAGGTCGTTGCGGAAAAGCCTTTGCTGGTGCAGCCGAATTTCGAGGTAGTATTTGTGGTTGCAGCGCCGGCGGTGCACGTATTATGCGGACAGTTTTGTGAGCGCAGCGGCAAGGGGGCGGTGGGTAACCTGCTGAAAATAACAAAAAAATCGATTGTCCACGCCGCCAGCGCCGGCTGGACGGTCGAACGCGTGGTGGAAACCCTCGCCAATGCCTCCAGCAAGCCATTGCCCACCAACGTCCTGCATGAAATTCGTGGATGGTTTGGCACGGTACGCCGGGTACAGGCGCATCATTGTGTGTTGGTTACGTGTCCGGATGCGGCTACGGCCGACCGTGTGGTCGCGCTTTATGGGCACACAGAACCGCGACCGAGAATTTTATCCGGTCATGTGGTGGAACTTTCCGGATTGCTAAGTATCGCGGAAATCACCAGGACGTTGCATAAAGCTGGTATTTTTGTCTCGTGACAGGTGTATGGGGCCGAGGCCGGGCCGCACCGTCAGGGGCGGACATTTTCCCGTAGCCGAAGATTGGATCTTACGCCGCCGCCGATGGCCGTGGGCCGTTGGCGCGATTGGTCTTCTGTTGGCGGAGCGCCGCAACGGCATCGGAGTAAAGAGCACTCTGCTGTTGTTTGATGATGGTTCGCACGTCGTAGGTACCCAGAGAGTATTTGGCTCCAATGGTGTTAAACAGGCTAAGTTCCGATGGCGTCAGCGGGCCGTTGGATAGCGCTGCCCGAATGAGGTCGCCCAGCCATAGCCGCACCTCTTCCCCTGAGGCCGGCTCGCGTGTCTGCAATTGGCCATTTTGGGCGGCTTCCAGCAAGCGGTGGAGTTGTTCCGGGGAAACATTCTGGCGCTGGGCCACTTGCGTGAGCATCTCGCGCCCGGCGGCATCCAGGGCATTACCGTCGGCGGTGGTCTTCACCGCCCAGGCAACCAGCCCGGCAACTTGCGGTGGCGGGCGCTGGGGCAGGTTGGCTGCCACCGCGGTCTGAACGGCCGAGAGCGGATCGGTTTGGCCCGCCGTGGAGGCCAGTGCATCCAACTGGGCGATGAGCATCTGAGCCTGATTTCCGGACATCGGTAAAATATCAGCCAATACCCACCCATGGGAACCGTCATTGAGTGTGGCTCCACAAAACGAACAGGTGCCGGAGAGATCATTGGTTTCCGGTGCGCCGCAACTTGGACAATGAGCCGAGGAAATGCTTGAGTCAATGGAGGTTTTGACGCCGCTGGCCCGCTGGAGCACAAATAAATAAAGAGCTACATTGCTTGGTATCATGCGCAGAATCTTACCGTTACCCGCGTCCTCATAGAGTCGGGCGGAAGCATGTACTTCTACCAGGACACGGTCCAAGGGCTGTCCGGGAAGTGCTCCGAGTGTTTCCACCGCGCCCACGGCGCAGTCTCCCCAGAAGGTGCGCTTGCGATTCGGCTGTAGCGGGGCGTGGAGCAATTTGTCGTAGGCGGCGCAGAATTCGGGGCTGGCATTTTTTTTCAGCGGATCCACCTTACCCAGGCGATCGGCCAGAGCTTTGCGCCAAAACATCACGGAAACCCGATCCTCAATATCCGCGACGTTAAAGTTCGGATCGGTCTGCTGGAGATCGGCCACGCCGGGGAGATTCCGCGGGTATTCCGGCTGCCATTGGGATTCCTGGGCGATATCCACCAGCACCCAGTCGTACTGGCCGCTGCGTAGAACGGCGTGGCAATTGCGACATTGCGCTTCGGCGTTGAGTTCGATAGGCGCGCCACAGTTCGGACAGCAGCCTTCAATGAGTCCGTCTTTGTTGAGGGTTTTGGCGCCCCGTCGGCGCAAAAAGGTCCAATACTCGGCAAATGTGGTGGTACCAAAGCTCCCGGAAATAACCGCGCCATCCGCAAGTGAAATGTGCTGATCCAACGCGCTGGCGTCAATGCGGACGGTAGCGGAATCAAACACATGGTCACTGGTCAGATGCATCAGGGCAATGTGTTCCAGATTTACGCGTTCCATGCGATCGCGATAGCCTTCGGCCTGCTGCTGCGAAAATTGAATCTCAAAGCGTTCATGTACTCCGTCGGAAATAAAGGCTCGGACCGTGGCTACGTTTTGGGCGCTCCAGGCCTCTTGAATTTTGACAAAGGCGGTGCCGACCCGTTTGTAGAACAGATCAGGCGAAAATGCCGGATCGCGCAGCTTCAAGGCGTTTAATGCGGAAATCTCCGCATTGCCGTCAATGGCATCCAATCCATTTTGGGTGCGTTGAGTACGTACGTAACCGGCCACCTTGCGATGGGTAAAATAGTAAAATATTCCGCACCCAACCAGCAGGGGAATACCAATTTCCGGTTCTTCTATCACCAGGTAGACCAGCAGGGAAATTAAGCCACCTCCGCCGCCACCACCACCACTGCCACCGCCGCCGCTGAAACCTTCACCGCCGCCCGCCCGGCCAAACGCCGGATGGGCAGCGGCTAAAACGCCGATTACGGCCATCACGGGGCCAAGAGTCAAGATTAGACGGGCCAATAATCTATTTGGCGCAATACGTTTTCGCATGGTCCAAATTGTAACCGGTGAGAGTTGGTCTGAAAACCTGGGTTGCCGGGTCAGGGCCTGCCCGGTGCAAGGTTGAAATGAATGACCGTTGTGGGAGGCAGCTTTTTAAGGCGTGTGATGAGCATGCGATCTTGTACCCAGTTGACTTTGTAGGTGAACGCAATTTTATCGCCGACCGCCAAGTCTGCCGGGGAAACGGTTTTAGCCAATTGGCAGGGCATGGTCATGGCCGCCATTGGCGTTATTTGACCGGTTATACCGGTCCAGTTGGGTATGGCTTGCATTTTGATCATCATGCTGGGTGGTCCCTGCATGGGCACGGGCAAGGATCGGACAATGCCCTTGAGGTGGTAAACGTAGGTGACACCCTGCGGGACGGAATGGCGGGAATTTTTGGACCGGCAGCCGGCGATGGGTATGCACAGCAGGACAAACCACAGGGTGAGGAACAGCAATTGGCGGTGCATAAAGTTCTCCAAAGGGGGGGAAATCGGCCATCGCGCCTCAGCGATCGGTTTTTCCGCCCGGGGGGCCGACGGCCACGGTTTGCACACTGCGGACATAGTCTGCCCCGAGCCATGCGGCGATGGTATTGGGCGTACGGCACTGCGGGCAAGTGATGGATGCGGCGGCATAATTCTGGCCACAATGTGGGCACACTCCGTGGTCTGCAAACAGATCAAACTTTTGCTGGCATTTGCCGCAATTGAAGAACTCTCCCACCGGCGGCTCCAAATTGCAGGATGGGCAATGGGCATGAGCGTGGGTATCGGTCGGAATGTCGGAGGGGTGAATTTGGCCCCGGCGTTCCAGTCGCAGCCGTGCACCGAGTTGAAAACCTTGCCAGGCATTCATGACCAGGAAAACGCCCATCAACAACATGTAAATGCCGCCAAAAGCGCTGTGGCCATGCATCAGCAAACTGACATACCAGAGCATTCCGACCGCTGTCGCCGCCATGCCAACACCCGAGGCGATCTGCAGGGAAAGCCCATCACCGAGCACAAACCATAAAAGCGACCAGAGAATTTTGCCGCCATCGAGTGGATAAATAGGAAAAATATTGAAAACCAGCAGAATAAGGTTGATCACGTAAATCTGATGGATGAATTGCCCGATATTGGCCGAAACGGGCAAACTCCCGGCTGCGGCCGCGTGGTTGAGTACCCCCAGAATAGGCCACAAAACCACATTCACCAGCGGTCCGGCCACCACGGTCCAAAGCATGGCTGTGGCCTTCCAGGGTGGTTGGCCAAAGGCAATACCGCCAAAGGGCCAGAGGATGATGATATTGGCAGTGCCGCCGACGGAACGGCAGGCCAACTGATGACCGAATTCATGGGTCAGCACTATGGCAAAAAGGCCCAGAATAACATAGAGGTTCCATATTGGGCTGGTGAACTGGCCCCAAGGAGATTGATAATCGATGTAGACGATAATCAACCAGGTCCAATGCACGAACACGTCAATGCCGAAGAGGCGAAATATTCGTAATGCGCCGTTGCGAAGAAACATGAAGTTGGGCCTCCAAAGGCATCACCCGTGCAGATGCGCTGCGTCCTCAATGGATTGTAGGGAATCGTACGCCAAAATAAAAGCCTGATTCATCGTTTGCGCTGTTCGCGGTGGCATTTTGCGCTCGGTGGGGCTTGCCCAACACCGATCGAGTGCCAGATTAGATTAGCACGCCTACGGCTCGACCAGACCGGTTACTTGCCGCAGGGGCTGGCATTTATTGCTGTTGCAAATCTTCATCACCGGATAAAAACCGATAAACCGCCACTTCATGATAGGCCCGCTCCGGATACACCAGAATGGAGGGGAAATGGCTGTGATGGACAGAATCGGCGAAATGCTGAGTTTCCAGGCAAAAGCCGTAATGCTTCAGGTAGGCGCCGCCGATGCCGTGGACGCTGCCATCAAGAAAATTGCCGGTATAAAACTGAATTCCAGGTTGCGTGGTGCGCACTTCCATCACCCGGCCGGTTTGGGGTTCTTTCACCCGGGCCGCCAGACGCAAATGGTGCGGCTGGGGACGCACTACAAAATTGTGATCATATCCCGGGGCTACTTTAGCGATGCGGGATCCGATGGTGGCAGGTTTGGTAAAATCCAGAGGTGTGCCCTGAACACGGAGAATTTCACCGGTAGGCAAAAGAGTGTTGTCGGAAGGGGTATAAAAATCGGCGGCAATGAAGACCTCATGGCCCAGGATATCGCCTTGGCCGGCTCCGCGCAGGTTAAAATAGGCGTGGTTGGTCATGTTGATGGGCGTGGTTTTATCTGTCGCGGCGTGAAACTCAATGATCAGGTCTCTCTCCACGAGTCGATAAACAACCTTGGCCTGCACGTTACCGGGAAAGCCTTCTTCCATGTCCGGGCTGAAGTAGGAAAATGCCACACCGCAGCCGCGCTGATCATCGCAAATTTCGGCGTTCCACAGTCGAGAACCAAATCCCTGCGGTCCGCCATGGATGGTGTTTGGGCCATCGTTGGCCGTGAGCTTATAGGCTACATCATCAAGATAGAATATGCCGCCGGCGATGCGGTTTGCGACCCTGCCGACCGTGGTCCCCAAATGGGGATGTTTGGCAAGGTAGCCGGATAGATTGGCAAATCCCAAAACGATATCGGCCATTTTTCCCGCGCGATCAGGCGTGTGAAGTTCGGTAAGTGTTGCGCCATAGGAGGTCACTTTGGCGATCAAACCGGATGAACTCGTCAGCGTATAAACATCAGCCGTTCGACCATCAGCCATTGTTCCAAATCTTGTGCATGTGGTTTTCATGGTATGAGTTTTATCGCAGAATTGCCCGCATGGCAATCCTAGCGTATCTTTGTCCAAGCGATAGAGGAGCGCTGCGGGCGGTTCGGCTTTGCGCTGGGCCGTGAATTTTACCTTGGGGCCGCGGCCTGTCCTAAGGCCGCCCTGGCTGGAGAATGGTTTGTCCGAGAAAATATTGGGTTGTAAATCACCGGATCGTCTGCCTGCGGGGGTGGGGTGGCTCATGACGGTCGCCGTCTGGTCAATCATGGGCGTTTTGACGGTGATTACCGCTTTTCAGATGCGCGATCGGGTGGTTCGCAACAGCCATGAGCACCCACGGGTGGATGTCAATGATTTCGACCGCTGGATGCACATGTTTCCAGGGTTTTTGTTCCACCATGCGAATTTTGTCAATGATCTTTGGCCCATGCCGCCATCAACATTGTATTTGCTTTCGCCGCTGGCATTGTTTTCGCCGGCCAATGCTCAATTTGTCTGGATTTGCTGCAAGCCTTTTATGGTCGCGGCGATTTTTTACATGGTACTGGCAATGGTTCGTCGTGCGGGCGTTCGGCTGTCGGCGGCCGCCATCGCCCTGTTGGCGGCAATCTGGTTTTGGCCCATCATCGGCGACATGCAGGAAGGCCAAATGAATCTGTTCATGTTGACCCCGATGGTGGCCGGGCTTTTTTTGGCGCAACTGGAACAGCCCCGCACCGACTGGTTGGCTGGCTGGTTGATCGGGCTGGCGGTATGTATCAAAGTGACGCCGATCATATTTCTTATCTACATGCTCTGGCGACGGCGCTGGCGTGTGGCCGCGGCCATGGTGCTGGGAACGCTCTTCTGGATTTTTCCGGTCGGTGCCCTGGCCTTCGGCTGGCAGCAAAATCTAATCTGGTGGAACCAGTGGACGCACATCATGATTACGCCTTACGTGCTCAAGGGTGCGGTGAGTGTTTACAGCGGCGAATCAATTCCAAGTTTTCTGTATCGCCTGCTGACCCATGTGCCGGCGTTTATTACATCCCATCACGGCGGTCAAAAGTTGTGGTACGTCAACGTGCTGAACCTGCGGCCGGCCACAGCCCGGCTGGTGGTGCGCATGGTGCTGGTGATCATCGGGCTGACGGGGCTGCTGTGGATGTACCGCCGTTTACCCACCCTGCAATGCCGTCGTTACATTATGGAAATTGGCGCTGTGGCGGCGTTTATGCTTTGGGCCGAGGAATGGTGTTGGGTTCCTCATTATGTCACGCTGGTTTTGACCATCGCCGCGGCCGGTATGATCGCCGTGGATGATCAGGCCCCGGCGCAAGCCGCAAGACGGGCATGGTTGGCCCTGTGGGTGGCGGCCGTGTTGATGTTGTTTACCTCCGATGCGGTGAAGATATTTGGTCCCCATGCCAGCAATTGGGGCCGTACCTTGGACCCCAGCCTTTTCGCGGGTATTGGTCTGGTGTTGGTAATTTTATTTGCCGGTTATTCCCGGTTTACCGCCTACGGGCGTGCTGGCACCGGCCACGAGATCGGCGCGGGTGGAAATGAGCCGCGGTCAGCGCGGTAGCGGAAGATTTTTGAGATCGAATGGAACGCGGAAGAATTTTTCATGGATGCGCAGCGTTAATTGCAGGGCTGCTTTAGCGCTCAACGGCTGCGCCAACGGGATCGCTATCACCATGCCGTGCGGTATGTCCATAAAAATATCCGAGGGAGCGGGTGTTGATTTTGAAATAGCGGCCGCCGTGCTCACCACGGCGCGCAGAATATCCGGCCGGCCGAAGATGCGCAGCCGCAACAATTTTTCCGGTTTACCGTTGGGCCTCGGCCGCTGTTTCTCGACCTGTACACGAATGTGGGTGCCCGGCAGTGCCGTGGCCGGGATCTCATGCCCGAGCAGATTTCGCACCCGGGCGATGGTAAACGTTTTGCTGGTGCCATCGGCGACCACTACAAAAGTGCCTTGCAGGCTGGCAATGCGCAGCACGTGGTTGACGGGGGGCAGAAAGTTAAGGGCTACCGGAAATCCCAAATCCCCGGCGGCCCGCATGGCATAACGCATCTGGGGTGGAATGGCCACCGCGTTGGCGAATTGTTTAGGGATCAGTTGTAATGCCACGCCGTTGCTGAGCATGGCGGAGCGGATTTGCAGCGACAAACAACGATGGGGATGGCTGATGGCCCGGGAGATGACTTGCAGCCGCACTTGCAGCAGTTGTCGCCGCGCCAGATAAGGGCCGACTGTGTCTTTATCTCCGCCCAACAAAATAGATTTGGTTTCGGTAATGCAAATGGGCAAAACGCGGACGGTTGGGGCGGTTTGTTTTGCCGCCGGCAGGCCTAGACTCGTTATAGCCAACAGGATCAAAGCCGTCGGTTTGCGGTTCATAACAATCTCCTGCCGTGGCCGCCTTCATCCATCGGTTTCATCGACGGAGGGCGGTTCTGTCGGCACAAAGGCGGCGGCCTTGCCGGGACGCACATGCAAATGCTGGGCGTGATCCATCAGGAATTCCACGCGCGGGTGCACGCTGGACTTGGCCAAAGCACGCTTGAGCGTACCGGCCGCCCAGCGCAGCCCAGTGCGACGTGATACGTGGGCGAGCAGAATCAGCTCGTTGCGCAACTGCGGTAAAACCTCGAGCAGGTCATCCAGATGCAGGTGTCGGCCAATGGCGGCCCGACGTTTGTGGCTCGGGTCAAAAAATGTGCACTCGGTGATGAGCACCTGGGCATCACGCACCCCATCTTGGAGCAACGTTTCTCCCAGAGCGGTATCGCCGGTATACGCCACCAATGGCACGTCCACGGTGTATGTTATCTTTTCGCCACGATCCTTCATCTCACGCAGAATGTGGCCCGGTAGTCGCTGTTCGAGCAGATCGGGGCGAAGTTTTTCCCGCCGGTCCACCAGAGTATAGCCTAAGGAGGGAACAGTGTGGCAGGTGGCGAAAGCCCTGGCGATCAATCCTTTACGCACTTCAAATTCATCGCCGACTTCCATTGGCACGATGCGATGTGGGGCTACTTTGCCTTCCAAAGCCGCCCAAGCGTGAACAATGCCGGCAACCCCATCGGCAATTTTTGCGGGGCAGAGAATGGTACCGGGACTCATTCCCTGAAAAATTCGCTGTGAAAGGTAATAAGCAAGGCCTGCGCTATGGTCGATGTGGCCATGGGTAAGCAGGCAAAAGTCGCTTACCAGCAGCGGTCGCGGGCACTTGCCGATATCAAAAACCACATTTAATTCCGGAATCTGCACGGCACTTTCCTCGCCAGCGACACTATAGCCCACAATATGAAAGCGCGGGGTCTCGACGACCGCCAACGCCGGCAGTAGGGGTATTTGTCGTGGTGAATCGGTGGCTGGGCGATGGGTGCTGGGAAGGGGCGGCTCTATGATGGGACTGCCGACTTTGGGTTCAGGATTGGTCATTTTCGCATCTACCATGTCATCAATGTTTTATAGTCAGCACGGGGCGTGTCGGTGGCGAGTCCGCGTATCCATAGCACTTCCAAACCAATGCCAGATAACTAAGTTAACCGATAGCCGCAGCGGCGGCAATTCCCCCCGGTGGTGGTCGTTGGGAGGTGTAGCCGATAAAATGATGATGGCTGTGGCGACTTGCCAGGTAAACAATTATCTATTATACTTATGGGAATAGTAGGTTGATGAAGAATAACGCTTCAGCAATGAAAGAGATTGGATGACGCAGCGCTTGACTCACTTAAAAGAACTTGAGGCGGAAAGTATTTTCATTTTCCGGGAAGTCGTGGCTGAATTTCAAAATCCGGTCATGCTCTTTTCCAGCGGTAAGGATTCATGCCTGATGCTTCGTCTGGCGCAAAAGGCGTTTTATCCCAGCCGGATTCCATTTCCGCTGCTGCATATTGATACCACTTGGGATTTTAGGGAAGTGTACGAATTTCGTGACCGCACCGCCCGTGAAAATAATCTCCAGATCATCGTGCATACCAATCAGGAGGCCATTCGCAATGGCATTAACCCCTTTGATTCCGGCAGCGTCAAATACACCCACAACATGAATCTTCAAGGTCTGCTGCAGGCGTTAAAAAAGTACCAGTTTGACGCGGCCTTCGGTGGAGCCAGACGTGAAGAGGAAAAGTCGCGGGCCAAGGAACGGATTTTTTCCTTCCGAGATAAATTCTATCAGTGGGATCCCAAGAATCAGCGCCCGGAGATGTGGAACCTCTACAACGCCCGGATCAACAAGGGGGAGAGTATCAGGGTGTTTCCACTTTCAAACTGGACGGAACTGGATATATGGCAGTATTTGTATCTGGAAAAAGTGCCTCTGGTGCCGCTCTATTTTGCCCAGCCCAGGCCGGTGGTCAAACGTGATGGCTTATGGATTTATGTCAACGACAAGCGATATCCGTTACAGTCGGGTGAAACGCCGGAAACCAAGACCGTGCGGTTTCGCACTTTGGGCTGTTATCCATTGACCGGGGCCATTGAATCCACCGCCGACACGCTGCCCAAAATCATTGAAGAAATGCTGCTATTTAAGAATTCTGAACGCGCGGGCCGCGCCATCGACCATGATGAACAAGGTTCCATGGAGCAAAAAAAGCGCGAAGGATATTTCTAACCGCGTAGGACTTTGGGGCCTTGCACGCCGGGCCAACTTAAAACGGGAACACCAATATGACCTCGTCAGCCACCACCGTACGGGAAGATATTCACGCCTACCTCGCCCGCCATCAGGAAAAGGAACTGCTGCGGTTCTTAACGTGCGGCAGCGTGGATGACGGAAAAAGCACTCTCATCGGGCGGCTGCTGCACGACACGAAAATGATCTACGAGGATCAACTGGCCGCCATTCGCAAAGACAGCGTCAAGCACGGTACGACCGGTGGGCAGATTGATCTGGCGCTTCTGACCGATGGCCTCAAGGCCGAGCGCGAACAGGGCATTACGATTGATGTGGCTTATCGCTATTTCTCCACCGACAAGCGCAAGTTCATCATCGCCGACACTCCCGGCCACGAACAATACACCCGCAATATGGCTACCGGCGCATCGACGTGTCAACTGGCGATTATTCTGGTGGATGCCCGCCATGGGGTGTTGCCGCAGACACGTCGGCACAGCTTTATCTGCTCTTTGTTGGGAATCGCCCATTTGGTGGTGGCCATCAACAAAATGGACATGGTGGAATTTGCCGAGGATCGTTTCAACAAAATCAAAGCGGAATTTGCGGAATTTGCCGGCAAGCTCGACATTCGCGATGTGCACTTTATTCCCATTTCCGCCCTGCATGGCGATAACGTGGTGGAACGCAGCACCCGGATGCCATGGTACAAAGGCGGAGCCTTGCTGAACCATCTGGAAACCGTGCATATCGCGGCGGACCGCAACCTGACCGATCTGCGCTTTCCGGTACAACTCGTGCTGCGCCCCAATCTCGATTTTCGTGGATTTAGCGGTGGCATTGCCTCAGGGATCATGCGTCGCGGCGATCCGGTCATGGTTTTGCCGTCAGGCCGGCGCAGCCGGATCAAATCCATTGTGACACGCGATGGAGAACTGGAAGAAGCCCAGTGTCCAATGGCGGTCAGCGTGACCTTGGCGGATGAAGTTGATATCAGCCGTGGGGACATGCTGGTTCATCCGGAAAACCAGCCGCATTTTGGCCATGACTTTACCGCCCATGTTGTGTGGCTGAGCGAACAACCCCTGGATCTATCCGCCAGTTATCTCATCAAGCAGACCACCCGTACTGTGCCTGGTGACATTAGTCTGCTTGCAGGAATAGATATCAACACCTTGGAAGAAAAGCCCCTGGAAACCCTGCATCTTAACGAAGTGGGGCGATGTTCGCTTTCCATCACCCAGCCCATTGCCTTTGATGCTTACCGCCGTAATCGGGCGACCGGCGCGTTTATCATTATTGATCGCCAGAGCAGTAACACGGTGGGTGCCGGCATGATTATTGAACCCGACGACTCCCGCGGCCGCGCGGACCCGTGGTCTCCACCGCCCAGTCTGCCTGCGGATCGCCCTCACAGTCGCATTGCGCTGCACCAGCGTGAAAGTCGGCTTGGTCAAACCCCGGTGACCATTCTGCTCACCGGTTTAACCGGCTCCGGCAAGGCTACCATCGCCTACGCTCTGGAGGAAAAGCTTTTTGATCGCGGGCACCTGGTAACAGTGCTGCATGGGCAGGAATTACGCCGCGGTATCACCAGCGATCTGGGCTTCACCGCCGACGACCGCTCGGAAAATCTCCGTCGTACTGCGGAAATGGCCCGCATCCTCAACGAGTCGGGCCTGATTTGCGTGTGTGCTTTGGTTGCCCCACATGCGGCGGTGCGGGAAAAAGTGCGGCGGTTGGTTGGGCCGGAACGATTCCTGGAAATCTATCTCTCCGCGCCGTTGGAGGTGTGCCGGACCCGCGATACCAGCGGCATTTATCGCCTGGCCGATCGCGGCCAAGTGAAAGGCGTGGCGGGCATAAGCACGCAGTACGAGCCACCCACAGCCCCGGATCTGGAGTTACCAACCCACGTTCTAACGGTCGATCAAAGTGTGGATCGGATTGTAGGTCTTCTGCGCGAGCGACAATTTTTGAAGGCATAAACGCCGGGATGGAAGTTTTTTGGGGTTCCGGCTTGCCCGGCTACCGGGATGCGTGGAATAACGTCTATTATTGGCTTTAGACACAACACATCAGATCCAGTTTGTCCTTGCTAAATGCATTTTGCTCGTCTATTATTTCTTAAGTCGGTTATCGCGAGAGAGGGTGGCGGCCCAGCGGCAAAGGAGTTTTGAACGATGGTTCCCATCTTAATGTCAAGACCTTTCGGTTTGCGGCTACGTGTTGCAATGGCCATGGCATTAACGGTGGGGGGGGCGCTGCTGTGGTCGGGATTCGATGCTCCGGTTCATGCCGCTGTCCGCAGCAAAGCGGTTATTGCCGCGATCAAGCGTGGGGCGGATTTTCTATTATCCCAACAAAATTCACGCAAGATGTGGGAGACTGGTACTTACGGTGGTAAGGAGATTTTTAAGCGCGATAGTCACGATAGTCACGGGCGTCTAATTCTCAACCAGGGGCAACCTCAGCTTGCCAACATGTTTAACGATTATGGCGGCGAGACGGCCTTGGTCACGGAGGCGTTGCTGGATGTGGGCCAAAGCCTGCACCTTCCGCAGCTTAACATTTATTCACCCAAAATGCGCGCGGCGATTAACTTTTTGGTCAAGGTCAACCCCACGGGGACATACGCGGCGTCTTTTCAGGCCAACGCCATGGCGTTGCTACCTCCCAAGGCCCGCTACCGCCGTGTTCTTGATAAGGACGCTTGGTATTTACTCAAGACCATCCATTCCGATGGTGCTTATCATTACACCATGCCTCCGCCATGGCCCGCCCGCCCTGCATATATGCCGGGGAATTGGGACAACTCCAACACGCAATATGGTGTGCTGGGGATGTGGGCCTGCGCTCATGCCGGGCTGGAAATTCCCGCATGGTATTGGCGCTTGGCCCGGTCTCATTGGGTCAACACTCAATATCCCAATGGGGCGTGGGTATACACTGGAACCAAGCCGCATCCGGCGTTGGTGCCCAACCCACCGCCCGGACCATCGGGGTTTGTCACCATGACACCCGCCGGCGTGGCTAGCCTGTTTATCTGCGATGAGTACATCCTGCAGCGACCGACGCTCCGGCCCACCGTAGACCGATCCATCCTCATGGGGCTGGCTTGGCTGAATAAGAACTTTGACCCTGGAGAACAAAATTTTTATGCCATGTATGGGGATGAACGTGTGGCCTTGGCCAGCGGCATCCAGACCTTGGGTGGGCACAACTGGTATAACGATTTTGCTGCGACACTTGCCAACAACGGAGGGGGCCCTTGGGGCGGAGGTGCGTTTCCGGATGCCAATCCGACGAATGCCACCGCCTACGCGCTTTTAACGCTGGACCGTGGTTTAAATCCAGTGGTGATCAACAAGTTGCAATACACGAAGAGTTTTTTTGGCGATTGGAATGCCCGCCAGCGTGATGTGGCGAATTTTACTTCGTGGCTGACGCGGACCTATGAAACCCCTCTGAATTGGCAGGTGG
>JAJYZF010000203.1 GCA_021800165.1 Planctomycetota bacterium | reverse complement strand
TCCGCACGAAGGCGGCGTAGTCTTCATCGCGGCGAAACAGAGCGATACGCCCCGCCGCTCGATTCAAAACATGATATACATATCCGCCGGGACAATGACGCGCTTTTCTGGCCATGCCATTTTTTAGCACAAGATCACACGCCTGTCAATACTAGATGCGTCCCCGTTTCGTTTCACGCAGGCATTAGCGGGGGGAGAATCCGATTTGCCTGACGTGCCGTTGGCTTTATTTGCTTTAATTATCGGGTTTGGGGGCGCGGTACGGACCGTTTGGAATAACGCCGATGGCCTCGCCTTTCGGGGTAAACGCGATTCGCCACACCTCCCCTACCCTCCTGTCACCCATGAAAACCGGCGACACCATCCCGAGGCATCCGTGATACAGCTTGATTGTCGTGACACCCCCTCGGCTTGGAACGTGCTGCCCTTTTTGGAGCTTGAAAACAATGACGAAATTCTCATGGTTATCGAAACTTTGCTGCGCTCCCGGCAACAGCGGATCGTGTAACCTTGCAATGCGAGCCCGGACCGCAACTGTCCCCTTCAACCAAATAGGCAGGTGCAGCAACAGGGGGTGGGGTTGCCGTCGCCAATAATAAAAACTCGGCTCTTTGGCGCCTGCTGCTCGTCGAAGTGAAAGGTAGCTCTTCCGTATTTTATTGTAGTAAAGTACCAAGGCTCTCCGCTTTTCAGCTGGGGCATGCCTTGGATCACGGCCGCAGCCCGCCGGCAAAATCGTCGACACCAATAACAAGACGAAGTGGAGAGCCTGCCTGCGTTTCACAGTGATCCACCTCCATGCTTGGGTGTCGCCGGCGCCTTCCCCGAGTGTATAATTGTGAGATCGTTCGACGGCGAAAGTTTGGTATACCCGTTGAAACACTTCGCCTTGTACCGGCGCACAAGCGCGTCCTCCAAATTCTGGGGCGTGTCCAGCCCGGGAATCCCTCGCCTCAATATTCCTCCTGCGCCAAGCACATCGCAAGCGTGGGTCGAGCAGTTGTTGCCCACGATGTCGAACTTCCCCGGGTGCCGCTCCAATTGATGGAGCTTTTGTGCCATCTCCCTAACCTGCCGCGGGCATACCATCACAACACAGATAGTACTTAACAGTCCGGCCCGTCCATCAATGTAATTCGCGCGCGGCACTTTGCCGAAAGCAAACCTGTGGTATGAGTAGTTCCAGTAACCGTGAAAGCCCATTCCGACCTCATTACCAGAAGTGCCGGGGCCGTAGCCGTAGAACCCAAACATGCCGATTCCATGGATTGCCATGTCAATATGTCCTGAGTTACCTAACGGGTTGTCATTAGTCCGAACCCCACCACTGCGGTTTATCACATAGACCGGCACCCTTGGTATTTGCTTGCCATTCTCACAACAGGGCGCCGTCATTTCCCTCTCGCGGCGCTTCTCTGCCTCGGCCGCTCCATAATTGATTACATGTTCCAGTGCCCTCGCTTCTATGAAGGGGCCAGTGCCACGCCAGTCGATCAGCGCGGTGGCCATCCCACCAAGATACCCGTACAAGTTTATTCCGCCCTGATAGCCGATCGGGTCGCGGGTGAGCCAGCGGCCGAGGATTGGGGCGCTGCGATGGTTGCGGGTTACCGGTGCTCGGTCATGGGTATTGCGGTGCGGGGAAGTTGGAGGCGACCACCGGTCGCGGCTTTTTGAACCGAGGCCGCGATTTTTTTCGCGTGGAGTTGCTGGAATTTCAATGAGTCCGACCATGCGATAGCCTCGAAAATCAACTCGCTGGAATCATAATTCCCACCGCCACCCGATGCAAGTTTTTATTCCGAGAGATTCGTAGTGTCGGCGATGAAGAATAACGTCTCACATCAAGAAGAAGGGCGGGCATTCTGCCGGCGATCCATCGCCACAATGCCCAATGCCCCCGGAGACTTTACCAGCGATGGCATTCGCGAACGGAGCCAAAAACCTTGCCGCCTGATCTCACCTATCCGCAACAATTGGCGGTAACTCCCCGTTCACACATGTCGACGGGTAGTTCACGCGAGGCTACCGGCCAGACCGCTTGCCCGATTTTCGCTCCGCAAGCTCGATGAAGCCGTCCGCAAGCTCGCACGCTTCCGAGTAAAACCCTGCCAAGGCCTTGCTGCCCGACGCCCAGTCGCGGAAATATTGCCGGATCTCGTCGACCTGGAGGAGGTGCTCGAATTCGCCGAGAAGGAGGCACTCCCTCGCCTCTCCAGTGGCGGCCTCCACGGTGGCCCGAAGGAGCCCTTTGATCCACGCAGTGTCGTCGTCGCTCTCCACGCCCCGCCGCCGCCACTCGAAACGAAATGCCCTCCCAAGGACATGGGCGAGGTCGAAACCGCTCGTGTCCGGGGGAAAGTCGCCGTTCAGCAGGGCCCTCGCCGCCCAGAGCGTGAGTTGTCGACGGGTTTCACACGGGTCGCCGCCCCAGGCGGCATCCACTGCGGCGGAGAGGAGGTCCGTGTTTTCAGCGCCACCGAAGTCCAGAAGAAGGGCGGAGAAACTGTCGGCCTCGGCGCTCGTGCGGCCTGACCCCTTCCTTTTATTTTTCTTAGCCACATCATGACTCCAATAATCCCGGCTGGCCCGAAGCCCGCGATGGTGGGCCGTCAACCACCGACCGGTGAGAGGATAATTACCAATAATACCGCCACCACAACCGCCCCGACGGCGGGGGCCGGGGGCGGCGGCGGGAGGTGAATGTGCAGGCCGGGCCAATCGGGCGCACGTGGCACCGCGATGGTCGGCCTCGTCGGCTCAGGCGCCTCGACGGGTACAGGGGCGGGAGCTGGCTGGCAAATCGGGCGTTTGCGGCATTTTTTCGTGTACAGCCCCATGCAACGGTCGAGCGCCCGCGCGTAATCTTGCCGCTCGATCGCATGGCGTTCCGTTTGGTGCAACAGGTCCCACGTCTCGTGCGACGCGAGCACAGCGATAAGGATCATCGTCTTTCTCAGCAGCACGGCGCACGTGTCCAAATCAGTGCAGCGTACGTTCTCGCTCTTGGGAGGTTCCAGAGGGCCCCCGGGGTGGTGTGGCTCGAGCGGCAGGCCCCGGTCGGGGCTGATCAAACCGCCCGGGTCTACCCTCCCCACCGGATCGCTTTCGACGTA
>JAJYZF010000021.1 GCA_021800165.1 Planctomycetota bacterium | reverse complement strand
CAGGAATGCAGCGGGTGGAAGCCTTTTGCTCATGGCGGACAGTAGACCATATCCGACGCAAAAGCGCAAGTTAAGATTGGGTTAAATCTTTACTGGTTTTCGGTTAGCATTTTTCCGGACAGTATTGAACCCGTATTGGGCCAACGCCAGCATAGACTGTCCCGGAAGGTGCCCGATTTTCTGACGTGAGTCGGGACCGCAAAGGATCAGGAATCGGATATTGGCGTTGGTAACGACATTTTCAACGACCCTTTCGACCCCCAAATTCTCCGTGTACATAGTGCCGACAATCGAGACATCGGGCCAGTGTTGTGATGCGGTCTCGCCGGCGAGCTTTTCATCGGTCAGCGTGCAGAGGGCAACCGGAGCATGGAATTGCAGCACTGAGTAGGATCCGGCAAGCGGCGGCCAGCCTGCGCGGGCGTCCACCTTTTCGCTGGGGCAGGCTTCATCGTTGATCTGCAACGCGTTCATGGCCAAGGGGGGAAAACAGAGCTCGCACCCGAGACAGTCGTACTGCACCGGCACCAGTCGCTGACGCGCCTCGTCAATGACCGCAGCCAACGCTGCGGATCGCCGATCCATCGGAATCGCTTTGTTAATGGCGGCAAGCGAATTGTGTAAACACCCGCAGCGCCAGCATTTTTTGGCATCGACAGCCTCCTGCAATCTGGCAACCGCCTCGGCCTCGGACGGTTCTACGATATTGAGCGGGACATCTTTCACCGGCGGCTCCCGGCATCTTCGGCCAAACAAAGCCCCTGCTCCAGCAGGCTGATCACGCAGGGATCAACAATGCGGTAATGGATGGCCGTGCCATTCCGGCGCGTGCCGACAATACCGCGATCCGCCAAGCGCTGAAGCTGGTTCGAGACCGCCTGTGGTTTCATCTCCACTTCGGCGGCCAGTTCATTAACACACAATTCCTGGGCTCGCATCAGGGCATGCAACAGCCGCAAGCGGGTGTCATTGCTGAGAATCCAGAACAGTTCACCCAATTCGTTAGCCTGCTCCACCGTCAGGAGCGGACGCTCTGAAATCGGCGGCTTCCGTGGACACTTGCGAATCAATGTTGGCGGCATGGCACATCCTCATTTTACATTATTACACCATATCGTGTAATTGTGTTTCTGTCAAACGATGGAGACGGTGCTATCCCATCTGCGCCCAGGGCAGTAGCGATTGGAAACGGACGATCGGCCGGAAGTTCGGGGACCACCCTGGTTGCGTGAAACTTCTGCTGGCCCAATACCATCAACGCAATACATTGTTTGGAGTGCCCCCCCCCAAAAAAATGATTCAAACGCGGATACTTGACCACCGAATGGAGACACTATACAATCATTCAATTGGTTAATTGAGCATTCTTGGTAGTTGCTCACGGAAAATGATTGTTGAGAAAAAGATCATGATTGTTAATCGCAAACGCGCGGGATACCTGAAGTTGCCGTTCGAGCGCTACTTTCTGGCACGCATTCGATACCGTCTTCCTTCTCTTCATTTTGGATGGTGACGTAATCATCGCCGGGAAAGGAGTAAATCAATATGGACACGGACCGGCAATTTAAGGATCGCATCTATGAGCAATTTGCCCGCATTGGAAAGGCGGTTTGCAGCCCCAAGCGGCTGGAAATCCTTGAATTACTCTGTCAGGCACCCAAGAATGTCGAAGTTCTGGCACAACAGGCCAATCTCTCGGTGGCCAATGCGTCACAGCATCTGCAGGTGTTGCGCAGCGCCGGCATGGTGGAGGGACGTAAGGATGGTTTGCATGTTATTTACCGCATCGCGGACTCGGCGGTCTGTACTTTCTTCATGGAAATGCGAGGCCTGGCCGAGCGCCAACTTGCCGAAATTGACCGCATCACAAAAACCTTTCTGGCCGGGCATATCGGCCTGGAACCGGTGAACCTCGAGGATCTTCTGGATCGCGTGCGGAGCGGAAGGGCCATGGTCATTGATGTACGGCCCAGCGATGAATTTGCGGCCGGGCATATCTCCGGCGCGGTCTCCATCCCGCTGGGGGAGTTGGAATCGCGGCTCTCGGAATTGCCCAGGGGAAAGCCCATCGTGGCTTATTGCCGCGGCCCGTACTGCGTTCTGTCGGTCAAGGCGGTGGAGCGGTTGCGCGCTAAAAATTATGAGGCGTTCCGTCTGGAGGACGGGGTAAGCGAATGGCAGGCCCGGGGCTTCCAGGTTACGCGGGAGGTCCAGTCCCGGCGAAGCGGGACTCGCGGTGGCCTAAGTTCCACCGGCAGGGACAGCGGAAATGCTCCAACCCGAGCGCAGGCTGATTATCGTTAACTTTGATTTCCGTTTTTTTACGAAAGGTTCATGTTATGCCTTTGATAATCTTAACAATCATGGGTAGCCCGCCTTATGACGGTACTGATGCCGCGTGGAACGCGTTGCGGTTAATCGGCCAATTACATAAGGACGGTACAACGGTGCGTCTGTTCTTGATGAATGACGCGGTCGATCTGGCCCGCGAAAGCGTCCAACCGCCTCAGGGCTATTTCGATCTGGTTAAAATCGTGAAAGACTTGATCGCCGCCGGCGTCGCGGTGCGCGTGTGCGGTACGTGCCAGGGCCGTTGCGGGATTGCCAAAGGTGAATCATATTACCAAGGTGCGCAGAAATCATCCATGGTGGAGCTTTCCGAATGGGTGCGTACCAGCGATCAGGTTCTGACTTTTTGATGGTGAAATTAATGGCAAGCCAAAAGAAACACCCCATCTATATGGATTACAATGCCACGACGCCGGTATTACCGGAAGTTCTGGATTCCATGCTCCCATTTTTGCGTAAGCAATTCGGTAATCCGTCCAGCGATCACGCTTATGGGCGGCCCGCCCGCGCTGCAGTGGAACGGGCACGCGGCCAGGTCGCCGAGTTATTGGGCTGCGCGGAAGATGAAGTTGTCTTCACCTCAGGGGGCACGGAGGCCAACAATCTTGCGATATGCGGAGTCATGGAGCTTAGCCAAGCCCGCCGCCATGTCGTCACATCCGCGGTGGAACATCCGGCCACGGTCCGACCGTGCGCGTGGTTGGAAAGCAAGGGCGCTTCGGTTACACGCGTTGCAGTCGATCAGCACGGCTGCATTAACGAAAATGGCGTCCGTACCGCCTTGCGCCGGGATACCGCCCTGGTGACCATCATGCTGGCGCAGAACGAAACCGGCGTGCTGATGCCGGTTGGACGACTCGCAAGGCTGGCCCATGGGTGCGGAGCCTTCATGCACACCGATGCCGCGCAGGCCGTCGGAAAAATTCCGGTGAACGTCAAGAAACTGGCAGTGGATTTGCTGTCCATCGCCGGGCATAAGCTCTACGCCCCCAAAGGAATTGGTGCCCTGTATGTCCGACGTGGCACGGCTTTGGCACCTGTGCTACGCGGTGCCGGGCAAGAGCACGGCCTGCGACCCGGGACCGAAAATGTGCCGTATATTGTCGGTTTGGGAGTGGCCTGTGAGTTGGCTGGGGCAAAACTCTCCGTGGAATCCGGGCGTCAACAAGAGCTGCGCGACCAACTCTGGGGACTGCTTTGCGAAAACATTGCCGGATTGAAACTCGTGGGGGCCAACGCGGCACGCCTGCCCAACACGCTCAACCTATGTTTTCCTGGTGTGCGGGGAAGCGCGGTGTTGGCCGGCGCACCGGAAGTTGCGGCATCCACAGGCTCGGCCTGCCATGCCGGTGACGAGAAGGCGTCGGCCGTGCTGCTGGCGATGGGAATTCCGCCGACGATCGCGCTGGGAGCGGTGCGCTTGTCGCTGGGACGCAGCACTACCCGCTCCGATATTGTGGCGGTGGCGGCCATTCTGCAACGGGCGTATGAGCGGATTAAGCCAAGACCAAGCCGGCCACGCGGGTCAGGATTGGTCGTAATCCTTTGACGGAACAGTTCCAAGAGTCCTACCCGAATGGCGGCTAAGGGGCTATCATGAAGCAGGCTTCCGACGACGGCTGGATTCTGTTGTCGCCATGTGGAATGGGCCAAGGGATTGGCCGATGAAAAGGGAATCCATTGATGTTACCGCCGACTCGCCTTCGTCGCTCCGAAAGCTTTCTGGGCGTTCATTTTGATTTTCATGCTGGTGAGGATTGTACCCGTATTGGCCATGGTGTGACCCCGGCGATGGTGCAAAACATTATACGCAAGGTTCATCCGGATTATATACAAATTGATTGCAAGGGCCATCCGGGCTTTTCCAGTTATCGCACCAAGGTGGGATGCCAGGCTCCGGGTTTCGAGAGCGACACGCTGCCCATGTGGCGCAAAATAACCGCCCGATATGGCGTGGCCTTGTTCATGCATTATTCGGGGGTGTGGGATGGGCAGGCGGTTAAGCGGCATCCATCGTGGGCCCGAGTGGATGAAAAAGGCCGGCGCGATAAAGATAAAACGTCGGTATTTGGCGCCTATGTCGATGAGTTAATGATTCCGCAACTGCGGGAGCTGCGCGACGTGTATGGTGTCGATGGTGTGTGGGTGGACGGCGACTGTTGGGCGGCCGCGTGTGATTACGGTTCGCGGGTGTTGGAGGCATTTCGGGCCGCCACGGGTATCGAGCAAGTTCCGCGCAGTCCGGAAGATCCGCATTATTTTGAATTTGCCGAGTTTTGCCGCGAAGGCTTTCGCCGCTACCTGCGTCATTATGTCGACACCTTGCATGCGCACGATCCGCAATTTCAGATTTGCAGCAACTGGGCGTTTTCTTCGCATATGCCGGAGGCGGTGTCGGCCCATGTTGATTTTCTTTCGGGTGATTACCCGCTGATGGACAGCTTTCGCGCCGCCCGGTTTGAAGCCCGTATGTTGATGCAGCAGGGCAAGCCGTGGGATCTCATGGCCTGGGGTTTTGCGGCGCGGTGGAAGGAACGGGATTTCGCGGCCACCAAAACCGCGGTTCAACTGCAGCGGGAGGCGGCTGTGGTGGTGTCTCTGGGTGGGGGCTTTCAGGCCTATTTCAAACAAAATCGCCATGGAGCCATTGATGATTGGACGATGGACGTTATGAGGGACGTGGCCAAATTCTGCCGGGCCCGCCAGAGCGTATCCCACCGGGCCAAGTCCGTGCCGCAAATTGCCTTGCTCAATTCGACCACCAATTATTACCACAAATCACGAGGCCTGTTTTCGCCGGGGGAAGGCCAGTTGACGGCGTTGCGCGGCATACTCGATGCCATGCTGGACAACCAGTGTCATGTGGATGTGCTTAGCGAGCATCATTTTCAAACGCAGCCCATGTCTGATTATGGGTTGATCGTTTTGCCGGAGTGTGAGTGTTTAACCCCGGCGTTTCGCAGCGTGTTGCTGGCTTATGTGCGGGCGGGAGGCACCTTGCTGGCGGTGGGGCGAGAGACCACCCTCGGTTTGGCCTCGGAGCTTGGCATTGTTCAGGATGAGACTCTCGGCACCACGGGCTGGTACATCGCGGGTGGCGGAATGTTGGCCCCCATTAATTCCGCATTCGCGCCGGTGAAATGTCTGCCCGGGGTGGTGCCGCTAGGCCGGGTATTTGCGGAAAATAATCAGCGCGGCAGCGGAGAGATTGCCGCGTCCATGAAAAAATATGGTTGCGGCACCATGGCGGGCATTTACCTTGCGGTGGGTGAGGTGTATCGACATTCACGGACCACGGCACTGCGCGACTTTATCGGGCAAGTTCTGGCGAGTACGCAGCCCAAGCCGATGGTCCGGGTGCAAGGCTCGCATGAGGTGGATGTTACCATCATGCGGCAGGGGAAAATGCTGGCGGTGCATCTGGTGAACAGTGGTGGCCCACATGCGGATGAAGGGGTGTACACCTTTGATCATATCGCGCCTGTCGGACCGCTGCGCCTGGTCATACGTCATCGGGGTTGCCCGCGGCAGGTGCGACTGGAACCTGGCGGAAGAGAGGTGGATTTTCGTTTCACTCGGGGCATTCTTACGGTGGAGGTACCCCGTGTGGACATTCACGAAATTCTCACCATACAATGAGCCTGGCAAGCGGGCCTACAGTTGGCGCAGGTGAAAGCCGCCATCCACATTGATGACTTCGCCGGTGGAAAACGGCAGCAGGCCTCGGGCGATGGCGATGACGGCCCGGGCGACATCTTCGGGTTGACCCCAGCGGGCAAGGGGGGTGAGGCCGCCGGCGATGAGGCGGTCGTACTTTTCTTTTACGCCGGCGGTCATATCGGTTTGAATGATACCGGGGCGAATTTCGTAAACGTTGATGCCGGAGGCGGCCAGCCGAACGGCAAACAGACTGGTCATCATGGCCAGTCCGGCTTTGGCTATGCAGTAATCCGCCCGATTCACACTGGCGGTGTAGGCGCTGATGCTGGAAATGGTGATGATGTTGCCGCGCCGCCCTGTTGCATCGGGCACATTGTCGAGCATCTGTTTAGCGCAGGCTTGGGTAAGAAAAAACGGCCCTTTCAGGTTTGTTCCAATGAGCCGATCAAAGCTTTCTTCGTCGGCCTCGAGTAAGTCGCGGCGCTGCAAAGGGGCGATGCCGGCGTTGTTGACCAGCAGGTGGATGGGGCCGAAGGCGGCCATGGCGTGTTCCAGAAGACGTTGGCGGTCTGCTGCGGAACTGATATCCGCCTGAATGGCCACCGCCTTGCCGCCTGCCGCTTGCACCTCCTTCACGGCCTGTTCCGCCGCGGCCTGGCTGGAAGCATAATTCACTACCACATTGAAGCCCAACCTTCCCAACGCGGTGGCAATTTCGCGTCCGATTCCCCGTGAAGAACCGGTGACAATCGCGGAGTTGAGGTTATTCGTCATTGGAAAACCCCGTCAAAGTTGCTTTTCCGTTGTAAAATCGATACGAAGGAAATCTTGCATCGCCCCCTCAAAGGTTTCGCGGGCAGCAACCTTGGAAGCGTCGGCGGATAGTGATGCGATGATTTGCAGTGTCTGCCGGGCCGTCTGGATCGCCCGACGAGCATCGCGGTACGTGAAATGCTCGGCCGGGCACACAATGCCCGCGGATGGGTGCGAAAACGGATACTCCGCGTTCTCGACGAGGTCCGCCGCGTTGAGGTCAGCCCAGCCACGTCGCCCGGACGGTGCCCTGGGGGCCGCGGATTCAAGCCATCGGATGTCGCCGTGGATCTTTTTGGCCGTGCGCAGCGCTCTCCGAAGCTTTTCGAGACGCGACGTATTGCCGCCAATCTGCTTATCAAAGATTCCGGTAATCACGGCGTGGCCGCCGAAGGGACTTACGCTTTCCTGGTGCCAGAGTAAGTATCCCTTCACTACCTTTTCGAGGGATTGTTGCGATTTTGCAATCGTCAGATGGTAGCGATTGATCTGAGGCTGATTTTGCGCGACGGGCAGTTTGAGGACTTCCGTGACTAGAAAAATTTCCTGGGCGATGAGAAGATCAACAAGGCCCTGGTCGCGGAGCTTGCGGGCGAAGGATAGTCGGTCCTGTGCATCCAATGCTCAGGCTCCTGCCCGGGCTTTGGCCACGCCCAATTGCTTCAGATACTGGCGAAACCGTGCCAGGCCGTCCTTCGGGTGGACGACATGAAAATCGCCGCAGCTTAGGGCGACAACGGCCGGGTGAGCGGGATTAACCCGGAATGCTTTGCGTAATTCGGCGGGGCAGGCCAGATAAAGCACGACTGATTTTGCGTTGGGTATGCCTTCGGCGCCGAACGGCACCCCCATCAGCGATCCATCGCCGGGGTCGCTGATGCCGCGTGATATCTCCAGCAGGTGGATGTTGGACGGAGATGCCAAGCCAAACCATATCGCATAGTCCGGTGGATCTTCTTCCTGAAGATGCCTCGCCACCAGCTTGGCCACCCCTTTCCGCACGGCGGGGTTCTTGAATGCGGCGTCTCCACGAACTCCGAAGCCTGCTTTTTCAACCGCCTTCTTCACCTGCTCGGAGAGATTTTCATCGACCTCAAGGAAGAAATCAGTGAGCAAAAACCCACCCTTCAGCAGGCCGATACGATTATGCATCTGAAACCGCCCTCGGTCAAGGCCTTGGATACCATTGAGCGCAGCCCGCAGTTTTTCCAAATCCTGGCTGGTGGCAAATTTGTCTTTGATGGCAAGGCGAGTTAGCGTCGGCATTTCGCGATTCCTTATTTCAAATGGCTACGGCCATACCGGGTTGGGCGACGCCGCCACACTGGCTGATGAATTTTACTCTGCGGCGGACCTGAACTCAAGCGTCAGGTCCACTCGAAAATCATCGCCTAAAATGGTATAAGAGCCAAGCGACCATGCAGCGCCGTGTGAGGTTTACCATGAATGAGACTGCCGCCACCCCGATCCGCGTTACTCCGCCGTACAATCGGCTGGGATTGGATTACCATAATATTCCGCCGCGGAAAATTGCGGGTCTTATCACCGACGCCCATACCCATGCCCACAATGTGGATCTGACGCGTGCGTTTCTGCGGGCTGCCGATGATTACAGCATCGGCCGCATCTGGACCATGGCACCGCTGGAAGATGTGGATGCGATGCAGGCGGCCTTTCCAGGGCGGTTTGAATTTATCGCCATTCCCAAGTGGCAGGAGCTTAGCTCGCAGGCGAGTTTTATTGATGATTGGCTGCGGCGGCTGGATGGCTTTCGGGCCAAGGGGAGCCGCCTGATGAAATTTCACGCCGCCCCAGGTACGCAAAAACGCATGGGCATGGATCTGGATCACCCGCAGTTGCAGCGTGTGATGAAACACGCCTGGAATTTGGGTTTTCATTTTATGACTCATGTGGGGGATCCTAAAGATTGGTTCGGTCCGGACAAGAAATATAAACCATCGGACGGGCACAAAAGTTTTGCCGAACAGTTCGCCATGTTGGATCGGATGCTGGAACAATATCCGGGGCGCACCCATTTGGGTGCTCACATGGGTGGGTCAGTGGAGGTACTCGACGCCTTGGGAGATCGGCTGGATCGGTTTGCTCATTACCGCATCGATTCCAGCGCCACGAAATGGATGGTCCGCGGCATCGCCCAGCAGCCTGTGCCGCGGGTACGGGAGTTTTTTATACGCTATCAGCAGCGCATCCTTTTCGGCAGCGATCTGGTCGTCGGCGATAAATACAACTACGACCATTATGCCAGCCGTTACTGGGTCCACCAGCAGTTATGGGAAACCAGTTATGACGGACCATCGCCGATTGAAGATCCGGACGCCCCCGGCGGGGTTGCAGCATTAAAGGGGCTAAACTTGCCGGCGTCGGTGCTGGAAAGAATTTATCGCACCAATGCGGAAGAGTTTTTTAACCCGTAATGGCCCGGGCCGGTTGGTCCGCGTATGAAGGAATCATTTATGGAACTGCCCCGTCGAGACTGCGGCGACGAATTGCTCCGCCCCGGCGAATTGACGGATATCCGGCGGCGTTTACGGCGGATCGCCCCGCGGCATGATCTGGCGACGGTCATCGCCTGCGCCTTTGACCATCGCACGCGTATGTTGCCGTTTATTTTTGCCGATACGCGCATGGTTCCGGCCGGCGTGCGGGCCATCGGTTCGGCCATGGTGGATGCGGGTTTTGAAAAGACGCGCATTGTGCTCCAGCAGTGGAACCGCCATTTCCGTCCGAGCCGGATGCGACTCGACGGTCGGGTACCGGATCTTTTTATGATTTCCAGCATGGGCATGCATCTGGCCCCGTGCCTGGAATTGATTCGCGATGCCCAGCGCATCGAGTTGCGTCATCGCCCGCTGATCATCGCGGGTGGCTCACTGAATTTGTATCAACCCTACGAGGTATTTCGTGCCGGGCTAAACGGCCCCTGCGGCGCGGATGTGGCCGTCACCGGCGAAGAATACGTGCTGTTAAACCTGCTGGAGGTGCTCTTGTCCTTGCGGGGTGCCGGCGAATCCATGCGGGCGGCGTTTGATCGGGCCCGGCAAACCGGAGCACTCCGCGCGGTACCGGGTCTGGTTTATCCGGAAGATCAGCGGGGGCGGCCCACCGGCGAATTGCTGGACACCGGTGTGCAGCGGCTTGTGGGTGATCTCGATGAATTGCCCGACTCGGTGTTAGGCTATGGCCTGCTGGAAGCGCCCGGGCGCGGCGCGGGCCTGGCCGCCCGGGCGGTGGAGGCCCAGCGGGTACGCCGCCTTTCGCCCATCAGTTCGCTGGTGCTTACTTTTGGCTGTAAATTTGCGTGCCCCTACTGCCCGATTCCGGGGTACAACCAGCGTCAGCACCGGGTAAAAAGCGGGGGGCGCATCGCGGAAGAAATGTGGCGGCTCCATAAAACCTATGGACTGCGGTACTTTTTCGGCACGGATGACAATTTTTTTAACCACAAGGGGCGGACGCTGGAGATTGTGGAAACCCTGGCCCGGGCCGAATTTGCAGGCGTGCCGCTGCGCCGAAAAGTACGTTGGTACAGCGAAGTGACCGTGCATGACACCCTGCAGATGAAAGAGCATCTGCCCCTGGTACGTACAGCCGGTTGTCGGGCCCTGTGGCTGGGCGTGGAGGACATGACGGCCACGCTGGTCAAGAAGGGCCAAAGCGTGGACAAAACCACCGAAGCCTTCCGCAGCCTGCGGAATGTGGGTATCTGCCCCATGCCCATGATGATGCATCATGACGGTCAGCCCCTGTATTCGCGGCACAGCTCTTATGGCCTGCTGAATCAAATTAAGCTGCTCCGGCGGGCGGGAGCGGTTTCGCTGCAAGTGTTGATGGTGACACCTTCACCGGGAACCAGGCTCTACGACGAAACATTCAGCTCCGGCCAGGTTTTTGACAACGTCGCGGGCCGGCAGGTGCAAAACTATATGTATGATGGCAATTATGTGATTGCCTCGAATCATCAGCGCCCATGGCGCAAGCAGCTTAATTTATTGGCCGGCTACCTGTACTTTTACAATCCGCTGTGGCTGGCGGTGGCTTTGGTGCGCAGCAACAGCAAGGTATCGCTTAAACCCGCCGGAATGCAGATCGTCGGTATGATGGGTCTGGTCCAAACAGTTCGTCGCACCTTCGGCTGGGCCTGGCGCTTGCGCTGGGGCCGGATTAAACGCTTGGCCTCTCCGCCGGTAAGTCCCTTTCCGATGCGGGGAGTCAACGGCGAACCGGCGGCCCATGAACTTGTGCGCCTGGTCGGCACGGGTGTAACGCAAATCAGCGGGGCTACAATTGCGGGATCCTGAACGTCCGACATGCTGAATCGGCTCGCCAGCAGCAGCGTGGGGCGGTCGCGTGATCTTTGCCCCCTTTGGGGCAACCGCCAAGGCTGCGGCAGGACCGCGTGGCGATGTCGGCAACGTGGGCTTCTTTAGGGGTGGGCATTACCGGTTGGCCGAACCGTTGGCAACGCGGGCAATCACAACCTACCCGGCCTTGATGGCCTGTTCAATTTTCCGGGTGATGGTGCCGCAGGGGCGCTGGGCCACGGTATCCACCCAGGCCAAATCCTGGTAGCGGCCGCGGTCAGACTCCGGCAGCAGAAGCTCCGGCGGTGCGGCATCCATCCGGGTGTGAAAAATATGATATTCAAACGTGCGATGCGTGAGTTGATGGCGCAGGGGGCCGATGGCCCGGATCGCGCTTACGCTTAGCCCCAGGGATCGTTCCATGATTCGCAGAACGTGCTTTTCGGTGCTGCGCCTGGTGGGGGTATGGAAAGTCGGAAATTCCCACAGACTCGACCACAGGCCGCCGGGCGGACGTTTGAGCAGAAGGAACTTCCCCGCGGCTTCAATGACCACGGCCAGGCAATGAGACCTCCGGGGCCGGGGCGCGGCGGTCTTGACCGGCAGGGTGCTTTGCAGGCTGCGCCGGCGGGCCTGGCAAAGGTCCTGTACCGGGCATTGGCTGCAACGCGGATGGCGCGGCAGGCAAACCGTGGCCCCCAGTTCCATGATGGCCTGGTTATACGTACCAGCATCGGCAACGGGGACGAGTGTTTCGGCGATGGCCCAGAGCCGCGTGTGGGTGGCGGGCGCGGCGATATTGTCGGAGATGGCCAGCAATCTGGTAAGTACACGTATCACGTTGCCATCCAGTACCGGCACGCTTTGGCCAAAGGCCATGCTGGCAATAGCTCCGGCGGTATATCTGCCGATGCCGGGCAGGGCCATCAGCTCAGTACGGGTGGGCGGAAAGCGCCCGTTATGGTACGTACAGATGAACTGGGCGCAGCGGTGCAGGCGGGTGGCCCGGGAGTAATAACCCAGGCCGGCCCAAAGTGAAAGCACTTCTTCCAATGGAGCTGCGGCAAGGTGGTGTACGCTGGGATAACGCCGTATAAATCGCGAAAAATAGGGTACAACGGTGGCCACCTGGGTTTGCTGAAGCATGATTTCTGATACCCAGATGAGGTAAGGATCGGTGGTTTGCCGCCAGGGAAGCGGTCGTTGGTGAGCTGAAAACCACGAAATCAGGCGGTTTGACAGTGATTTTTGCAGCAGCGGCGATTTTTTTTTGCGCATGGATGGGCTGAATCTGGCCGTGGGGTATTTTTGTAAGTCTTTATTTTGCATTAAGATACAACCGAAAAGTAGATTTTACCAAAGCTTGGCTAAAAGTTCAAAAATGCTTAACGCGGGTAGGTTAGCGCTCTGCACGGGGGCTACACAAGGGATGGTAGAATTTTTTTATTACACCACAAGTCTTGTGAATAAAATGGGTTATGGGTGTGGATAACCTGTTGCGCAACAATTAGCGTCGCGAGGGATTGACACCACAATTTGTAGTGGTAGACTTCTTCTTGTGCTCGTCAGTAAGAGTGAAAGCAAATTCCGACGGCACGTATAAGATGGTTGCGGGCGATGGATAAAACGCTGCTAAGGATGCTAACGGGTTGGTGGCCGACTATCGGCCAAAATTGGCCTCGGGTGTGAAAATAAGGTATACTAACAAATACCGGACAATAAGCGAAGGTAAAAAAATGGGCATTCTCGCCGACACGCAGATTCAAGAGCTGGTAAAAATCGTGCCGTTCGAACAGGCGGTGAAGCGACCGGGCAAAATCAGTTACGGCGTTTCCAGCTATGGCTATGATGTGCGGGTGGGGCCTGGTTTTAAGATCTTTACCAATGTTAATTCGGAAGTGGTGGATCCGAAAAACTTTTCTCCCAGAAGTTTCGTGGATGTGGATGCCGGAACCGCGGGCCATATTCTGATTCCACCAAACAGTTTTGCGCTTTGTGAAACCGTGGAATATTTTGAAATTCCGCGTGACATGCTGGCGATCTGTGTGGGCAAAAGCACGTATGCTCGTTGCGGGATTATTGTCAACGTGACCCCGCTGGAGCCGGAATGGAAGGGGCGCATCACCATCGAAATTTCGAACACCACGCCGCTGCCGGCGAAGATCTATGCCAACGAAGGCATTGCCCAGATCATTTTTCTGCGCGGCGAAAAGACCTGTCGAACCAGTTACGCCGACAAAAGCGGCAAATATCAGGATCAACCCGGGTTGACCCTGCCACGTGTGGATTAAGTGAATCAGGACTCAGTTGGAAAGGATTCAGTCTATGAAAATTTCCCGTCGTTTTACCAAGGTCGGCACGGATGTTTATTCGACCGTGGAATTTACCCGTCGGTCCAGCCGCATCACCAATGTGGATGGATCGGTGGTATTTGAAATGAAAGACGCCGAAGTTCCGGCGGACTGGTCGCAGTTGGCCACGGATATCATGGTCAGCAAATATTTCCGTAAAGCCGGCGTACCCCAGGTGGATGCCAAGGGGCAGCCGATTCTCGATGACCAGGGCGGGCAGAAAAAAGGACCGGAAAAATCGGTCCGGCAGGTGGTGCATCGGCTGGCGGGTTGCTGGACGCAATGGGGCCGGGATTATGGCTATTTTGATTCGCCCGAAGACGCCCAGTGTTTTTATGACGAGCTTGCGCACATGCTGTTGCACCAGATGGCGGCCCCCAATTCGCCGCAGTGGTTTAACACCGGGCTGAATTTTGCCTACGGCATGACCGGTCCGTCCCAGGGCCATTGGTACGTGAATCCCAAATCCCATCAGTTGGAACAGGCCACGGATGCGTACACCCATCCGCAGCCGCACGCCTGCTTTATTCAGAGTGTCGACGATGATCTGGTCAATGAAGGCGGGATCATGGATTTATGGGTTCGGGAAGCCCGGCTTTTTAAGTATGGATCCGGTACGGGAGCCAATTTCTCCAGGGTCCGTGGGGAAAATGAAGCCCTTTCCGGCGGTGGGAAATCTTCGGGTCTGATGAGCTTTTTGAAGATCGGGGATCGGGCCGCGGGTGCCATCAAGTCGGGCGGCACCACGCGCCGGGCGGCGAAAATGGTTTGTCTGGATCTGGATCATCCGGACATTGAAGACTTTATCAACTGGAAGGTGCGGGAAGAGATCAAGGTTGCGGCCATGGTGGAAGGTGTCAAGCACCTGCCCAAAGAGCAACGGGAGCTTGCGGAAAAGCTGCACCTGCGCCTGGATTATGATTTCAATGGGGAAGCCTATGCCACGGTGTCGGGCCAGAATTCCAACAATTCCGTACGTGTGCCGCATCGTTTTATTGAAGCGGTGGAAAAGGACGGCGGCTGGAATTTGATACGGCGCACCGACCACAAACTTCACAAAACCCTGAAAGCCCGCGATTTGTGGCAGCAAATCGCCTTTGCCGCGTGGCGCTGCGCAGACCCGGGCGTGCAATACGATGACACCATCAACGAATGGCATACCTGCCCGCAGAGCGGCCGTATCAATGCCAGCAATCCATGCAGCGAATATATGTTCCTGGATAACACCGCATGCAATCTGGCGTCCATCAACCTCATGAAATTTTTCAATCCCGAGAGCCGCGAATTCGACATCGCCGGATTTCAGCACGCGTGCCGCCTCTGGACGATGGTGCTGGAAATTTCGGTGCTTATGGCCGCATATCCGAGCCGGGAAATCGCCCGTTTGAGCTACGAATACCGCACGCTGGGCCTTGGTTATGCCAACATCGGCACGATGTTGATGGTGGCGGGTATTGCCTATGACAGCGATAAAGCCCGGGCCATTTGTGGAGCCATCACCGCCCTGATGACGGCGGAAAGTTATGCGGCTTCAGCGGAAATGGCGCGTGAACTCGGGCCGTTTCCGGGATATCACCGCAATCGGCCGGATATGCTGCGCGTGATGCGCAATCACCGGGCCGCGGCTCAGGCCGGCGGTGAGTATGAGAATCTGGTGATCAAACCGGTGGAAATTACCGGGTCCCAATTTAACCTTGCCCCCGCCACCCCAGCCCTGCTCAAGGCCGCCCAGGAGGCCTGGAATCGGGCTGTTACCCTGGGCGAACAATACGGGTACCGCAATGCCCAGACCACGGTCATTGCGCCCACGGGCACCATCGGCCTGCTGATGGACTGCGACACCACCGGCGTGGAGCCGGATTTTGCCCTGGTGAAATTCAAGAAGTTGGCCGGCGGCGGCTATTTCAAAATTGCCAATCAGTCCATTGAACCGGCCCTGAAAAATCTGGGCTACACACCGGCACAGGTAAAAGACATTCTCACCTACGTGTTGGGCACGCTGACCCTCAAAGGCAGCGCTGTTATCAACCAGGAGACACTAAAGGCGAAGGGCTTCACGGATGACGAACTAGCTAAAATCGAAGCATGCCTCCCTTCGGTTTTCGAGCTGGCCTTCGCCTTTTCTCCATTTTCTCTCGGTGAGGCGACGATGACCCGCCTGGGGTTTGCAGCCGAACAATGGCGGCATCCATCGTTTAACCTCCTGCGGGCGCTGGGTTTCACGAAGCGGCAAATCCGCCAGGCCAACGATGTCATCTGCGGCTGTCAGACCGTGGAAGGCGCACCCCATCTGAAGGAAGAACACTTAAGCGTATTTGATTGCGCCAACCGTTGCGGCCGCAGAGGCAAAAGATTCATTCATCACCACGGACACATCAAAATGATGGCTGCCGCCCAACCCTTTATCAGCGGAGCCATTAGCAAAACCATCAACTTGCCCAATGAAGTCAGCATCGGCGACATTGAGGAAGCCTACCGCGAAAGTTGGAAGCTGGGGCTTAAGGCGGTCGCCCTGTACCGTGATGGTTCCAAGCTCAGCCAGCCGCTCAACAGCACGGCCGATGATGATGCCGCCGATGATGCGGAAATCGACGCCCTGAAAGTGGAGGCCGTGGCGGCTTGCGCGGTCTGCGGCGACCCGAGTCCGAGTTTACTAGGTGATGGAACCATTCCCATGGGCGGTGCTGAGACCCTGGGTGCCAAAGTTTCCGCCCAACACGGTTCGAATACCGTGGAACGGGTCGTGGAAAAGGTGGTTTATCGTCCCATGCGTCGGCGCTTGCCGGATACCCGGCCCAGCATTACCCACAAATTCAGCATTGACCGCCACGAAGGCTACCTCACTTGCGGTTTGTTTGAAGATGGCAGTCCGGGCGAAGTGTTTATCACCATGGCCAAGCAGGGTAGCACGGTTGGTGGGCTGATGGATACGATTGCCACCCTGGTGTCGTTGAATTTGCAGTATGGTGTGCCGCTGGAGGCCATAGTGCGCAAGTTTGAACACATGCGTTTTGAACCATCGGGTATGACCGCTAATCCGGACATGCCTTTTGCCAAAAGTCCCATCGATTATTTAGTGCGTTGGCTGGGTATGCAGTTTATGCCGGGATACCGCGCTGCCAATGCACCGCAGCGCGATCATGGTCACGCCTCCGCCGCGGATCCAACCCACACCACCGGCGACGGTAATGGTGCCGGCCATGGTGGCGGCGAAGTCCCACGCACACACGATGCGCCGATGGGCAACCGTAGCGCAGCCGCTGCGGCATCGGCCATGGATGCCTCAAACGGCCATGGCAACGGCCACGGTAACGGTCATGGCTCCCAAGAGGCAGATTTAGCAGTCGGCCATGGGGCTGCCCAAACCAGTACCGGCGGCCAGGTTCAGACTGCAACCGTCTTGGGGACCGCGAACTCCCGGATTACGTTTCCGGAAACCCCCACGGCGGCAGCGGCGCTATCGCAGCAAATGGCTACGTTAATGGGTGACGCCCCGATGTGTACCTGCGGCAGTATTACGGTGCGCAATGGTAGTTGTTACAAGTGCTTGAACTGTGGTAATTCCATGGGATGTTCGTAGCGCCAGGCCGGCGCTGCGGGCCTGGCAGTTGCGGTGCAGCGGGTTCACGGGGACAATTCCCTGCTTGGCTTGAGGAGAATTGACCGTGAACACCATGGCTGCACCGCACAACGCAAATACCCCCAACGCAAATTCCAGATTGTGGCACGGCATCGCGGCTGTCCGCCTGCTGATTGTGGCGTGCGCTACGCTGCTTTGCGGCCAGGCTTGGGCCTTGCCGTCGGTGCCTCCGGCTGTGGCTCCGGCGGTGAACGACCCGGTCATCAGCCAAACGCAAAAGTTTTTTACCCAGGCTTTTACCTTTAACGGTCCTGGTGCGCAGATGCTGCTGAACTTGCGCGCCACCCGAGACCCCGCACTGGCACCGTTTTTTCTCAAGCTTAGTGGCTCCAAAGATCCCCGGTTGCAACTGCTGGGGCTGGTGGACGCCAATTACGTAACTCAGGATCCCAAGCTGCTGCACCTGGGAAAATTGCTGGCCAATGTGGATACCCGGCTTATTACCCCGGCCTTGGCCGAAGCGATGCAGAACGGCAAGTTATCTCAGGCCCAACTGCGGCAGCTTTTAACCAAGGCTCCGCAGCCGGCGCAGCGCATGATGGCTGCGGCGGTGTTGGTCAAAAAACATCCCAAACTGGTGCTGCCTATGCTGGATCAAACCTTGGCCAGCAGCCGCCCGAGCGTCCGTTATTATGCCGCCATGACCTTGCTGCAAACTCGTAATTCCGATCAGATTCGCAAAGGATTGGGGGTACTGGCGGAGTTGGCCGGGCACCATAGTCCGCGGTTGCGGCGTATCAAGCGACTGTTGCTGTTGCGCGTCGCGAGCGAAAAAATGGCGGCGGCTAAGCCCTGGTTACTGCTGATTGCCAAAAATCCGCGCAGCCAATTCGACACCCGGCTCAGCGCCATTCGGGCCTTGTTAAGGATGAACGATCCGGCGGGGGCGGTGCTGCTCGGGCAGGCGATCCGGCAGGCCAGGGGCGCAGTCGATCGCATCGAAGCAGGCTTGACTGCCATTCAATATGCGCACCTGATCCAAGCCGCGGATCTTGCTCCGCTGCAAAAAACCGATTCGCCGTTGCTCCGGGCCATAGCCCAAACCGCCATCGTCGCCGCATCCGGACGAAATCCAACCGCGGATCTGTTACGTCTTATTAACCAGGGCCAGCCGATATTTCTCAATTGGGTTATCAGCTATTGCAGTGAACCGGCTACGCCGCACAAAACGCCATTGCTGGCGGCGCTGGTGAAATTGTCCACCATTGTGGATGGTGATCGCACGCAGGATTATGCCCGGGGAGTGCTGGCGGCGCAGCAGTTGGCCCAGGCCGATTCGGCTGCGGACCGCAGGTTGCTTGCCGGATTTTTGAACTCCTCTCAGCGCGGCATTGTGGAAGCGGTGCTGGTAGGCATGATCCGCAGCCGCCAGCACAATTTTACGCCGCTAATTTTACCTGTGCTCCCGTCTTTGCTGAAAAACCGCGACCGCCGTATCGGCCAATATGCGGCAATTATTTTGGGCCGGGAAGGAACGCGGCAGGCCGTACCTCTTTTGGCCCGGGTATGCCTTGGGAGTGTGGACCGCGGCGACGGCTTTCGCGCAGTGGCCGGATGGTATTATGCCAAACTTACGGGCCAAACCGCCGCCTTGCTGGATTCTCTGCCCCTGCGGCAGGCCAAACCACCGGCCAAACCATAGCGACGCTCATCCATCGCCGGTTACCAATGCCTTGGCCCTATACTCCCTGGTTTACGGTGTACCGGGCCAATGCATCGGGTTGGCAACAGGTGCCGCGGATGCGGCAAAGATTTTCAGCAGGTACCAGTGCTCAATGGGCCAACCAATGAGCAGCGACAGAATGGCGGCCATGCTTAGCCATGGACCATAAGGCAAGACATTGCGTTTGCCCATGAATTTCAACACTATCGCCCACAGCAACCCCAACAGCGGAGCCATGAAAAATATCGGCAAGATCAACCGCGTTCCCACCACCGCGCCGATGGCGGCCATCAGATGCACATCGCCCAGGCCCATGGCCACCTGATTAAACGCCAGTGTGCCCAGAATTCTGGTCAGCCAGATCAATGCGCCTCCAAAAAGCATTCCCAGCAGCACGCCCAGCGCCCGTTGCAACCAGACCGCATGAGGCAGCGACAATGGAATAAAAGCCGCCACTGCCGCCAGGGCCGCCGGAGGGACGAGAAAAAGCAATTCCTTAACAATTTCCCGCCGCGCACTCGGTGCCGCCGATTCTTCCAGCACTTGTTGAGTTTCATCCGCGGCTTCGTTGGAACGGGGCAATACCCCCAGCAGAAACAGGAGCATCGCCGCAATCAGCATGATCAGGGCGGCGCTGGGGCCGGAGGCCCAAAGCCAGCCTGCGGCCACCATCAAGAGAATCAGCAAGGCCCCCACCACCGAGGGCCAGGTTTTTTTTGGCCCGGGCATGGGAGCAATGGTCCGCCGGGGTCCGTGGGCGTAGTTTTCGGTGGTGTCGGTATCAGGCGCAGCCGGGACAACCTGCGAAAAACTTCGGGGCAAAACGCCTGACCATAACAACCCTAAAGACACCAGCAGCCCCGCCGTTCCGCCCAATGCCATTCGGCCCCCAATGCCCGCCGGATTTACGGCCGGCAAGCCGGGCTGTAGACCAAACAGCGAAGCCAGCAGAGCCGCGGCCAGAAGAAGGTGGGTTAGAGCCGTGGGAATTTCGTACCAATCCGCGTCAATACCGGAAGCGGCAAAAAGCACGGCGATCAAAATCAGATCCAGGGCTAAGGTAATGCCGCCGTCGAAAATGCCGTGAAAGCGCTGGTGGCCTGCTCCGACGGAAAAAACAGCCGCGATGATGTGCGGAAACTTCGTACCGCCCAGTCCCAGCGGTTGGCTCCACCCGCTGTGAAAGTAGGCCAGGTACAGTCCGGCAAAGGACAGGCCGGTTGCCAGTTCCACCAGAAGGTAGCGGACGGGAATTTTTTCGTGGCAGGTAGCGCAGCGCCCCCGCAGCCACAGCCACGCCAATACCGGTATGTTCAAATACCACGGAATGGCAGTGTGGCAGTTTGGACAATGCGATGGTGGCCAGCTCATGCTAAGTCCGGCCGTCTTGCCGCCAAAGGTTACGGGTTGGCCCAGATAAGCCAAGCGCCAAATTACCACGTTTAAAAAGCTGCCAATGCAGGCCCCCAGCACAAATAGGGTGGTGCCGATAAAGATGGGATTTGGCAGCATGGCGGATATTATGTGCCAGCGCCGCTGGTTTATCCAGCCATTGCCGAGAGGTGCGCGCCTGTTGGCGTTCGTTGTGCGGAACACACAGAACAAAATAGATGGAGCGTGGACACGGCTGGCTGCCAATGCAACGGCCAAGCAGGTGCATGATGGAATGCCCGGGGCGGGAGTCGAACCCGCACGACCATTTCTGGTCACAGGATTTTAAGTCCTGAGTGTCTGCCATTCCACCACCCGGGCAAGTGTGCGCCATTGTCGTCGGAAGCGGCGCGTTTTCAAGTACCGGGTTTGCGGTATACTTGATGGCAGGGGGTGGGGCATTGGTGGTTTGCAGTCAGGTGGTTCTACGGTTTTGAAGAGTCTTTTTGAATCTGATATTCCTGGCTTTCCGGTACGGCGCGGTAAAGTGCGCGATGTGTATGACCTGGGAGGGCAACTGCTGATTGTGGCCTCCGACCGTATCAGTGCGTTTGATGTTATTTTGCCTACACCGATTCCGGGCAAGGGCATAATTCTTACGGAATTGAGCAATTTCTGGTTTCATTATTTTTCACCACACGTGCGCCATCATCTCTTGTCGCATCGGGTGGACGAATTTCCCGGTGATTTAGCCCAGTATACGGATCAATTGGAAGGCCGGGCGGTGCTGGTGAAAAAGACACGGGTGATTCCGATCGAATGTGTGGTACGGGGGTATTTGGCGGGCGGTGGGTGGAAGGAATATCAAAAAAGCAGAATGGTCAGTGGGGTGAAACTCCCCTTGGGCCTCCAGCTTTGCGCTAAACTCCCGCAACCGGTATTTACACCCTCCACCAAGGCGGATCAGGGCCACGATAAAAGCATCACCTTTGAGGACGCCAGCCGCAAGGTTGGCGCTGCCGTGATGACGTACATTCGTGATCGGTCATTGGAACTGTACCGCCTGGCGGCCAGCTACGCGCTCCGGCGTGGCATCATTATCGCCGACACCAAATTTGAATGGGGCCTGGCAGAAGATTCCAGGGATCCGATACTTATAGATGAAGCGTTGACGCCGGATTCTTCGCGTTTTTGGCCCGCAGGCGATTATGTGGCGGGGCGTGAGCAGGTCAGCTTTGATAAACAGTACGTGCGTAATTATCTGGAAACTCTGGCTTGGAATAAAACTCCACCCGGCCCGGAATTGCCGGAAGCGGTGGTGATCAATACGCAAAGAAAATATATGGAAGCGTGCGAGCGATTGGCGGGGAAGAAATTGGCGGGGGTAAGGTAGGCTCGGGCGACCTTGGTCTGCGACGCTTAAGTTCGCGATATTCTTAAAGTACAAGTTTGGGCATATCCGATAACCTTGCGTATGGAATCGGCGGATTACATAAGGGTGCCTGTCATTAACGTGTCATGATGTTTGGTTGGGCAGGGCTGCCGACAAGGTGGCTCGCCGATGGTCCATGTTGGGCGGGGGGTATCGCTGCGCCTTGCTTCGTTGTGGACGCATGACGCACCGGATCCCCGCCACCAGAAAAAGGAAAACGCGGATATGGCAAAGAGCGTAAGACGACATGGGAATCGCGTACCGAAGCTGTTGGGATTGGCTGCGGCGGCGGTGTTGACGGCCAGACCGATCTGGGCGGCCTTGCCCAGCGGCGGCAACTTTGTGGCCGGTACTGGGGCCATTGCGGCTGGTGCGGGGCGCATGACCATCAGTCAGAGCAGCCATTACGGCATTATCAACTGGCAAAATTTTTCGATTGGCGCTGGGGAGAAAGTGCAATTCAACAACGGCCAGGGGGCGACGCTCAACCGCGTTACCGGAACGAGTGTTTCCGCGATAGCCGGGGAGTTGGGGGCGACGGGGTCGGTGTATCTGATCAATCCCAATGGGGTGGTGATTGGGCCGGGAGGCCGGGTGATCACCAACGGCGATTTCGTGGCTTCCACGCGGGACATCAGCAATCAGAACTTTTTAAATGGCCAGACGCGCAAGTTTTCCGGAGAATCGGCCGGGACGGTGGTTAATCAGGGCAAAATTGTATCGGTGGATGGTTCGGTGGTGTTGATCGGGCAGGCGGTCAATAACAGCGGGTGTATTACCGCAGCCAAGGGCACAGTGGGGCTGGCTGCGGGCAATACGGTGTTATTGCAGCCGGAAAACGGCGCTGGCCGCATCTTTGTGCAAACCGGGACGGGGGATGTGACCAACAGCGGGGCAATAGCGGCGGCGGCGGCTGAACTGCGTGCGGCCGATGGCAATGTTTATGCCTTGGCCGGCAATACCACGGGGTTGATCACCGCAACTGGAAGCCAGGTGATTCATGGCCAGGTGTGGCTGACGTCCGACAGCGGCAGCGTGAATCTCCAAGACCGGATTGCCGCCAAAAATAACGCTGGAACCGGTGGAACAATTACCGCCACCGGCGGCAATGTAAGCCTTTCGGGCGGTGCGGCCCTTGTCGCCGATGGCACAGTCGGCGGCACGGTGAATCTGATCGCCGCCAACACCACTACTGTGGATGGCATGATTTCGGCCCTGGGACAAAGCCAGGGGGGCTTTGTGGATACCTCGGGCCGACATGTCGTCATCGGTGCGGCAGCCAAGGTAAGCACTGCGGCCGCCAACGGTACGTTTGGCCAGTGGCTTATTGATCCGACGGATTACACGATTGCCGCCACCGGCGGCGACATTACCGGGGCCGCGTTAAGCACCGAATTGGCCAGCAGCAATGTTACTATTCTATCGAGCCAAGGGGTCGGCGGAACCAGCGGCAACATCAATGTGAATGATGCCGTAAGCTGGAGCACCAATACCACGCTCACGCTATCGGCCGACGCCAACATCAATATCAACGCAAACCTTACCGCGACGGGCAACACTGCGGGCCTTGTGCTCACGCCGAACACGGGCAGTGCGGGCGGAACGGTGAATTTTAATGGTGGGGTGATTACGCTATCCGGCAGCGGTCCGAGCCTGACCATTGCCGGCAACAGCTATACCGTCATCAATTCGGCTGCAACTTTGCAAGGCTTGGGCAGTACGGGCTATTATGCTTTGGGCAGTGATATTGATTTATCCACGATCAGCAATTTCAGTCCCATTGGCGAAAGCGCGGCCTTTACGGGCACCTTCAACGGCCTGGGCCATACCATCAGCAATCTCACAGAGAATAACTCTGATGCTTTTGCCGGCCTGTTTGGCCAAGTGGGTGGCGGGAGCGTTGTTGAAAACGTGGGTTTGGTGGGCGGGTCGATAACCGATACCAATGCCACTTCAATTGTCGGCGGCCTGGTGGGAGTCAACAACGGTACCGTCACGGATGCCTGCGCCACCGGCAACGCCAGCGGCGGCGAATATAGCTACGTCGGCGGCCTGGTCGGGTTCAGCACTGCTGGCATCACGGATGCCTATGCCGGCGGCAGCGCTAGCGGTGGCTCCTTTGCCTATGTCGGCGGCTTGGTGGGGTTCAACAACGGCGGTAGCATCACGGATGCCTACGCAACCGCAAACGCCAGCGGCAGCGTCGGCGCATCCTTTCCCTATGTCGGCGGTCTGGTGGGGAACAACAGCGGTACGATCATGGATGCGTATGCGACCGGCAGCGTCAGCGGCTCCGGCAATAACGGCGGGCTGGTTGGGAACAACAACGGCACCGTCACGGACGGTTATTACGACAGCAACACTTTTAGCGGCGCAGGTGTGGGCGGCGGCAGCGGATCTGCCACGGGGTTGACAACAACCCAACTTGAATCCGCCCTGCCCACCGGATTTTCAACTGCCGTCTGGGCCAACGCCGGCAATACCACTGCGCCGTATCTCTTAAGCAGCAGCAATGTCCAGGTTCTGGCCGGCAGTGTGGTATCCACACTGATTTTCAACGCCAGTGAACTCCAATCGATTAGTAGCAATCTCTCCGGCAATTACGCCCTAGCCAACAACATCGACCTGTCGGGCATCAGCAATTTCAGTCCCATCGGCGAAAGCACGGCCTTTACGGGCACCTTCAACGGCCTGGGCCATACCATCAGCAATCTAACAGAGAATAATTCTGATGATTATGCCGGCCTGTTTGGCCAAGTGGGTGGCGGGGGTGTTGTTGAAAACGTGGGCTTGGTGGGCGGGTCGATAACCGATACGAGCGGCAGCTACGTCGGCGGCCTGGTGGGGTTCAACTACGGCGGTAGCATCACGGATGCGTATGCCACTGGCAGCGTCAGCAGCAGTGGAGGGGGGATACTGGAGAACGACGTCGGCGGCCTGGTGGGGTACGATCAGGGCAGCATCACGGATGCGTATGCCACCGGCAGCGTCAGCGTCAGCGGCACCGGCGGTCCCGTCCTCGTCGGCGGTCTGGTGGGGTACGACCAGGGCAGCATCAGCGATGCCTACGCCACCGGTAATGTCAATGGCGGCAGCGGCACTCTCTCCGCTGGCGGCCTGGTGGGGTACATCAGCAACGGTAGCATCGCGGATGCCTACGCCACCGGCAGCGTCAGTGGGACCGACGATCTCGGCGGTCTTGTGGGGTACAGCTACAGGAGTAGCATCGCGGATGCGTATGCCACCGGCAGCGTCACTGGTACCAGCAACTTCGGCGGTCTAGTTGGGTACGGCTACAACGGCAGCATCACCGACGGTTATTACGACAGCAACACTTTTAGCGGCGCAGGTGTGGGCGGCGGCAGCGGGTCCGCCACGGGGTTGACGACCGCACAGATGTTTACCCTTGGCAGTTTCACGGGCTTTAACGCTTCCACCACGCCAGGTGCCACCGGCAATGCTTGGGTTATCGTGGACGCCGACGGCTCGCTCAATAACGCCAATGGTGCGACGGGTGGAACGCTCCCCATGTTGGCCAGTGAATGGAGTACCAGCATCAGCAATGCCCATCAGTTGCAGTTGATGGTGTTGGCACCCACCGCAACCTATACGCTGGCAGGCAATATCAGTGCGGTGAATACGGGCACCGCCACCAGTACCAGCCAGCCGGATGTTTGGGGAGCCTCCGGCTTTGTTCCCGTTGGCAATGGCACGGCCTTCACCGGCTACAGCGGGAGCAATGGGTTTTCCGGCATTCTTAATGGCGATGGTTACGCTATTTCCGATTTAAGAATCGACAATGATGTTAATTACGGCTTGGGCTTATTTTCCAGCGTGGTCGATGGCGGCGTGGTGGAGAACGTAGGGCTGGTAGGCGGCTCGGTTGCGGGCACGCATGACACGGGTACGTTGGTTGGAGATCTGGGCGTGGCCACGGTTACCGACGTTTATTCATCTGCTGGCATCACCAGCAGCGGCGGTAGCGTCGGTGGTTTGGTAGGGTTCAGCGTCGGCACGGTCAACAATGCATATTCGATTGGAACGATCGACAGCACCTCCACCGGTGCAGTGGGTGAAATCATTGGGAGGCTCGGCAATGGTTCTTACACACCCACGGTAGCGGATGTTTATGCCGACGGAACGGTGAGTGGCAGTGGAGGCGATGTGGGGGCGGCGGTGGGATGGAATGACGCCGGCGTTATTAGCGATGCCTACTGGAATACGGCCATGGCCACGGCGGGAGTCGGCAGTCAACAGGGCACAGTGAATGGTGGCGGGCCGCTTTCCTCCAGCCAGATGATGCAGCAAAGCAGCTTCACGGGTTTTGATTTTACAACGCCGACATGGGTGATATATCAGGGCCATACCACGCCATTGCTCAATGCGTTTTTAACGCCACTGACCATTACCGCAGGTGGTGCCATCCAGACCTACAATGGGTCCAGCTCCACCGCTGTGCTCAACAGTCCGACATATTCGGTTTCTGGGGCCGCAACGTCTGGAAATCTCTTGGGCCTGTCTACCCCTTATGCCGGGGATATCAATGTCGGTACTTATACGCCTCAACTATGGTCTGACCAACAGGGGTATAGGATTACGTTGGTTGGTGGAGGGTTGACGATAAATCCCGCTCCATTAACAGTATCAGGCACCAGCGTGGTAAACCGCACTTACAATGGTACCACGGGCATTAGCCTTACTGGAGCCACACTCGCAGGCACGATCTATGGCTCGCATGTGGTGGCGCTAGCCAATGACAGTACGGGCACGCTGGTTAGCGCCAATGCCGGTTCGGAAGGTGTAACGACATCCATGACGCTTTCCGGTGCGGCGGCCGGTAATTACGTGTTGACGCAACCCACGGGCCTGACGGCGGATATCGCGCAGGCCACGCTTACGGAAACTGCTCAACCGACCGCTCTAACCTCTGGCTCGCCTATACCTTTGCTTTCCGGGAGCATCACCGGGTTTGTCGGAGCGGATACCCAGGCCAACTCCACCACCGGCACACTGGTATTTACGACGGATGCTACCAATTCCAGTCCTGTCGGCAGCTATGCCATTGATGGTTCCGGTTTGACACCGGACGGCAATTATCGAATCGTTCAGGCCCCTTCCAATGCCACCGCCCTTACGATCAGTCGCAGCCAGGCACCGCTGAACATCGACCTGATCGGGTACTGGTTTACCCCGTATTATTCATCCAGCACAGAAAGCGGCGAATCGGGGAATGATTTAATGGTCCCGGCCATGTCGAATACCGGCCTCGGTACGCCGTGGAAGATTTTCACCGATGGCGGCCAAATGTTTATCTATGAAGAGGTGGACGGCGTGCCTATGCTGCTGTTTTCCAGCATATCGCCTGGGAAACACTCCGGCGGTCGGCAGAGCGGTTCCTTCCAAACGAAGGATGCGGTCATTCGGTTGCTCTCCGGAGGTGGAACCGGCATGTTGTACCTGAAGCCGCGCCATCATTGACGCTTGTGGTACGCTCAACCCCGATTGACCGCGGAAACTTGCGCAAGACACGGTAATTTTCAAATAGAAGGAATACAAGACATGATAAGAATCCACGGATGGTATCTGGCCGTAATAGCAGGGGTTATCGGAAGCAGCGGCCTGGGCGGCGTGCTGTATGGGCAGGCGTATCGGCGTGTTGCTCCACAGAAGCCCGCGGCTCATGCGCCGGGCCAGATTGTGGTACCGACAACCAAGATTCCCGCAACCGCGCCGGCGAATCGGGTGATCCTCCCGAAACTTCGTGGTTTGGTATTTATACCCAACCCCAAGGCGTTGGTGCGCACCGGGTACCGCGGCAAGCTGCCGGCCAACGGCATCGTGATTGAAAATCTGCCGGTGCTGAACCGGCCCAAGTTCATAGCCCAGGTAGCCCCGCGCATCGGCAAGCCCTTTACGCTGGCTGATATTCAAACCCTTTCCAGCCAGGTGGTGCAATGGTACACCCGCCGCGGTCGCCCCCTGATGGATGTGGCCGTTCCGCCGCAGAACATCAGTTCCGGTATCGTGCAAGTGGTGGTCAGCGTCTACAAGGTGGGACGGGTGAATGTGACGGGCAACAAGTGGTTTTCCAGCAAGCTGCTGCGCTTTGAAAGCGGCATTCAGGTGGGTAAGCCGGTCACGCTTCACCAATTGCAGGCGGATCTGAACTGGCTCAACAGCAATCCCTTCCGCCAGGTCAATGCGGTCTTCAGCCCCGGAGCCCAGGCCGGCGAGACGGATGTGAATTTGCAAACGCACGATCAGTTTCCGCTGCGTGTCTATAGTGGTTACGACAATGAAGGTGTCCCGCTGTTGGGCCGCAGCGAATATAACGTGGGATTCAACTGGGGCAATGCCTTTGGCTTGGATCAGCAGTTGTCGTATCAATACACGCGCAGCTTCGCGGGTAAATACAGTGCCCATTCGTTGGATTGGATGATTCCCCTGCCGTGGCGGGATCGGCTGATCATTTTTGGTTCCTATGAACAGGAAAAGCCGGGGTTTGGCTCTGGTTTCGCGGCCAACGGCGAAAGCGGTCAGGCCAGCGTGCGGTACATGCACACCTTGCCTGGGTGGTCGTGGTTGCATCAGCAGATCGGTCTTGGTTATGATTTCAAAACCACCAACAACAATCTGGAATTTGGCGGCACGCAGGTGAGCACTTCGCAAAACAGCTTAAACCAACTGCTGCTGATTTATAACGCTCACGAAACCGATGCCTGGGGTGCCACAGCGCTGCAAAACCAGTTTGTCATCAATACCGGGGAACTGAGCGGCCAGGGGAATCGCAGCACGACCACGGTGAATCAGGCCGGCCTGGCGTACCCGCGGAGTTACCTCTATGATCAAGTGGCTTTGAATCGCATCTTCCTGTTGCCGGGAGGTTTTACCTCATCGACGCGTTTCGTGGCTCAGGTGGCCAACGTCAACTTGCCGGACAGCGAAACCTTGGATGCCGGCGGCGAAGGCTCGGTCCGCGGCTACAATCCGGAGACGGCGCTGGGCAGCGAAGGTGAGCTTTTCAGCGAAGAGTTGCGCACGCCCGCGTGCGATCCGACGGGCTTTCTGAATCTGCCGGGCTATCTGCGGTCATCATTGGATTTTGGCGTATTTTTTGATTATGCGGATGTGTACCAGGTGCAAAATATCGCCGGATCTTCAGGACGGGCGGACTTGGCGAGTGTGGGTGCGGCGGTCTATTACAATCTGGGCCGCAATTTGAGCGTGGATATGGATTATGGCCAGCAGTTACGCAAGGCACCAGGTTCCACCCGGCGCGGGGGTGAATTTGACGTGGCTATTACGTTGAGTTTTTAGTGATCGTGCCTGGTTTCATGCTGGATGCACGGAAGATCAAGCCGGACAGGCCGGCTTGGGCGTAACTGCCATGTCGTCATCGGTCTATAGTGCCGGCGGCCCGACCTTTGAGTTTGCTCAATTCTGCGGCCTTAGCCGGAAGATTCCATACGTATAATTTCCGCGGCTAATCCAGCGTAGTCCGCGGCTCCGGCACTGTTGGGGGCATATCGGAAGATGCTCTGGTTGAAGCTGGGGGCTTCCGCCAGCTTAATGTTTCTGCGGATCTGGGTTTGAAATACCTGTGCGTGGCTCCAGGGATGGTCGGATCCGCGGGCCTGGTCAAGAAACGCCTTCACTTCATTGCTTACTTCGCCGCTCAAACGCGGAGTTGCCTCATACTGACAAAACAGCACCCCGGAAATGGACAGAATCGGATTAAAGTTGTCCCGGACCGTGGCGCAGGTTTCCATCAGTTTGGCCATGCCTTGCAAGGCCAGAAAATGGGCCTGAAGCGGAATAATAACCTCAGTGCACAGACACAGGGCGTTGAGGCTAAGCAAGCCAAGCCCCGGCGGACAATCAATGAGGCAATAATCGGCCCGGATCGGGTCGATTTCCACCATGCTTTTGAGTTTCGTCTCGCGGTGCTCCATGTTCACCAATTCAACTTCGGCGCCGGCGAGATCGGTGGTGGCGGGTGCGACATAAAGATGTTGATCGACTCGTATCAAAACCTTTTTAAGGGGCACGTCCAAGGTGAGCACCTGATAGGTGGAGGTGGTGATATTTTTTGGTTCCAACCCCAGATGAAAAGACAGGTTCGCCTGCGGGTCCATGTCAATTAAAATGACTCTCTTATTGGCCGCGGCCAGAGCGGCTCCTAAATTTACCGTGGTGGTCGTCTTTCCGACGCCTCCCTTTTGATTAAACAGGGCGATGGTGCGCATGGCATGGTGTCCGTTGGGTGAGGCGTGGTCGCCCCCGGCCAAGCCGGGAGCGCGCTGCCGCGATCTTTTTGAAAGTGTAATTTAAAACCCGGCGATTCGGAAGTGTGCGTTTCTTTTGGGCGGCTCGTCGCCCAGGATTATTCCAAGCTGCGACGCGCATTTCCCTGGTGTTCGCCCGCCTGCCGCCCTGCCGGGAGCACCTACCGCGATCGCCCCGGAGAAGCCAGGAACGTTTGAATAGTGCTGCTTTGGCGCGCGAGGGTGATTTTAACACAACCGACCTGCCGTACCGCATAGACTCTCAAGCCAACCGGCCGCAGCAGGCGCTGATCGGCGTGGAAAGCCGTGGCCACTTCACCCGAGAGAATCAAAGTCGTCGGATCAAGCGTGCGTAATGCCGCGAGCATGGGGGCCTGGAGATTTCCCGGTCCCGTCAATATGACGGTGGCGGCTCGAATTCCGTGGGCCGCCAGCATTTGCACCACCGCTGGATTTTCTGTGCGGTCCAGAAACAGCACCTGCGGGCGATGGTAAGCCGACAGCAGTAGAATGCAGCCGCGCATCGCGGTGGGGGCGTGTGCGGGCAGATTCCGCGGCGGCCAGAGCACCCGGCACGAGATGCTGCTGCCGATACGCAGAATATTGCCGGAGGCCAAACCATGCACTTGAAGATTTAAACCGGCCAGGTTGGCAAAAAATCGGCGGTGGCCGGCCGTGGTGGCTGCATCACAATAATCCGTGAACACCGGCGCATGACCAAACCGTGATGCCAACAGGCCAATGGCGCTGGCGTGCGTCGGATCAATGCGGCCGGCAATGCAGGCGTTGAGTTGTTCTATGCCCCGGTGGTGCAACAGCGAAGCCATTTGGCCGGCGAGAAAATGTGGTGCGCCCAGCGATCCGCAGTTTATCGCCGCCGCACTGCCATCCGGACCGGTGATAATGGCGGCATTGCCGCTGCCGGCGGAGGTCACCCAGATGTCAACGGACCGGTGCGGCTGGGTGATTGCATACCAGCCGGCCAGCAGCGTGATGACGCCTACGCCCAAAATCAGCACCGTGGCGCGGGATAAGCCTATGCGTCGCCGCATCATCCACAACGCGATGGCCGCGTAGCAAAGCACCACATTCCACCACGGTCCGCCGCGGACGTTGATGACACTGCCCGGGATGGCGGCCAACTGCCGCACCGTGTACATCATGGAAAGTATCACCGGATAACACGCCGTCGCCACGGCCGCACCCAGTGGTTGCCAGACCAGTACCGCCAATAATTCCAGCAAGCCCGCCACCAGAGCCAGTGAGACCAAAGGCAGCAGAATAAGTCCACTGATGACTGCCAGCGGAGTGATCTGGTTGAAGCGGTAGATCGTCAGCGGGACCGCCATGATGGTGCCGATGGCGTTGGCCGTTATCACCGCGCATATCCAGTGCTTGATATGCAAGCGTGCATACGACCAGCGCGTGTTGGCGGCACGGGCCAGATCGCCCTGATGCTCGAGCCACCGGCCAAACACCGCCCGCTGAAAGCGTACGCCCAACACCACCAGGCCCACGGTTACGGCAAAGGTCAGTTCAAAAGGCACGCCGGTGATGGCCCCGGGCGTCCACAACAGTACCACAATCGCCGCGGCCGCCAGAATGTTGAGAATTTCCACCGGCCAGCCCAGCAGCATGGTGATGAAGACCATCACAATGGCCACCGTGGCCCGCACCACCGGCGGCCCGCACGGTGTGGCCAGCATATAGACCACGATCACCAGCATGGCCGCCAGGGCCCGATACCTGGGCCGACGGATAAAAAAACGCAGCAGCAACCATATAGCGCCTGCGATAATGACTACATGGAGACCGGAAAGGGCCAGCAAATGGGCGGCCCCGCTTTGCGAAAAGTGCCTGGCCACCCGCCGAATCGATGGATCCCGATACCCCAGCAGCAGGGCGATATTGCTAAAGGCGGCGCGGGTGTGTCCGCGTTGCGCCCGGAGCAGACGCCGGCGCAGCCGCAGGCGCAGCCAATCCAGCCACCCGGATAATGGCAACAGGCTTTGCCGGGCGGAAAGAATGTGGAGCTGTCTTGAATGTCGCGCGGAAATGGAGGCCAGAATGCGATACGTACTTAAGTAATCGCGATAATCAAACGTACCGGGATTCACCGCCCTTGGGGGGTGACTGATCCAGCCTGTCATCTGTACTTGCTGGTTGTTGCGCAGGCCGGGCAGAAAACCGGGTATGCGCACCATGACATTTCCAGTTACGCGGTGCCAGCGTCCATGGGCATGTGCGGCCAGCAGCCTGGCGATAAATGTAGTCGATGGACCACTGGCACTGTACATAGCCCGCGGGCCCACCGGTTGGCTGAACTTCGGGGCACTGATGATCAACATGCGGGCGGTGATCATGGATTGACCATGGGGCGGCAGATACAGGGCGATATCCCGGCTGGAAACCTGTTGCTGATTCACCTGCCATACACCCACGCCGCCTGCCCCGATGGCCACGGCCAAGAACACATTGCCCAAGGCATTGATACCCCAGCGATGTACAAACATCGCTCCCACCCAAGCCAGCCAGGCCGTTGCCGCCACACCCAGCGAGACACGGGCCGACCACGGGGCCACCATGCCCAGGCATATCCCGGCAACAAAAATGACGGCGGCGGCCACCAGCGGCTGCGGTCGGCGGATTGGCGGGACGATATCTTGGCTGCCTTCAGAAATCGTCAATCCTCAAAAGTGCGGCCTGCAAGACCAGTGCCCAGATTCCATAAAATCCCTGCTCGGCCCAAGTTACCCCATACGCCAGCCGCGTCAAGACCAGATGCCGACGAGGTTTTTCATGGTACCGTCAATGGTAAAATCCAGCCCACCGCCGACCATCCGCCAAGCAGCGTCTTGGAGATGACAGCTTATCGAGAGCGGTAGAGAGCTACTTTCCTGGGAAATCGCGGCTCATGAAGAAGGTCAGGAATACCAGGCTGTTTTATTCCAAAAGTTGATACGACCCAAGGGCGTCAATACCGGGTTGCAGGACCGGCGTTTCGGCCCCCTTACGCTGCACCCGGATTGTACCCATTTCCCGCTGGGTTGCTTCGTCGAGATATTGCCACGCTTCGCCAAGCCGCTGGGCTGTCAGCGCAATAAAATCAATGTGAGTTTTTTTAAAGAGTTGGGCCTGGCCATTTTTCTCAATTCCGCAGAATCGCCTGCCCTCCAGCAGGGCGGCAACCAGAAAGCTGCCGCTGCCAAACGCATTGTCCAACACCAATTCTCCCGGCCGCGAGTAGGTTCGGATCAGGTATCTGCCCAGGGCCACGGGCTTTTGCGTCGGATGCCACACCTGTCCTTCACTTTCCGCGGTTTTGAAGTAGATAACATCTGTGGGAAATCGTTGTCCCTGGCTACGAACGCGTGCTGGAAGGAAGTCCCCGTACGAACCGGAGAGTTGATTTTTTCGCACGCCCTTATCGTAGGCAGCGCCAAAGCTCATCTGGGGGAAATACCCCGACCCTCGCGGTGCAAAGACGCAGATGTCTTCGTGTTTTCGCAGAGGCTGACGCCTGGCGTTAAGAAAATTCGTTGGCTTGGACTTTTCCCAGACCAGTTTATACCGGAACCACTTTTCATTGGAGATTATTAGCCGGGCGGTAAACAGTCCCTGCCCGGTTAGCACAATTGTTCCTGATGGTTTGAGAACGTGGCGGTAGGCGGCCCATAGGTCGTTGAGATGGATAGGGCTGTCCCATGGATTCTGCGTCGTACCGTAGGGCAAATCGCATAATATCAAATCAACACAGTGTTCCGGGAAGCGTTGCAGTAATGCAATGCAATCGCCTTCAAATAAGGCGTTGACAATATTTTCGGGATGTAAATGGTCGCCTGCAAGAGAATTATTGATACCCGTACCTGCTGGTTTCGAGACGACCAATGTCATTCCAACTCCTCTGGAAAGCACCAGGGATTATAGCCTTAAAGCCGGAATTTCGTAAATGGGCCTGCTGCGAAGAATTTGCGAGTCGGCGGCTACCATGCGGCTGTTGCCGCAACCCCCTTTACGTGTTCATAATCCTTGCAAATACAAGCGGATTCGCTACCATGCACCTTGAGGCGTCGATGGCACGCGGGCGTAATTCAGCGGTAGAATGCCAGCTTCCCAAGCTGGACGTCGTGGGTTCGAATCCCATCGCCCGCTTTTTTTAGGTGGTTTAGACAATGATTCAGGCGGATGACTGATGTCCAAAGATAATACGATGGCACAATTGGCGGGCTGCGGTGTGGTAGCGGTGGTTCGCGCCCCGGATAGCCAGATGGTTTTGCCGCTGGCCCAGGCTTTGGCCCAGGGCGGTGTTACCAGCATCGAAATCACCATGACCACGCCCCATGCGGTGGAGGTAATTTCTAAACTCTCCGATGCCCTGGGCGATAAAATTCTTCTGGGCGCGGGAACCATACTGGATGCGGCCACGTGCGCCGACGTCATTCATGCCGGGGCCAGGTTCGTGGTTTCGCCGATTTTTGATCCTGCGGTGGTGGATATTACCCGGCGGCTTGGGGCGGTCAGCATTCCCGGTGCCTATACACCTACGGAAATTCTTCGGGCTTGGACCAGCGGCGCTGATCTGGTCAAGGTCTTTCCGGCGGGTAATCTGGGGCCGGGATATTTTCGCGATTTGTTGGCGGTTATGCCATATCTGAAATTAACGCCTACCGGTGGCGTGGATGTGAAGACCGCGGGGGCCTTTATTCAGGCGGGTGCGGTGGCTGTGGGTGCGGGTTCGTCGCTGATCAGCAAAGCCGCCCTGGCCGCCCAGGATTTTTCCGCCATTGCCGCCACCGCCCGGCAGTTTGTGGATGCGGTACGTGCGGCCCGGCAGGCGAAATAGCCTTGACCCGACGGCCCCAGTCCGGCTTGGCCCGACCGGTGGCGCGTTTTTTTTGTGCCGCTGTAAACCGGGGAACCTAGAGGGTGTATTGTGGCAAAAACCGTGACGAGCCATTCCTCCTTTCGCGTCAAACCGGTGACGGTACTGGCGGGCACCGAGATATTTTTACGGCGCGATATTCTGGATCAAATTCGCAGCACCTTCCGCAGTGCCAACGATTCGGACTTTGGATATATCCGTCTGGATGAAACCGCCTCCGTCCAGACTATTTTGGATGAATGTCGGACTGGGGGTATGTTTGCCCCGAACAAATTGGTGGTGGTGGACCCGGCGGATGCGTTGTTTCGGCCACGCGGTGGGGCTGCGGCCGGTGCCGCCGGTGTCAGCGATGCGGATGACCAGGAGGCTGATGAATCGGAGATCGGCATTGCCGACCAAGCCAATGCCCGCCCGGCCGTGGGTACCACTTCGCCGCGAGATCTCATTTTGCGCTATGCCGAGGCACCCAGCGAAAATTGCACCTTGGTGCTGGTGTGTTCCAGTTGGATGAAAACCACGCGGCTGCATAAATTTCTTGATAGCCAGGGAGCCATTCACAGTTGCGACCCGCCATCGGAACACGCCCTGCCGGCCTGGATCACCCAGCGGGCCAAAAATACCTATGCCAAGGTAATTCGTCCGGATGCGGCGCTGCGGCTGGCGGAATTGATCGGTCCGGATTTAGCGCGTTTGGATGGCGAACTCCAGAAGCTCTCGCTGTACGCCAGCACCGCTGCGGAAATTTCCGTATCTGCGGTGGACGCTCTGGTGGGCTTTCAGCATGAACACAAGGTGTGGGACTTCATTAACGCCCTGGCGGAAGGTGATATTCGGACTGCTTTGCAACGCCACGACGAACTCTGGCAGATGGATCATCGCATTGGTTATACCCTGGTGGGAGCGGTATTTTACTGGCTCAATCAGGTGTTAAAGGCGCGGGAGCTTTTGGAGAGGAGGTTGCCGGAGAGTCAAGTTGCCCGGGATTTGAAACTCTATCCGCCGCCCCGTGCCGCCGCCACCATAGCCTTGGCTCGCAAGTGGGGGCTTACCGGTGCCGGCCGCGCGAGTGCGGCCTTGTTGGCCGCGGATATGGCCGGCAAAACCAGCGTGGGCGATCCGCGCCGCAACATGGAATGTTTTATTGTTCGGCTGGGTGGAAGATAAAAGGCGGGGCAAAAAAATCCGCCCATTGCGGCTGCTCCGGCGGCCGTGGCGGCGGCAATTTGGCAGTTGGGCCGGATTTTGATAGTATCAACGGCGTTGTGGCACCCGGGCGATTAGCTCAGTTGGTTAGAGCGCATGCATGACACGCATGAGGTCACAGGTTCGAATCCTGTATCGCCCAGTATCGGTATATCCAATAGTTCATATTATGGCATCGATATGCATGATTTGTGGTCGGCAAAAGTGTTGTCATCATGCTGGTGTGTGGTACCTTCATCGACGCCAGCGGAAACAAGATCACACGCTGGACAGCACGGCACCGTGGGCAAATATGGGCGGGAATTGTCTCTGGATTCGGTGCCATCTCGGAGTGGTTGCCAATAGGTGGGTCGGCGGTGCCGGGCTTTGCTCGACCTTATTTTCAGCGGCTTTGCCACCGAAGGCCGCAAAGCGTACTATAGATGCGCAGCGGTGCTACGTACAGCCTGAAAAAATCTGAAAAATGGTCCGGCCGGCCCGCTGCTGGGCCGGGTTCCACCGTCGCCGTGGATATGATCCACATAAGATGGCCGGCGGATTTTAGAGGCGTCAAGCCAACGTGGTGAACGGGGCTGTTCTGTTGCGTCTGCGGCCTAAGAATATGAAAAAGACTCCGGAAAAGTCAGATGTATCGGCCCCCGGCGGGTTTTGGTGGCACCGCGATGGGTTGATTTATATCGGCCCGCGAAATATGTCACGGGCGGGGCGGCTGCGCGAACTAACGGCGCTGGCGGCCGTGCTGGCGGCGGTGACTCTGATGGTGGTGGGGCTGGTGGCACCGCAAAGCCTGGGGTTGGCCAATAACCGCATTGTTTATGTGGCTGGACCGGCGTTGGTGTTGGCGGCCGGCATTCATTTATTTTTGGTCATCAGTTGGGTACGCGGGGCCTGGGCCGTGGCGGGACCGGGGGGGATCAAGCTCGACGGTCGAAAGTTGGCGTGGTCGCAAGTGCGGCGGCCACGGGTGGAAAACGTTTATCGGCAGGGGGTGATGGAAGCGACCCTGGTATTGGATGTTACCTGGAAGAGCGCGCCGGATGAACCGGTTGAAACCACGCCTCTGGTTCCGCCGGGGGTGACCGACGAAGCGGATTTGCAGCGGCTATTGGCGGAGATACGGCGGCTTATGGCCCCCGAGGATGGGCGCTAGGAATAGTTACGAGCCAGCCGATAACCAGAACGGCCCTGGGAGCGAGCACCTCCAGGGCAGCGCGATCCGGCAACGTTTTGGAGAGCTGCGGGCGGCCTGGCGACTCCTGTGGTCAGTGCGGCACTATGCTATACTAACGCGGCGGCTGACAGAAGCGCCGCACTGGAAAGCGATCCTGGAGCCTGCGGTTGGAAGTTCCCATTCTGGATAATACGCCACGCAGCTATGGCGGTACGTCGCTGCATTGCGGTCAAACCCTGGCGGAGTTTGCGGCCGCTGCTGGAATGTCGCATTCATCCGCCCGCGACCGGTACCGGGAATCCTTGTTGCGTGCGCCGCTCACGGCCATGCCCGCGATAAGCCGGATGAAACAGGATGAGGGAGGGATGAAATTTTGCCTGGAAGCGGGGCGGTCCGGAGCGGCAACCTTGGAAACGGAGTCCGTGATTGTGGCGATGCAAAGCTTTCATGGGCATCGCTGGTATACGTTGTGTTTGTCCAGCCAGGTTGGTTGCCGGATGGGCTGCGCTTTTTGCCAGACCGCGCGTATGGGGTTGCTGCGGAACCTGACTGCGGCGGAAATTGTGGTGCAGTTGATGGCGGCGCGAGCGATTCTGCGCGAGGCGGAACCGATGTCGCGGCGGCCCGGAGACCCCGCTGCGGACATTCGCAATCTGGTGTTTATGGGTATGGGCGAACCGCTGGATAATTTTGACGCGGTGGTGCAGGCTATACGGGTGTTTACCGATCCGGGTGGTTTTAATATGCCTCTATCCCGCATCACGGTGTCCACCGTGGGGCGAATTGACGGTCTTAAAAAACTAACGGCACTGAACTGGCCGCATCTGCGTCTGGCGATTTCCCTCAATGCCGCCGACGACGACCTGCGCAGCGCCTTGATGCCGGTGAACAAGGCCATGCCGTTGGCCGAGCTTCGCCAGGCTCTGCTGGAATATCCGCTGCCGCGGCGCGGCCGCTTTTTAATTGAATACGTGCTGATGAAAGATGTCAATGACCGCCCGCAAGATGCGCTGAAAATTGCCCAATGGTGCCGGTCTCTGCCGGTGACGGTAAATGTGATTGCCTATAACCCCCAGCAACCGGCGGCATTTGCAACCCCCGGCGAGGAGGAATTGGTCGCCTTTGTCCGCCAACTGCGCAGTTTGGGCATTTTCGCCAAACGTCGTGTCACCCATGCCCGCGATTTGATGGGGGCTTGCGGGCAGTTGGGCAATTCGAGCCTGCGGCGGGCCGCAGCTTCGCCGACGTGAGCCTAAAAATCGCGCAAAGTCCGCCAAGAACCGCCATGGGACGCGGCCATCATTGATATTCCCTCTGGATGCCGCCACAATAGGGGGCGGCGGCTTACAGAGTGGCCGGAGGTAATTTATGACACGCATTGAAATTTATGACACCACACTGCGCGATGGCAGCCAGGGTGAAGGGGTATCTTTTTCCGTGCAGGATAAACTGCTGATTGCCCGCAAACTCGATGAACTTGGGGTGGATTTTATCGAAGGCGGTTATCCGCTGTCTAATCCTAAGGATGAGGCCTTCTTCCGGGAGGCGCGGTCCTTGCATCTGACCAACTCCCGGCTGGTGGCCTTTGGGATGACCCGCCGCAAAGGAATAAAGCCGGAGGATGACGCCGGTTTAACCGCCTTGCGCGATGCCGAAACCGAGTATGTCACCGTGGTGGGAAAAACCTGGGATCTCCACGCCACCGAGGTGCTGGGCGTAAGCTTGCAGGAAAATCTGGACATGATCGCCGAAACTGTGGCTTATCTCACGCGGCTGGGGCGCAAGGTGATTTATGATGCGGAGCATTTTTTTGATGGCACCGCGGCCAACTCCGAGTACGGCTTGAAAACCCTCTCGGCGGCGGCCCAGGCCGGAGCGGTGCTGGTTTGCCTGTGCGATACCAACGGCGGTTCGCTGCCGCTGCGGGTGGCGGAATTTGTGAAAAAGGCCATGGGCAGCGTGGCCGTTCCGGTGGGCATTCACACCCATAACGACAGCGGCCTGGCGGTGGCCAATTCGCTGGTGGCCGTGCGGTCCGGCGCGGTGCACGTCCAGGGCACCATCAACGGGTTGGGGGAACGCTGCGGTAACGTGGATATCACCACCGTGATTGCCAATCTGCGTCTGAAAATGGACTTCGATTGCCTGCTGCCCGAATCGCTGCACCATTTGACGGAAGTGTCGCGCTTTGTCTACGAAATTGCCAATCTTAATTTTATCAACAATCAGCCGTTTGTAGGTGCCAGCGCCTTTGCCCACAAGGGTGGAATGCACGTTCATGCGGTGAACAAGCTTTCGCGTTCGTATGAGCATATTCCGCCGGAAGCGGTGGGTAATTCCCGGCGCATTTTGGTGTCGGAACTCTCGGGCATTTCCAATATCGCAGCCAAGGCCGGGCGGAAATTTCAGATTGAAAATGACCGTGTGGCCCTTAAAAAAGTGCTGGATCAGATTACCGCGCGGGAAGCCGCGGGTTATCAGTTTGAGGCGGCCGAAGGTTCCTTTGAACTGGTGCTGCGTAAGCAGATCGGCCGGTACCGCGGATTTTTCGAGTTGGAAAGCTACCATTGCGCGATTTCGCGCCGCGGAGACGGGCCGGTATCCACGGTGGCGACCCTGAAAATGATTATCGGCAAGCACACCGTCAGCGAATCGGCTACGGGCGATGGTCCGGTCAATGCGCTGGATGCGGCGTTGCGCGCTGCGTTGCTGCCGCACTACCCCGGCATTGCCCAACTGCATCTGCTGGATTACAAGGTGCGGGTGGTGAATTCCTCCGCCGAAACCGCGGCCAAAGTACGGGTGGTCATTCAGTTCCGTTCGCCGGAGGGTGTCTTTGGCACCGTGGGTGTTTCTGAAAATGTAATTGAGGCCAGTTGGCAGGCCCTGGTGGATGGCATTGAATACCGGCTGATCCACGAAGCGGAGGCACTGGAGAAGGACAAGCTCTGGCCATGACGACCGAATTAGCACCACAATATGATCCCAAGGCCGTGGAAACGCGGATTTATGCCCAGTGGCTGGACGCACGGGCCTTTCATGCTGTGCCGGATGACCGGCCGCCCGAGCGGCGCTTCAGTATCGTTATTCCGCCGCCCAATGTAACCGGGGCGTTGCATCTGGGTCATGCCATTAACGGCACGGTTCAGGATGTTTTAATCCGCTACCACCGGATGAAAGGGGACAACACGCTGTGGATGCCGGGAACCGATCACGCCGGCATTGCCACGCAGGCGGTGGTGGAAAAGCGCCTTTTTGAAGAGGAAAAGAAAACCCGCCATGATCTGGGCAAGCAAGGGCTGGTTCAACGTATATGGCAATGGAAAGACGAATACCAGACCCGTATCATATCGCAGCTTAAACTCATCGGCAGCTCCTGCGATTGGGACCGTACCCGCTTTACGCTTGATGACCAGTGTGCCGGGGCGGTACATGAGGCCTTTTTCAAACTTGTTAAGGATGGGCTGATTTTCCGTGGTTTGCGCCTGGTAAATTGGGACACCCAACTCCAAACCGCGGTGGCCGATGATGAAATTTATTATGAAACTGTGCAGGGGCAATTAACCAGTATTCGCTATCCGGTGGTAGAGCGGCGCGCCGGCGAGCCGGAATTTCTGATTGTCGCCACCACCCGCCCGGAAACCATGTTGGGCGATACCGCCGTGGCGGTGCATCCGGATGATTCCCGGTATAACAAACTTATCGGCCGCCAGGTGATGGTGCCGCTGGTGGGGCGGAAAATTCCCATTATTGCCGATGGCTTGCTGGTGGATCCCAAGTTCGGCACGGGGGTGGTAAAGGTGACGCCGGCCCATGATCCCAGCGATTACGCCACGGGCCAGCGGCACGGTTTGCAGCGAATTAATTTGCTTACCCCCGATGGCAAAGTGAATGGCAGCGGTAAGGGCACTTTTGGCGGAAAAGATTACGATTACACGGGTTTGAAATTTGCCACCGCGGCCCGGCAGAAAGTGTTGGAAGACCTGGAAAGCCTTGGCCTGATTGTCGAGAAAAAACCGCACGAACACGAAGTGGGCCACAGCGACCGCAGCAAAACGCCCATTGAGCCGTATTTAAGCGAGCAATGGTTTGTGAAAATGGGCGATGTGAAAGGCGGCATTACGCTAGCCGATGGCCGCAAGACCAGCGGGCTGGCCCAGGCCGCCATTGACGCTCTTCGGGATGGTCGCGTGAAAATAACGCCGGAACGCTATGCCAAAGGTTATATCGACTGGCTAAGCCAGAAGCGGGACTGGTGCATCAGTCGTCAGTTGTGGTGGGGCCATCCGATACCAGTGTGGACGGTGAAGACGGACCGCCCGACGGGCGAGGATACCCGAAAAGAATTGGATGGGCTAAAGCAGGCTTTCCTTGCGTACGACATCGCGTTGCTGGCGCATCAGTCTAACTTCGATTCTAGCTTCCAGATCGCCATGGCACCCAAGACCTCGGCGGCACAAAAATTAATCGCGGAGGTTTTCCGCTGTTACCGCCAATCGCAACTGTCGCCAGAGGACCGCTCGTTTACAACATGGCATCCCGATGTCATTCGCTTGGTACTCGCCCTGGGCGGTGTGGGTGCGATACCGGGGACCGAGGTGCTCGACACCTGGTTTTCGTCCGCACTCTGGCCGCTGTCCACCATGGGTTGGCCGGCCCAGGGCACCAGCGACCAAGATCAGGATCAGCTTCTGCCTTATTTTTATCCCACCAGTGTGCTTTCCACCGCACGCGAGATTTTGTCGCTGTGGGTGGCGCGGATGGTGATGTTTGGCCTGTATCTGCATGGCGATGTGCCATTCAAACAAGTTTACATTCATGCGGTGATTCAGGATGGCCAGGGCCGGCCCATGAAAAAATCGCTTGGTAACGGCGTGGACCCGGTGGATATTGTCGACAGCCACGGGGCCGATGCTTTGCGCTACACGTTGGCCTCAATGATTACCGACACGCAGGATATTCGTCTGCCGGTGGTGAAGGACAAAACCACCGGCCGCAACACCAGCCCGCGGTTTGATGCGGGCCGGAATTTCGCCAATAAGATATGGAATGCTTCGCGCTTTATTTTATCCAATACGGCCGACGTGGCCGTGCCCACCACGGAAGAAATAATTGCCCTGATCCCGAATGTGGATATTGCGGATCGGTGGATATTGGCCCGGCTCAATTACACGGTCGGCTTGGTGGATGAGTCGATCAATTATTTTCGCTTCGCCCCTTTAGCAGCGGCTTTGTATGAATTTTTATGGAATGATCTCTGCGACTGGTATCTGGAAATAGCCAAAAACCGGCTGCGGCAAAAAGACCGCGTTGTGCAATCCATCTTGCTGTATTGCCTGGATAACAGCCTGCGACTGCTCCATCCGCTGATGCCGTTTATTTCCGAAGCGATTTGGGAAAAACTGCCCCAACGCGCCGGCCCGGTGATTACCGCCCCATTTCCCAGGGTAATACCGCAATTGGCCGCACCGCAGGCCGAGGGGCAATTGGCCCTGGTGCAGGTAATAACGCGCAAAATTCGCGATATCCGCAACCAATACAATGTGGATGCCAAAAAAACTCTGGCGGTAACGCTGCAACCCGCCACCGCCGAAATACAGTTACTGCTGGAGGCTGGTCGGGGCATTGTTGAACCGCTCTCCGGCAGCGTGCTGACCATTGCCGTGGATGCGCCCAAGCCCGCCGACGCCGCCGTCGCCATCGTACCCGATGTGCGGATATTTGTGGCGGGTGTGATCGATCCAGAGGTGGAAATGCAGCGGCTGGCCAAACGCCGCGCCGAGCTGGAGCGCTTCATCGCCGGCAATCGGGCCAAACTGGCCAACGAGGCCTTCGTCAGCAAAGCCCCAGCCAAAGTGGTGGAAGGCCTGAAAGCTCAGCTTGCCGAGCAGGAATCGGAATTGGCGGCTATTGCCGGCGGTGGCGAGTAGAGAGAATTTTCTGGGATGGGCGGAATTTTGAACTTCTTGGCGAAATTTTGCGTTTATCTGGAAAGGAGCGGGCCTGCGGGCGGCGAGTTTGTACGCTTTACCTCTTGGCCCGCGGCCAACGGAGTTGCGCATGTCTACGCCTGATCCAAAAGACAATGCTTTTGACGCTGCGCTGGTGCGTCGCCTGCGAGGGTTGGCCACGCTTCCGGTGGATACAGGGGCGTTGGACCGGCGGCTCAGCCGGGCCATCCACAGACCACGGAGGAATTTACGTCGCTTTGGTGTGGGCCTCGCCGCGGGAGCCGCGGCGTTTCTGGCGATGGGGTGGGTGTTGTTTTCGATCCTTGCGGCAGCCCCGGCCCGGGCCTCGCTGGCCGATTTGACGCATGCGTATCAGTTGGCGGTCGCCCGCGGGCCTGTTCACGCCGCCCAGTTTACGCGGTCGTCCGCTGCCGCGGCCTTGGCCCAGGCCTGCACTTGCCTGCCGGGGCTGAAAACGTGCCCCATGGCCAAGATGAATTCCTGTTACATGATTGAGATCGGCCATCACCAGATTTCATGTGCGCTGCTTTCGTCGGCGGCCCAACCGGTGGTGGTGCTTACGGGCAACCGTGTCGCCGGTCCCAGGGGTCAGAAGGTTTATTTCCAAGGTCTGCAATATCAGGTGGTGCGGACCGATCACTTGAACTTAATTCAGGGCGCACACCATGGCCGTTGGATCTGTCTGATGGGACGCAGTTCACCGGCGACATTGCTGAAACTGGCATCGCGGCTGCGAAATTAAATTGGCCGGTTCCCCAAACCTTCGACCAAGCCGCCACGTCCGATTGGTATGCAGGCGGTAGTCGGGTATAAAAGTGACATGAATTACCCGATGGAATTGAAGGGAAATGGCTGTTCCGGAATCGCAAGATACCTGCGCTGATTTCTACCGCCTGGTGTGGCCCCACCGGGCCATGGTGCTGCGCAGCGCCATGCTGCTATCCCACAATATGGCCGAAGCCGAGGATATCGCCCAGGAAACCCTGTTTAAGGCCAGCCGGGCGCTGCCCGCGCTGCAGGACCAGAGTGGCATTCAGCCTTGGCTATTGACCATTTTGCGTCACACCTGGACGGACCGGTGGCGGAGGCGCGTGGGCGAAGGGCAGGTTATAAGCCTGGAGGCTTTGGCCGCGGAACCCGCCGGGCGGGCGGTGTCGCCTGCGATGCCGGCTCCAGATGAAATTGAGCATCCCGAGGAATTGCTGGAATATCTGTCCGACGCCCAATTGATAGAAGCTCTCCGGGCACTACCCGATGAAATGCGCTGGGCCATTTTACTCGTCGATATTGGCGGCTATGACTATGAAACGTCGGCGGGCATTTTGGATATTCCAGTCGGAACTATTCGCTCGCGGCTTAGCCGCGGCCGGGCGATGTTGCGAAACCTGCTGCTTACCGACCAAGCCCCAGGCAGTCACCGGCATCTTCAAAAGCCGACAGTATGAAAGCCACCCGCGGCCGCCGCTGTGCCGAAGTCGCTCCTAACCTGTCAATCCGTCTTTCGCGGTGCGGGGAACGGGAAAATATCCTTTGGAGTGTGCCTGATCAGGCCGCACCTGCAGAAAAAAATAGAAGGTTTGGAACTTTTTGGGCCTTAAGGCTCGTTGTAAGCTCTGGAGCCGCTCATTATAGACCCGGCGGCAGACCGATAAGAATGTCTCTTCAGCAGGAGCTTTGCGGATGCACAAAATAACCTTTTCCATCATGACCGCCATGATGCTGGTGGCTTGGACGGGGATGTCGGCCCAGGCGGCCATGCCCAAAAAAGTAACCGTCAAGGGTGAACTATTGGATATGGCCTGTTACAGCACCATGCAGATGAAGGGCCGGGCCCACGGTAAGACCTGCGGCAAAAAGTGCCTGGCCAGCGGCCTTCCCGCGGGTATTCTGGTTAGCGGCCGGGCGTGGACACTTTTGACGAACCCGGCTCCGTTGGCCGCTTATGTGGGAAAAATCATCAAAGTTACGGGCCGGATGGATTCCGCCGATGATACGATTTTTCCGGAGAAAATCTGGTGGAAAATGGGCGGCATGTGGATGAGCGTTCAACTGCGGGATCAGTTGCACCATTGAAATCCACCGCTTGAGGCACTGCGGAAAATGGGCCTGGGGCTTTTTATACAGGCAGAGCATTTGTGAGTTGACATGACCAGCATCAGGATATTGCTTTGGCCGATCCGCCAATTGATGGTGTGGGCTTTGGTTTTCGGGGTGGCGTTTCCAACTGTGGTGACCACAGGGGTCTGCCGGGCTGCGCGTGAATCCAACGTGCGCAAATGCTGCGCCTGCGCCATGATGAAATCCATGATGATGGCGGCCCGGCCCGGCGGGGCGCACCGGATCTGCCCCGCTACCGCCGATCAACATCCAAAACCCTACACCTGCACCGTGGTACAGACGCCAAAATCCGCCGTCGCCGGCGCATCGACCGATACAACACCGTATCTGGTCCATCCGGCGCTGGCCTGGTCATCGGCGGTACGCACCATGGTCTTGAATGCGGCACCGCCGCAATACCACGGGTTCAATTCCGGGGTCACGGGTTTTGCGATTGCTCCTTTGCGCGGCAAATGCGTTCTCATCATATAAATAAATGTATATATTAGTTGTAGTTGTTTACGCCTGGCGGCGCGTGGTGCCGCTCTTGGCCCAGACCATGGGTCCTGATGAAAACCGAGGATGGCATGAAGATTTTCAAAGCACTGCTGGTAATTTCCACAATAACCGTAAGCCTACTCATCGGGATGGCGGTAGGGGCGTGGAATCATCGCCCGATCAGCCGTTGGCTGGGATCAACCACCCGCGCCGCCAAGGTGGTCGGTGGCGGCGGGGCGGCCCCAAGTCCCCAACGCCAAATATTGTATTGGTGGGATCCGATGGTTGGGCCATCGTCCATCTCTAAGCAGCCGGGAATTAGTTCCATGGGGATGAAATTAATTCCCGTCTACGGTTCCACGGGAAAATCAGCTCCGGCCGGGCAGGTGCGGGTGAATCCGGTTATGGCGCAGAATATGGGAATTCAAACCGCGACGGTGCGGGAGGGCATGCTGCGAAAAACCATTCGAACGGTCGGCTATTTGCAAGCCGCCGCCCCAAATCGCTGGAGCATCAATCTGCGGACCAATGGTTGGATCGGCAAACTTTATGCCACCACCAACGGCACGGCCGTGCGCCAAGGCCAAAAGTTATTCACGCTCTACAGTCCCGCCATTGTGACCGCGGAGGAAGAGCTTATTGCCGCACGGAAATCCGCAATCATCTTGCAAAAGTCGCGCGAGCTTGGAGCCACACGTGAGGCGCAGGAACTCTTGCGCTCCATCGAACATCGGCTGAAATTCCTGGGTGTCAACCGATCGCAAATTCAAAACATTGAGAAAACGCTTCATGCTCAAACGTATATTACCTTTTATAGCCCAAGCACCGGCACCCTTACGGATGTGCAAGTTGAACAGAAATCCTTCGTCAAGTCGGGCACGACCACCATGCGAATTGAAAACCTTGGAATCGTCTGGCTCAACGCCCGGGTGTTTGACAATCAATTGCCGTGGATTCACGAGGGCCAGCGTGTAACCGCCACTTTCGCGGCACTGCCGGGGCGTAGCTTTACCGGAAAGCTCATTTTCATCAATCCGTATGAGAATCCGCGTTTCCATAACACCACCGTGCGCATTGTTTTGAACAATCGCCTGGGACAACTGCGTCCCGGCATGTACGCCCTTGCAAAGATACATACCACGCCGGTTCCCCGGTGCCTCCTGGTTCCGCGCGTGGCGGTGATGAACATGGGTACCGGCAAGCTGGCGTTTGTGGAAGTGTCGCCCGACCATTTTGATCCGGTAGCCGTTAAGACCGGCTTACGCGGCGGGCACGGTATGGTCCAGGTGATCTCCGGTCTGAAAAAGGGCCAAAAAGTGGTTACCAGCGGGCAGTTCCTGATCGATGTGGAGTCGCAACTCAATGCGATCAAGGCTCGCTTTATCCCGCGGCTCTCACCCAAGCGAAAGGCCGGACGATGATCCGCAAAATCATAGAAATCTCGATTCACAACCGCCTTCTGGTGCTGCTGGTGGCTCTGGGGGTAATGGTCGCGGCCGGCTGGGCCGCCTTTCACAGCAAGCTCGACGCTGTGCCCGACCTCTCCGACGTACAGGTACTGGTACTGACCAATGATGCCGGCCAGACGCCCGGAGTGGTGGACCAGCAGGTCACCTATCCGCTCGAAACCCAGCTTATTCATGTACCCGATGTTAAGGCCGTCCGCGGCCAGAGCATGTTCGAGTATTCCCTGGTGACGGTGGTGTTTAAAAATGGCACCAATTTGTACTGGGCACGCAACGTCGTGCTGGAGTATCTGGATGCCGCCAAGGCGTTGCTGCCCAAAGGGGTCACCCCGCAACTGGGTCCGGACGCCACCGGTGCCGGGTGGGCGTATCAGTACGTGCTATATCCCGGCTGGTATTGCAAAAATCACCCCGGGGGAATCTGGCACGATCCGAAAAGCCATCGTTGGTATGCCCATCGGCATCAAGTGCCCGCTGCCCGCCGGGCCCAACTGGTACTGGTGCGGGCCTTTGACCGTCCGGGAAAATCGCCCCTGTCGGGCCGGCCTCTGGTCTCCAGCAATATCAATCTCGGGCAGTTGCGCTCCCTGCAAGACTGGTTTGTGCGTTATCAGCTCGACGCCGTACCTGGCGTGGCGGAGGTAGCGGGAATAGGCGGCTTTTCCGAGGAATATCAGGTGGTGGTGAATCCCAACCGGCTTCGAGCCTACCACCTGACCGTGGAACAGGTGGCCGATGCTATTCAAAAATCCAACAACGATGTCGGCGGCGCGACCGTGGACATTGGCGAGTTGCAGTATCTGCTGCGCAGCCGGGGATATTTGAGAAATCAAAGCCAACTCGAAAACGTTCCCGTGGCCCAGGCCCCCGATGGTACGCCGCTTCCACTGCGGGACGTGGCCACGGTGCAAATTGCCGGCCGGCAGCGGCAGGGAATTCTGGATTGGAACGGGCGCGGGCAGGTGGTAGGCGGTATTGTGGTGGTGCGTTCCGGCGCGGACACCTATCGGGTGGTGCAACGGGTAAAAAGGAAATTAGCCAGCCTCTCTACGAGCCTGCCGCCCGGTGTGTTCGTCAAAACCGGCTACGACCGGGATAACCTCATCAACCGTTCAATTCATACGCTCTCCGACACGCTGCTGGAGGAAATGATTGTGGTGGCGGCCGTGTGCCTTTTGTTCTTATGGCACGGACGCAGCGGTTTGGTGGCCATTGTGGTAATTCCAGCCAGCATGATCATCAGCCTGGCGATTCTCTATTGGCTCGATGTGAGCGCCAATATCATGAGTCTTAGCGGTATCGCCATCGCCATTGGCGTGGTGGTGGACAGTTCGATCGTGATGATTGAAAACGCGCACCAGCGGATCAATCGCGACGAGCGGGGGGCGGCCGCAGGCCGACCGCCGCGTCCGCGGTCCACGCTCATGCTGGAGGCGGCCCAGGAAGTCGGGCCGGCACTATTTTTCAGCCTGTTGATTATCACCATCAGTTTCCTGCCGATTTTTATTTTACCCGGTGAAAGCGGCAAAATGTTTGGCCCGCTGGCCTTGACCAAGACGTTTGCCATTGGTGCCGCGGCGGTGCTTTCCATTACGGTCGTCCCCATTTTGATGATTTATTTTGTGACGCCGCGGTTGTTTCCGGAGCAGTGGCCATCGTGGCTGCAATGGTCTGCGGCGTCGGCCATAATTTTCGGCCCTGCGGCTGGATTGTACTTGGCCATCGGCTCGCATGGCCAGATGGCCCGCTACCATTGGTGGATTTGCGGCGGTTGGATGGTATTGGCATTGTTGCTGGTGCTGCCGCAGAAGATCATTCACGAAGAGCACAATCTAGTCAGCAGGTGGCTGCAGAAGGTATTTCGTCCGGTGTTCAACACGGCCATGGCCTGGCGGTGGCTGCTGCTGGTAGCGGCTGCGGCGTTGTGCATTTCCATTTACTGGCCCTGGACCCGTTTGGGCACGCAGTTTACGCCCCCGCTTTATGAAGGTGATCTGGAATATATGCCCACAACCTATCCAGGTATCAGTATCGGTGAGGCGGGTTACGTGCTGGAGCAGAGCGACAAAATCATCAAAAGTTTCCCGGAGGTGAAAAGCGTCTGGGGACAAATTGGCCGGGCCGATACCGCCACCGATTCCGCTCCGCTGAACATGATTGATACCATCATCCGCCTCAAACGCCGGACCGCTTGGCCCGTCGTGCCAGTGGCCCGGTTCTATGACCACTGGCCGCACTGGCTTTCATGGCCGCTCCGGCGCACCTTCTGGCCGGCCCATGCCCACCTCTCTTTAAGCCAACTCATGGCCGGCTGGACCAGCGCCGGCGGAAAGCATCACGACGGGCTGAACCAGGCCCTGAACATTCCCGGCTTTGCGGCCTATTGGACCATGCCTATCACCAATCGCGTCAATATGGCCAACACCGGCAGTAAGACCCTGCTGGGCATGCGCATCTTCGGCGAAAACCTCAAGGTGTTGGGCCGGGTTTCCAATCAGATCGCGCACGTGCTCCAAGGCGTACCGGGGACCGACGGTGCCATCGCCGATCAGACCTTGGGCGGTTATTACCTGGATATCCATATCAACCGGTTGCGGGCCATGCGCTACGGCCTGACCCAGGCGGCGGTGCAACGCATCATCACCATGGCCGTCGGCGGCGATCCGGTGAGTACCATGGTGCGGGGGTTGCAGCGCCTGCCCATCAACCTCCGCTATTTTCGCAAGCTCCGCGGCAGTGCCTCGGCACTCCGGGAACTTCCCATTGCCACGCCCGATGGGGGCGTGATCACGCTGGGCCTGATCGCCAAAATCCATTATGCCGCGGGTCCACCCGAGATTGACAGCCAAAATGCGATGACGGTCAATTATGTCAACATCACCACTGCCACCCGCGACACCGTCGGTTACGTTCAACGAGCCAACGCCGCCATCCGCCGCGGTGTCCGGTTGCCCACGGGTTACACGTATCAGTGGATCGGCTTGTACCAACAGATTCAAGAAGCCAACGCCCGCTTGGAATTGGTGGTGCCCATGGTTTTATTGATCATTTTCATTCTGCTGCTGGTATCCACCGGCAGTCTGGGCCGCGTGCTGGGCGTACTTTTATCGGTTCCTTTCGGCCTGGTGGGAGCGATATGGACGTTGTATTTCCTGCATTACCAGCTATCGGTGGCGGTGTGGGTGGGCATTATCGCCCTTGGTGGATTAACGGTGGAAATGGGAATGGTGCTGCTGTTGTATCTCGATGTCAGTTTGAAGCAGGCGCACAAGGATGGCCGACTTGGAAACCAGCGCGACCTTTTCGACGCCGTTTATACCGGGGCCGTGCGGCGCATCCGTCCGCAGACCATGACCGCCTGTGCGGCCCTGGTCGGTTTGACCCCGCTGCTCTGGGCCACAGGTGCGGGCGGTTCGGTGATGCGCCGCTTGGCGGCACCCATGATCGGGGGCCTGGGTACGGCGTTTATTTTGGAATTGCTGGTGCTCCCCGCCTTGTATTACATCGTGATGGCGTGGCGGCTTCGGAAACAATGGAACACGCTACCGCCGGTCCCAGGCGAATCCCATCTTGAAACTGGAGCCAATATATGATGTTCAATTTGCCATCCTTGCAGGCTCTGGGCCAACGGTGTGGATTTTGCCCCTGGCTGTTGATCGTGACTTTGGTGGCCGGCATCAGTCTGGCCGGCTGCACGGTACACCCGGCGGGTGAAGCCCAACTGCGGCGACAAGCGCAAGTTGCCGGGCGGCCCTTTGCCAAGCCCTACGCCCAGCGCCATCCATCGCCCTTGCCATTCAACGCCACGCCCGGTCAATTGGTGCATTATGCGCTGCGCAATAACCCACAGGTGCAGCAATACTATTGGCAGTGGCGCGTGGCCATTGAAAATATTCCGCAGGCCGGAACCCAAACCACCACCCTGATGCTTAACGCGGGCACCTTGTTAAGCCGCGGGGCCGCTTCCTTCGCCAACACCACTGCGGGGGTGGCCAATATGGGCAGCGCGGATATCCAATGGCCGTCCAAGTTATCCGCCGATGCCCAAGCCGCGTTGTTGCGTGCTGTGGCGGCCCAATGGAATTATCAATCGACGCGCTTTGCGCTGCGGCGCAACGTGCTCGATGCCTGGTATGGCTACGCCCGAACCGCCGTTCTGCTGAAATTGGTCAGGCGACGGCAAGCGTTGTTGCAGAGTGTAATTGCCCTGAATCAAGCCGGAATCAAAACCGGCACCGTCCAGCCGCAGCAGTGGCTCTCCGGCCAAAATCGTCTTGATTTGCTGCGCAGCCGCGCTTTGGAACTTACCCAGCAACTGCCGCGCCAACTCGCCGCCCTTAACGCCCTTTTGGGACGACCGGCCAATACGCCGCTGAAGCCGCCGCAGGCCATTGCCAGAGTGCCGGTACCGGCTGCGAGTAATGAGCAACTCTTGGCCTTGGCGGTACGTCGCAATCCAAAACTCCAGGCGCTTGCGAAACTCGCGGCGGCGGGCCGCATCAGCATACGCCGCGCGAAAATGCGATATATCCCCAATTTCGACCTCGGCCTCTCCACGTCGCTGGAGGGCACGGTACAGAATATCACCGGGGCGTTGGTGGTGCCGGCACTGCGCTATCAGGCCATTGATGCCTCCATCCGCCAGGCCCGTGACCAACTGCGCGCCACCCATGCTTCCTGGCGCGGGCAATATAACAGCCTGGCCTCCCGACTGCTGATCGACCTGATCGCCCTGCGTAATGATCAGCGCCAATTGCGGCTTTTTCGCGGTCATATTCTGCCGCGCTGGCGGATGCTGGCCGCTCTGACCCGTGCGGCCTACCAGCAAGGCGGAGCTTTGGCCGCTCGGCAGCTTGGGCCGAACCAGACCATGCTGCAAATTCAGCAGACCATGGTCGATCTTCAAACCGATCAGAACCAGCGCATTGCGGATCTCGACGCCATCGTTGCCGCGCCGATAGAGCGGGGCGCACCACAGCCCGTTCATGCCGCGCCACGTTCCAACCGCAGGTGATGCGGTGGGACCGCGCAAAAATAAATTCATGTTTTACGGCGCTCAAGCTCTCTCCGAACTTTTGTTACCGCTGGCGAGGCGTGAGCGAGGCGCATACCCCGCAGTGGGTCTGTAAGGAGCCGGCAACGAAGCTGGCGGCCAAAAGGGCCAGCCGGAAAGTGTGCAGTTATTTTTGCCCGGTCCCGGTGCTACTGGGAACCGCCCCTGGTGAAGTATTGAATGTGAATAAAAAAAAAGGGCGCGGGCGGTCTAAGGAGGAAGCGACTATAAGGTGTCGTAAAGACACAAACCTGCGCGGCAGGGCATTCATCCTCAAAGCCCTGCTCTTCGGTAGAGACTGGCCCGCGCCAAGCAATATCATAACCACACGGCAAGGCCCGAGTCAAGGGGTGATTTTTTTCGGAGAACACCCAGAACACCCATGATGATAAACCCAACCGAGGATCCGCGATACCGGCCCACGTTGATGCCCAACGAACCCGCGGCCAAAATCGGACTAACAGGTCCGGTTACTTGATTTTAGCCTTCACCTGGCAGTATTATATGTGTCTGCGGCGTCGGCTTGGACCATAAGGTCAAAATTTTTATGGAGATTGCGCCTATGTCTTTCAAGTCTTCCAAGGTTCCTTTGTTTTCGGCGGTCTGTGCGGCACTGCTGACCCTGGGAGCCATGCCCACCTCCACCATGTTTCCCAAGCCGGAGATGTTTTCGCATTGGAAGGCTCCCCACCATGCCTCTAAAGCTAAAAATCCGATTCCGATAAATGGCAAATCCATCAGCGCAGGGGATTCCATCTTTACCCAGAATTGCGTAGCGTGCCATGGAGCCAACGCCAAAGGCGACGGTCCGACCGGGGCATTTTTAAGCCCGCACCCCGCGAATCTGACCACCGCTAAATTCTGGAAACAGACCGATGGGGCTATCTTTTGGAAGATCACTCACGGAAAAAGCCCGATGCCCAGTTTTCAAGATTCCCTGAGTCGCAAACAACGCTGGGAAGTTATTGATTACCTCCGCCATGCCTTTGGTCCGAAAAAGGGCCAATAGCGACGCCGCAACATCAGCAATTGCCGCACGAAGGCCGCAAGACCGCGGCCATAGACCAACTATTGTACACACCCTGCCTGCCGCAAAGCCCAATCCGCGCAGCGCGTTCGATGCGGCCATGGCGGCAGTTGTGCGAATTGGCCATCGTATCCGGCCGCACTGCGTTTTCGTCGGCCGGTCTTTAGGCCGCGGCAGTGGAACCCGTCGGTTGCGGTTGACTGTGCGAACAGCCAATGAGGTAATCCAGAGCAATTTGTCCTGGGCCGGCAATAAGAACCAAACCCGCCATGGCGATCAGGGCGATATTGAAATCGGTGCCGCCGAAGCCTTCCGCCCAATGTGCCCAAAGCACCCCGAACATATCCAAAATCATCAATAGGGCCGCCAACCGGGAAACCAGACCAATGATGATCAGCGATGCACCGACCAATTCAGCAATGGCGGACATCCAGGCCCACACCAGTGCAGGCAGCACGGGAAAATGATCATGAGCCAGCGTATTGGCAAAGGCCCCAATTCCGCGTCCGCCGAACCATCCAAACGCATGTTGCCCGGCGTAGTAAATAAAAATGATTCCCAAAACCACCCGTACCAGCAGAATTCCCAGGCTGGTAAGATGCTCAGCTTCGCGGCTTTTACCGTCATTGGATGCACACGCTGCCATAAAATTACTCCTTAATCAGGTGAAGCTGATGCCCAAAACGCCTTCCCGTACACGGGGAAAAGCTGGTCATCAACGAAGTTCAATGAATGGTCCGCTTGGCATTTTATTTGCACACGGTCCGAACCAACCTCATTTTCCGACCACAAGAAACGCCGACACATCAACATTAACCGACTTATGTGCCGCAGTCAAGGAAATCGCGCTACCCCCGCCCTGACCTTTTTTTGGGGGGGGCCTGGCATTTCTTGGGGGGGGCGGGCATCTTGCCCGCCGCAGTAGCGCAGTTAGCCTGCCGGGCCTGGCATTTTTTTGGGGGGCGGGCATCTTGCCCGCCGCAGCAGCGCAGTTAGCCTGCCGGGCCTGGCATTTTTTTGGGGGGCGGGCATCTTGCCCGCCGCTTCCTGAGTTTTTGTATTTTGACATAGGTCGTACGATACGACCGTCCGCTATCCGCAGTGATAACCCGTGGCCGTCACACGCGTGAGCAAGCCCAACAGCGCGCCTTAAAATTACCTCTAAAAACGGGCTTGCCCACGGCAATCCATGCAATAAGCCTTCCCCCGTTCTCAGCCTCCAGCCGCACGCCACCAGATTAACCGCCTCGCCCCATGGCCACCGTGGCCTTGAACTGCGGCGTAAACCGACGACGTTTTACTGACATAAAATCGACCCCAAAAACTAGGAAAAAGCTACCTTAGCAGCGCGCCCAGTTTTCGGGGAGCACCACAGAGCTCTACGAAATCTGCGTCAGACAGGCTATAAAAGTCACAGGCCGGCATGGCGTGCCTCCCGCCGAGCGGCGATCTCCAGTGTCGTTGGGTGCTCTCGCCGCCCGCCCTGACGAAAATCCACTCAGGCCGACCGCCCCGCCATTACGCGGCCGAGTTCATAACACCGTGCTCCGGCTTCGATTAGGCGGGCATTCCCTTCGCCTGAAAAAGTAAAAAGCGGCTGGCCGCGGGCTAAGACGTTTTTCGCAGTCACCTCCGCCTTTCCGCCCGGTGAGGCGTAGGGCACAAGCACCGCGTCAGCCATCGCTGCGACCAATTCATTGCGCTGCACCGCTTGCGCGGCAGTGGTGCGAGTTACCTCGTCGCCGAAGGGCGTGATGACGAGGAGTCGCCCATCATGGAGCGCCTTGCGACCGGCCGTGCCGAGACGCAGGCCGCGGAGCCGCCTAGTGGCTCGTTCCGTCAAAAGCTGTGGGTGATCTTCCGAATTAGCCGATCTAACCATTGGGCGATGTTGCCCGCGATCAAGGAGGATCGGCATGAAGAAGTATATCGTGCGGCTGGACGCCG
>JAJYZF010000202.1 GCA_021800165.1 Planctomycetota bacterium | reverse complement strand
CGGTAATGGTTGGAGCTACACGCATCGGTGTTATCCTCGCTTTCTACGAGGTAACACGCAACACCCCATGATAAGTTACAATGATTTTAATTCACTACACTAGGCGGAATCATTGGTGCAAGCCTGTAGGTGCCGGGCCTCCCGTATTGCGCTGCTTCCTCTTGGAAATAGGCCTGCGCGGCCCGGTAGTATTTTCCACTCTTCAGTATCTCGTGGTAGACACCTTGGAAAGCGTTGCCAGCATTGCCGTTCGAGAACAACTGGCCTGCAAAATCAAGCATCAAGCGACCAGCGTATTGGTCACCCTGCGAAAGCCATGCCTCCCCCTGCAATTCCAACAGCCTTACGTCGTTTGTCTCAGGTAAACAGCCCATCGGGTCCACGCCGTTGGCGGGACTGCTCCCGACATACTCGTGCTGGTTAACTCCGCCTCGATACCCCAGCGGGTCTTGGCTCGTCCAGCGGCCGAGGCTCGGCGAATAATCGCAGGCCCGTTCATCATACAGCCCCGTCGCCGCATCCAGCGACATCCCCTGATAAAGATTAGCCACCATAGGCTGCGTGCGGCAGCGGTCCGTCTCGGAGCTGGGCATTGAATTGTCATTGATGGCGACCATATCGGCCTCAAATGGAATTACTCACGAAGTTTAGCGCGCCGGGGCGCTCAGCCACCGGGAGGCGCTTCGGTACCGTCGGCCGCCCCACGCGCCGTAGCCCGGGCGGACTCCATTTTCGCGAGCTGTCCTTCCAACTCGCGTATCCGCGCACGGAGTTCGGCCTCGCCCTGCCCGCCCCCGCGCGGGGAGCCAAGTTCGTCCGGGCGCATCCGGAACGTGTCGCGTAACTGCTCCCGCCAGAATCTATCGAAGCACTCCTGTCGGGATTGGGCAGTTGGGTATCGCTTCACCCAGACCCTCCGCAGCACCACCGCAAGCACGGCGATGGTTGCCAGGCACGCAGCAGTGACCCACGCGAATGCCCATAGGCCCCCAGCGTTCGGAGCGGAGGCTGGGCGGACGAGGCTCGCCACCGACAGGGAGAAGGTGGTGGAGATGGCCGCCAGCCCCGACCAGAACCACCAGCGCCGCCATCGCTCGACCAGCACCGCCCCGGTGGCCACCACCAGCGACGCAACGATGCAAGCTAGGTAGGCGCCGACGATAATCCACATTCAGGGCCTCACTTTCCACCGCAATGGCACCGGGCTGTGGCCGCAACGTAGTCGCTGAACAGCGCGTTCATCATCGTCCTGTATAGTAGCTGCTCGGGGCGATACTGCGGCGGCACTGCGGCAACTGGCTCGGTCGCGGCCGTGTAGATGTTGTAGCCATATGACGCCGCCGTCCCACCCAAAAGGATCGCACTGCTCAGCGGCTTGCCGATCCAGCTAAAAAGGTTGCTGTTGACCGCCTCGGCGGCGGGCCCCGCAGTGACCGAGGCGAGGGTAATCCAAAGGGTGTTGTTTGCCTGCTGTTCCGCGCTTTGCAGATTCTGGAGTACGCCCTCCTGGTAGAGCGCGTACGCCTCCACGGCGATAGCCTGCGAGGCCACCTCCCCTGCGTACCTCTTGCCCCGCTCGTACAGGGCTTGTGCGCGGCGATGGCATGCGGCCGACGTCTCGCCAAGCAGGCGCGTGAAATTAGATAGCTGGTTTTCCGTAGTGACGAAAAGGTGCAGCGATGGGAGCCCATTCTGGTTGACGACCACATTTGGTGTGGTGTTCGGCCACCATATCTCTCCCACCGCATCCACATTCCCCACCGGCGAGGAATTGGCGTAGCCGTAAAGATTGATTCCGCCTTGATACCCGATCGGGTCGCGAGACAGCCAGCAGCCGAGGATTGGGGCGCTGCGATGGTTGCGGGTTACCGGTGCTCGGTTTTCGGCGTTGCGGTGGTGGACGCGACTGTCCGAGCGAACGTTGTTATCGCCACCGCATTCTTCACCGGCGCATTCGCGCAACAGGATTTCATTGATAGCGACCATACGAGCCCCGAGATTTCAATATCTACGGAGAACGATAACGCGCGGGGCGGGCGGAATCAAACGGCGTGCGATGCGTCCGCCCCCCCAATTTCCTGATACCCTGATACCCTTTCCGACGTTACCGCCGGCAAGCCGGCGGCTATATGGCGGCGCAGTCGCCCGTCCTCAGCGTTCCCCTGCGCCCCCTGCGGTTAAATCCGTTTCTCTCCTTGCGGGCATTACCCGCTTTCGCTGCGGTGGCCACCGGCGGATTAAATCCACCGGCTTGCGTTTAGGATGATCGCATCCGGTGGGTGGGGACACCCGTACTCCCAGGGGGTGCCCGGAAAAATTTTCCCGGCCCGTGCCGCGATAAGTCACCGGCATGCCGACCTATTTAGGCCAGATGCGGGTATAACATCCGGTGACCGTGAGAGTGCGTATCATGGGGTATATGACCATGCAACATTACACAAAACCGTTCCCGGATGCCGTAACCGATACTCCCCGCAAGCCGGGCATTGAAAGTATTGTGCTCGCGGGCGGGTGTTTCTGGTGCGTGGAGGCGGTTTACCGGCCCCTGCACGGGGTTGTCTCCGTTGTGCCGGGTTATGCCGGGGATACGGCGGAGAAAGCAAACTATAAAACCGTCTGCACCGGTCGCACGCGGCACGCGGAGGCGGTACAGATTGAATACGACTCACAACAGATGACGCTCGGACAACTGCTGAAAATTTTCTTTTCGGTCGCGCATGATCCGACCCAGGCTGACGGACAGGGCAATGACATCGGGCCGCAATATCGATCGGCGGTTTTCTATCGGGACGAGTCGCAGCGTGCGGTGACGGCAGCGTATATGGACCAATTGCAGAAAGCGGGGATTTTTTCGCATCCTCTTGCCACGCAGTTGGAGCCGCTGACTGAGTTTTTCCCGGCAGAGGCGTACCACCACAACTATGCGCAGGAAAATCCTGATCAGCCGTATATTGCGTGTGTGGCGATGCCGAAAGTGGATGCGCTGCGGCGACTTTATCCGGCGATGCTTAAATAGTGCCGTCGGCCGGGCACGGGCTGATTTTTGCCCCCAATATTTGAAGGAGTTCATGGTGGCTGATACAAAATCTCAAAGCGGATATGACTTGACTCCGCTCACCCGCGAACAGGTGGAAAAGCTGGCTGAAAAACTCTCGCC
>JAJYZF010000201.1 GCA_021800165.1 Planctomycetota bacterium | reverse complement strand
CGGCCGATTGGCAACTGCTGGTTAACACGTTGGGAAGCGGTTTGAGCGAAACTACGGTTTTGCAGGCTCAGTATATCGGCCCGGTTCCCGAACCCGCTACCTTGGGCTTGATGGCCATGGGCTCGCTTGGCATTTTGTTGTTGGGCCGCTGCCGCAGGCGCGTATGAAACACAGCGGCCAGCCACGGGACGGCTGAAGCCTGACCGCGGGCCGCACCAAGTGCGGCCGGGCAGCACGAATTTATAGTTCCTTTTTTAGGAGGTTTTATCATGGAGGCCTATTCATCTCGCCGCAGGTCGTCCGTGCTGGCCGCTACCTTGGCGGTCGCAGCTTTTGGCGACGCAGCTCTTTTTGCTGGTTTTGCGCACGCGGCCGTCGTTTACCAAGACGACTTCGCCCGCACCGGCCCACTGGCGGGGTCCATCCCGTCGCCAACTACCGTTGGTACCACTGCCTGGAGCACCCAAACCACTGAGTCCACATCGTTCAACACCACGGCAGCCAACGTCGCCAACGGCACGACCAACGAGCTGGTTGAGACAGCCACGAGCAGCGGGGCCGGGTCGGCCTATCTTCCCTACACCATGCCCAGCACCGGCACCACCACCATTTCTGCGGCCATTGAGGTCGGAGCAAGCACGGAGATAGGCTCAAATGGTTACGGCTGGGCAGGCCTTGGATTTATGACGGATTCCAGCCATGCCGAAATGACATACAACAACTCCCCGTGGTGGTACGTCAACAGCGACGGCGGCGTGGCCACCTTTTACGCAGGCGCCAACTCCGTCCCAGGGGTCACCCTATCCCCTATCGCCAACTTCAGCAACACCAGCTTTTACGACTTCGCGGTCTCATACGACGCCGCCACCCGAACTGCTTCTTGGTACGAAGGGTCCACCTTGGAGGCAACCTACACCTATACGAGTACGACCGCGCCGGCAATCACCGACGTGGTTACCGGCCTTTTTGGCAGCAACACCTCCAACGGCGTTACCGTCAATGTGCAGAACTTTATTGTTCAAACACGGCCCGTTCCCGAACCCTCTGCCTTGGGCTTGATGGCCATGGGCTCGCTGGGCGTTTTGCTGTTGGGCCGTAGACGCAAACCGGCCTGACGGCCACAAAAACGCCGCGCGACGCGCAGAACCATGACCGTTGAAAGCTGACCGCTTCGCTAGCGGCCGCAGTCGCGGCCTGATGGGGTGTATCCGTTTTATCGGGAACCGCCGAAGCCTGTGGTTATCGGCCAATGCCGCCTGCGCTGCTGGTCTGGGGGCGCGAGTGTCCTCACCCGCCGTTGCCCAGCACAGGCGTCTGGGTGCAGCCCCAGAACTGCCGCTACGCAGGGCACTTGGCCGATACTGACAAAAACGGGCACACCCGCGTGATGATCCGTCTGTCGCAAAATCGCGAAAAAAAGACGCAAAATCGTGTTGTGCGGTGCCTGACAATATCGTATGATAAAAGTTGTGAAAAGTCGTGGAGGGCCGTGCCCGCAGGTTCAGGGCGGGCCATGAGATGTAAGGTTCCGGGTAGCCGCCGATGCGGCTCCCAGTGGTTTAATAAAGGAGTAGCATCATGAATACCAACCTGATGCTCCGCCAGCCACTAGCCGTCACCACCCCCCCCCGTCGTACTCCCATCACCCGACTCCCGAGTCTCCGGAAGCCGGCCTTTGGCCGGTTCCGAGGCATCGGGAAGGCTCCCGATGCAATCCAGACAGCCGGGACCGTTTCGCGGTCTACAGGCCGCGGTTTTACCCTCATCGAACTCCTCGTGGTGATCTCCATCATCGCCATTCTGATAGCCCTGCTGTTGCCGGCACTGGCGGCGGCGCGTGAACAGGCCAACCGCGTCGCCTGCGCCAGCAATCTGCATCAAATTGGCCTGGCAATGGTGGAATACGCCAACGTCAATCAGGATTACCTACCGTTGGAGGAAACCTCCAACGATAACTCCAACGGCATCGCGACTTTCACCGATTACACATGCGGTGGCGGGCAGGGCTATGTCCACGGCTACGGCGAATACAATGGTCTGGGGCTGCTCTACAGCGGCGGCTATATGGGCACAGTGCTGCCGAGATACAATGGTTCCAACGCCCTGCCGGACAACGATCCTTATTTCTATTGCCCCTCGCTGGCGGATATCGCGTGCCAGAACGGCTGGCCCAACAGCGACAGCATGGGCCGCGGCCCCATCCAGCCCGGCCGAAACTGGCAGCGGCAATGCTCCTACGAATACGAACAGATTTCCCGGCCGGATTACGGCGGTTGGAGCATGACGCAATGGAACGAACAGACGGCCACCGCAGTGCGTCTGCTCAACATTTCCCATTCCCTGGCGATTGTCTCGGACCTGATTCAATACCCCGAGGCCAGCAACGTCTGGCCGCCGGCCTACATATCCATCTACCCGCATGGCCCGAATTATTTTAATGTGCTCTTTACCGATGGCTCCGTGCGGTCGTATACGGGCGGCGGCGGCGGGTTGTACGTATCAGACAGCCTGGGCTTTCTGGTTCCCAATAAGCCGGTCGGTCCGGATATTTATAATGGCCAGAGCACCAGCGCGATGGACACCTGGTATCTCTTCGATCAGGCGTGCAATTAGGCCACCCCTGAAACCACTCCGGTCAACCGGCGCTCTGCCGCCGCTCCACCTGCCAATCGGCTAATCTGAAAATCAACCCAGCCTCCGGCACCGTGCCTGCCAAATCGCCATCTCAGGCAACAGTTAGCCGCTGCCTGAAAAAATTGCCGCGTCCGCGGCACGGTTGCCACAGGTTAAGGTTGAATGATGCGGTGGTGGTAGCGGTGGGCGCTGTGTATCGTCTTGCCTGGGCGTCGCCGGAAGCGGCACCAGGAAGGACGCCCCGTGGTACTCCCGAACCGTCGGCACCCTCTGCGTTCCTCATACGGCTCGGCGGTGACCTCTTTCCGGGCTCTGGTGCCTTCGTGCCCAATGGCGTGTCTGTCGCAAAATCGTGAAAAAAGGACGCAAAATAGCGTTGTGCCCACCCGCACCGCTCTGCTACAATTGCCCCCACAGGTGGCTTGTGTCCCACCTGTCCACCATGGCCGATTTCCGGCCCATGGCCAAGCGGTTGGCGGAAACGATCTTTTATCGGCCCCAGCAACGTTGTAGCTCCACTGATGGAGGGTATCACGGAAAGGGATAAAAA
>JAJYZF010000082.1 GCA_021800165.1 Planctomycetota bacterium | reverse complement strand
CAATGAATAAGCTACGTCCGACCCCCCATCGTTGGAAACTTTCCTTTCTGGCTGGACTCCTCATCGCGGCCGGGGCATCTGGAGCGGCGGCGGCGAGAGAGCACCCACCCACGCTGCAGACCCGAAAGGTGATCATTTCTGAACTTCATCGGGCAGCTTACGCCCAGTTGTATGCCTGGGGCGAGCATATGGATACCTCCTGGCTCGGCGGCGTCTTCTGGGGAGGATACGCGGCGGTGCAGCGGCTCACCCACAGTCCACTCTACGCTGATGTCATGCTGCAGCGGGCGCAGCAGGCGCATTTTGCACTGGCACGGCGTTTTGGCGGAATAAAAAATGCCAACAACATGTGCATCGGTCGCCTCTATGAGGCCGTCTTCGCCCTGCGCCATAAACCGGCGATGCTCGCGGACCTGCAGAAAGCCGCCGCTGAACTGGCGAAGATGAAGGCTCATCCCGGTGATATCACCACTCAATGGAATAAAAGTACTCCCTGGTACTGGTGCGATGCGCTCTTCATGGCGGCACCGGTATTGGCACGCCTCTCTGCGGAAACCCATGATCCACACGACCTGCACATCCTGAATGTCAATTTTGCGCGAACTGAAAAGATGCTTTATGATCCCAAAGAGCGCCTTTTTTACCGCGATCCCCGGTTCATCCATGCCCGCGATCCTGATGGTCATCATATTTTCTGGTCCCGTGGAAACGGGTGGGTTGTGGCGGCTCTGGCGGAGATTCTCCACAACATGCCCGCCCATGCCCCGCACCGGCGACGTTACGTCATCCTGCTGCAGCGGATGGCGGGACGGCTGGCGCAGCTTCAGCCAGCCGACGGTTTATGGAGACCGAGTCTGACGGACCCCGCATGGTACCCGCTGCCGGAATCCAGCGGCACAGCCTTGGACTGCTATGCGATGGCGTGGGGTGTGCGACATGGAATACTTAACAAAAAACAATTTATGCCCGTGATCCTCCGTGCCTGGGCCGGACTGCTGAAATGTCAGCAGGCGGATGGACTCATTGGCCGGACGCAGCGCACCGGCGCTGCCCCCGCCTGGGTCGAGGCGCGGTGCAGCCGTCCGTACGGCGTGGGCGCGTTCCTCATGGCCGGGGCGCAGATGGCCCGACTGGCGCCTTTTCGTCTGCCCCACCTGCCGCCCATGCCTCGTCCGCCGGTGCCGCATCCAACCCAACATTATGTTAATCATCACATTCCCCAGCCGACCGGCGAGGCGTTTGTCCGTTACGTCCCCGAGCGCTACGACGATATCGCCTGGGAGGATAATCGCATCGCATACCGAATCTTCGGACCGCAACTGGGACTGGTGGAACCGGCCGGCAGCGGCATCGACGTGTGGGCCAAATCCGTACGTTATCCCATCATCAATATCCGCTACAAACTCGGTATCTATCATGTGAACCTGGGCAACGGCCTGGACTGCTACGACACCGGCTTCAGTCGCGGCTGCGGTGGGCTGGGCATCTGGTCTCACGGCCGACTTCGGTCATCGACATACTGGCAGTATTACAGAATCATCAAACGTGGACCGAACACCGCTGAATTTCAGGTCTGGTATAAGCCGTGGAACGTCGGGGGCGGCAGGAAAGTGTGGGAAAAACGCACCATCACCCTCCGCAACGGCAGCAATCTCAATCGGATTCAGACGGTGCTGCAGTCCAATAAACCCGGCCCGCTCATCGTCGGTGTGGGCGTGGCCAATCATGGCAATGGCACGCTTGTCGTCGATAAGAAAATCGGAATGCTTGGCTACTGGGAGCCGCGCCACGGAAAAAATGGCTCCACCGGTATCGGTGTGCGCTTCAACCCGGTGCAGCTCGTTGGCGTCACCCACGATCGGCTCAATATCCGTATCCTGCTGCTTAAGGTCAATCCCGGCCAGAAATTAACCTACTACACCGGGGCGTGCTGGAGCGAGGGATTGGATTTTCATACCGCCGCCCAGTGGTTGCACTATCTTCGGCACTTTAAGGCGTATTGAGGTTCGACCACCTTGCCGCATGGACGCCGGGCGCCCCGTGGCGGCGTTCTTGCAAAGTGCCGTTCCCGCGGCAGGTGTCCATCGGCGTGAATGCTTCACCAACCCTGACCGCGTGGCCAGGCGGCGCACGTTTGCGAACCCGGGGGCGCAATGATAAAGTCTTATTAAAGCTCAGGCCGACATCACTTCATGACGTTCCGGTCGGCGGTGTGGGGATTATGGTTCTGGAGTCATATCATGCCGATGAACAAACACTCAGTAACTGGAATCGGCAGTTCGGCTGCGGTAAAGTCGGCCTGCCGCCGTGGATTCACTCGCATCGAGATGATCGTCGTTGCTCTCTGCGCCATCCTGATCGGATGTATAACCGTGGCGCAGGCCAATCAGATGAGACGGGTGAATAATAAAGCACTTTGCAGTGCCAACATCCGCGGAATCGATCAAACCATGTTTATTTATGCCCAGAGCAATAATGCCTGCTTCCCAACGGTGGCACCCCCTTTCCATGGGCGGTACGAAAATTCGCCGGGCAATCCACGGCGCGACGAGAATTCCCCCGCGGACGTCATCAAGGCGCTTTACCACCATGTCGCCGCACCGCTCACTCGGCGGCAAAAGAAGGCTCATCCGCTGATGTTTCCCGGAATCCGTCCAAAACCCGCCGTCCATCAGGGATCGCCGCTGGCGTGCATGTGGATTTTGGTATTGCAGAATTATGTAACTCCGAAAAGTTTTATCTGCCCCGCGGACCCGTTTGGAACGCGACCCAGTGCCCAATACGTCGGCATACGGGGAAACATAACGATTGAACCCTCAAATTTCGGCCTTCTGTTTGAAGGCAACCGTAAAGCTCCCAGGCTCGGCCGCCCCGGCCAAGGGGAAAGCTACTCCATTGCCTTCCCATGGCAGGGAAACAAGACGGCCGTCTGGTGGACGGACTACATTAACGCCGATGTGCCCGTGATGAGTGATATGGCTCCGGCGAAGGATATCCATGAACATGGCAAGAATCGCAAGGCATACCGCAATCCGGCGGCGCCGCTCCATCACCCCAAATACAAGTGGGAATTCAACTCAGGCAACCATGGCGGCCAGGGTCAGAATGTGGGCTACGGCGACGGTCACGTCTCGTGGGATGCGGATCCCTACCATGGCCAGCATGGCGATAATATTTTTACCTGGGGTTCACCGCATCGGAATCACCCAAGCCTGGGCGGCGGACGGGTATTGGGCACAGGCCGCAGAGTAAAATGCCCAACCAACCTGCCCAATACCCCTCCCTACGATACCGTCATGGTTCCTGTGCGAAATGTCGCAACCGGGGCATGGTAGTCGGCGACCCCGCGTGGCAGCCATAAGGGTGCCACCGTGAGAGCGTCTATCGGCGGCGTTGATACACCCGCACATAATCCACCTCAAAATATCCGGGAAAATGCGTGTGCGCCGGATTGCCGCCCGCCGAACCCACCGCAAGATTAAGAATCATATACACCGGATGGTGGAACGGATTGTAATGATGATAGTGGGCATCCTGCGTATGGTGCAGATCAACATGGTTGTATAGATGGCCGTCGAGATACAGACGAATATAGGTCGGCTCCCAATGCATAACCCACAGATGAAACTGCTGCGCCCAGCGCGGATCGTGAAACGTTGAAAGCTCGGTGAACTTGCTTTTCCAGTGCGCCGACCCGTTGGGGGCCTGCCACGCCACGTTGGCGTTAATGTGTCCCGCATAATATTCCATGATGTCAATTTCGCCGCAGGCGGGCCACGGCTTGGAGACGCCCAGTGTCCACCATGCAGGCCAAAGACCCTGCCGGATGTCAATTCGCCCGCGCATGGCGAATATGCCATATTTCCACGAGTGCTTTCCGTGGGTCGTCAGGGCGGCTGAGGTGTAATAGGCATATTTGCGGTTCAGTTGCCATTGCGGGCTGCCCGGTTGGTAATTCGGATTGCGCACCGTCTGCCGGCGGGCTTCAATGATCAGTCGGCCATCGCGGCAAAACGCATTTTCCGGTTGATACCACTGCAGTTCGCGGTTGCGGACAAAGCCATGCTCATAATTCCAATTGCGGGGGTCAGGACGGCCGTCACGCGAAAATTCATCGTGCCAGACCAGATGGTAGCCGGGCGGCGGGCGCACGGCCAGTGATCCCGCATCGGTTGTCGGGACTTCGGCGGCGAGCGCCAGGCCGGCGGCCGCAACTTGGTAGTTAAACGCTCGACGGGTAATCATAAAAACTTTCTCCTCGGCCATGCAGTTTCTGGGCAAACGATATCACGGCCATATCGACGGAGCAAATGCGAGCCGGTGGATTTATTCTGCCGATACCCGCGGCCCGCCCATTATGCCGCCGTCACCGCCGGGCGAGAAACCGATTTAACCGCAGGGGACGCAGGGGAACGCAGAGGAAATTGGGGGCGGGCGCGTCTCGCCCGCCGTTAGATTCCACCTGCCCCGCGCGGTATGATTCCACAAGTGGTTCAATTTTGAGGCCGTGTTATGGTCGCGATCAATGTTATCCTGTTGTCTGGATGCACCGGTGAAGAGTGCGGTGGCGATAACGGCATAGGTATAGGCAACCGCCACCAGCACGGCAACACCCGCAACCGAGCACCGGCAACCGGCAACCATCGCCGCAAGGTGGCTATCGGCCGCTGGCTTACCCGCGACCCGATCGGGTATGAAGGTGGAGTGAATTTGTATGACTACGTGGGGGGACGGGTGCTTACTGCAACGGACGCCAGCGGCGCGTCACCGGTACCCACAACGGCGGCTGGGATGTACGCGGCATTCACCGCCGGCCGAGGGAACTGGTCAGGGACAACTCTTGATGCGCCCGGAAAAACAGGACATCCATATACTGCGAATATGAATGGGCAATTCAACGTCGATAAAAAGGCGTTTGCAAATCACAAGTGCCCGCCGTGCAAGGAAATCAAGTTTGTGCAGTTTTATATTGAGACGCATGTCACCTTTGCAAATGGTACTTGGCAGAGCGACGGCGGCAATTGGGCTTTGGATCTTCACGCTTCGAATTCACCGCCATTCTACGCTCACCAAACGCCGTGGGAGGCTGGTGGACGCCCTGTGGAAGCCACGATGTGGGATTTCCCGGGCATCTGGGGCGGATTGCCAAGCTATTACAAGTTGTTCGAGCTAGATTTTATGACGTGGGCGGTGTGCACAAAGGGAAAATGCGGGCCGCAGTTATGGAGCGTTGCACTGGGGCCTTCGGACCCGTCCTTGGCAGGGGATGATCACCGTTTGGTTGGTTGGAGCGAAGCCTTGGATCGCTACTGTTGCGGCGGGCACCCATGTGTAGTTGAAAATACCGTAGACAGTCTTCCACTTTGGCGAGCTTCACCTGTAGATGGAGTTAGATTAATGATTAGCCGAATTGTGCTGACGCTGTCTAGACTGGCGTTCGGCACGACTGTCTGCTTTTGGATCGCGGCAGCCGCGCAACTCATTTTGCAGCGCCGGTATTCGGTCGTGGGTATACGGTCGGGCTTTTCATCCATTTGGACGGTGTATTACTGGCTTCTGCTCCTTGCGCTGGCCGGCACGCTGGCGGCGACCGGCCTTAATATAATGGCGGGGAGAGGCAAAGCCGAAGCAAAGTTCGCTGCTGCGGCGCTCCGGTGGTTTTCTTTGGCGGTTTTAATGTTAGTAGGTGGAATATTGGTATACATGCCATTTTTTGGAAGTACGCGTTAACGTCTAGTTCCGCCGTAGATACGGGCCCGCGCTTCAATTAGTGCCCGGTACGGGCAGGCGTAAATGCCACCAGCCGCGCCGCTGCCCGCAGATTACTGCCGAACAGCGTATGAGGTGAAAACGAAAGTGAGATCGAGACGCACCGTGAAAAGCAAAACAATGACAGAGATGATCGATGAGGGCTATTCAAATGTCGCCCGATCTGGAAGGTTCTCGGGCTGGCTCTCCGCAGTGTTGATGGTCGCAGGCATATTGTCATTGCCTATCTACACGGTCATTGCCGACGCATTGGCACCACGTCATATCTTCCCATTGCCGGCCGGCGGCTGGCCATTGCCCGGTATTCGCTGGTTCGTGGCGGCCGCTTCGTTGATCGAAATCCTCGCGTTGGCGACGGGGATATATTCAAGGGGCACCCGTTCCGGTAGGGTTGGCCTGTACGGCGCCGCCTCCGCCTTGTTGTTTGGCGCACTGTGGGTGTTGGCGGCTACACTCAGCGTTCCGTCTTAGGGCGTGCGCGTATGGTGAGAGTGCGACGCGCAAAGGCAAAGGGCAAATCGAGAATGGAATGCCGACCCATCAGGATCAAGAAGGGTGACGCGTAGTTATATGTTAACGGCGAACGAAAAATGTGGAGGCTCATGGTGCTCATTCAAGAGCAGGCGTTGTTCCCCATTTTCACGCTCACCAATAACGGCTGATACAAATCGGTATGTCACCAACATCGCCTTTACCTCCTACCCGCCAACGCAATTTACCTATCCTAACGGGCGGCAGGCCAACTGGGCGTACGATTCACTCTACCGCAGGCAATCCTGCGTCGATCCCGCAGTGCCCACCGTCACCATCGCAAGCTGGCAGTATTATGGCCCCGGCCGAGCTGCGGAAGTGTCACTGAATAACCAAGCCGTCATCCAAACCATGCTTAACAATGCCCGCACCAATTCGGCGGTGCAAAGCGGTGTGCCCAACCCCGCCTGGGGTACCCAGGGCAGCGACCGGCTCGGCTACGACGGCGCGGGTCGCATGATCACCAAACGGTACCTCACCGGCGGCATCAACGGCAGCACCTATGCCTACAACAACACATCGGCCCTCGTCGGCCAGACCACCGCCTATGACCACGGCGGCAACAAATTCTATGAACGCTCACCTGGGACACTTGCGGAGCCTAAACACGGAACCCTCGGCCCGCTGCAGCACATCCAACCCCTTCCGGGATGGGCAAACGTTCCTGTTTGGAGTGCACAGGGATGAGTGATCACGAACAAGCAGGCCGCGAGCCGGGGCGATTTGGCAGCGGCGGTTGGGAATTGCTTGTCAGTTTGTTGTTGCTTGCAGGCAGCCCGGTGCGATTCGCCGCGGGCTGGTGGCAGAGGTCGCTGCTGATTGATGGACATTTCCTGCGAGTTTATGTGGCAAACGTGTCCAGCAGTGCTGTAGGGTACACGCTGACACGGGTGCACAGCGGTTCCGCAAAATGGGTTTACGTTCTGGGCATCATCCATCGGCAGGCATGGCGGGTCATGCTTGTCGGCTGCGTGCTGATGGGGTTGCTGGTGGCCCTGCGCTGGTTTTGGTGCCGCCGGCGTGGTGGTTATTATTTGTGCTGTGCCGCTGTCCTGCTTCTCGCGGCGGGGCTGCTTATTTATTGCCATATCGGACCATGGGCATATGAATGACATGAAAATGAGAACGTTAATCATCATTTGTATCGCCGCCTTATTGTTCGCGGTGGCTGTTTCCGGTCTGTTGACGGCAGAGGCACGGTTTGAGGGCGCGCACCCAGCTCCGTTGCTGCTGATGGGTATTGTGGGGGGCTTGTTACCGCTTGTCGCGGCTTTTTTTGCCGTTCGGAGGCGTGCGCCGCTCTGGCTTAAGGCAGTTTTGGTCTTGATCGCGGGATTGCTTGCCAATTGGGTACTCGTGGTTGTGCCCTCCATGGGGGCCAATACGTTGAGCATTGCGGATTACACTACCCTGGTGGCGGAGGTGCACGCAGCCCATCAGGTTTTCCGGAAATATTATATGAGCGGCCACATCCGTAAATGGGGAAGCGAGGGGCTTCGAATGTTGAAGCAGGGAACGGCACCGGCGACATCTGCCTACGCGTATGTTCCGGGTGCATCATTCACGCGTGAGCCGGCAGTCGGCCGGGTACGCAGCACTGCCATGCGCATCCCCCAGTTGGTCTTTGTCTCCAAGCCGATAACGCGCCCCTCCGGTGGCGCCTGGCGTATTTTAGTAATGGCCGACTACAGGGTGCTCATTATCGATAACACGCAATGGCCGAGATACCGCATGGCATTCAACAGCGGCCTGAAGCGGCAACATGTGCCGCTAATACCACTTCACCCATGGGGGCGTTTCTGGAACCATGCCGGCGCCAAAGGGTCAGGCTGAGGAGGGGCAGACTCCGAGCTACTGTCAAATGTTGTGGACGGAAGCAATCAGGCGGCGGATTTTCAATAGACGCCAGCCAAGGTGCATCTGGTGGGGATTTTGTGAGGCGTGTAGATTCTGATCTGTCGATTGGATTTTCAGGAGCTGATCGACTGTGCGGCACCCGTGCATCCTGGCGGCTTTCCCGCCCCGCCCCGGCGCGTTATCCTTCAGGTAAGAATTCCATCTTGAGGCCGTGTTATGGTCGCGATCAATGAAATTCTGTTGTCCGAATGCACCGGTGAAGAGTGCGGTGGCGATAACGACATTTGTACGGACAGTCGCGTCCACCACCGCAATGCCGAAAATCGGGCACCGATAACCCGCAACCATCGCAGCGCCCCGAGCCTCGGTCGGTGGATGGAGCAGGACCCGGCCCAATACATCGATGGGGCGAATACCTATCAGTTCGTCGATTCCTCGCCGGTGGGGAATGTGGATGCGGCGGGAGAGAGCACAACAGCCGTGGGCCGCTGGTTCGAGGACGTGTACCACCAGGTTCCCGGCGGCGAATTCGTCGATGCGACGGGCGTGATCCCGGATGCCGTGCTCGCTTGGATTAAGGCACAGGCGAAAAGCTGGCTGATATGGGACTACAGTAAATGCCCTACCGGCAATGCGCTCCAAGACCCCCCTCTACCGTGGCCTGTTGAACATGTCCCAAGGCCAGCCGCTTACCCCCGCAGAGCATGCCGCAATTCAGCAAAGACTCAATCGAGCGGCGAACCTGAACTTTTTTGAGTGGCTATGGTCGTTGCTCTGACCGGTCTCATCTCCGATTAGGGGGGCAAATGGCTGGCGAAACGAAGGAGGATTGCAGCCTTGAAGAAAATCAGATTGATCGCCGTCGCTGCGGTAGTTTTAGCCGCGCTTGCCGGATTTGCGTTCGGTACCGCCGCGGCGTTCTACTACCTCCGGGTGGCCACCGCGGGCGGTTCAGCGTCCCATCGCCACAAGCTTGCCGCGGGCTTTTACTGGGGGAGGGCGAAGGGCCTGCTCTATTCATTTACGGTGAAGCGGAACGGCACGTTGGAGTTCAGCGGCACCAGTACTGTGGGGCGGAAAGACCGGGGATTTTTGGTGAGGTATACCCCGGACCGAATCGCCGGCGTGCCGAGCGTCGAACTCGTGACGACGGTGACCCCGATGCCCGTCACGCGGCGCCCGCGTCGCACCCGTTTCGCTAAATGGCAGGACTTGGGGTTCTACGGCAGGGCGTCGATGAAGGCTCGGATGATGACATCCAAGAAACGGCATGGGAGTCCCCTCTGGCGCGTTGGCGGTAAATGGGTGCGAGGCGCGGCTGGCGGCCCCCTATGGAGATTGGGCGGCAAATGGGTCCAAGGCGCGAAGTTAAGCGGGAATTTCCTCGTCTATCGGGGAGTTCGCTACCGGTTTGACCGGGCAACGGGCCGATGGATGAACAATCTGCTCGGCGCGAACCGGCGCCACCGTGGCCCGGCCCCCCGCAGTAGCCCGGACGGCCGCAGGGGGAGGGAGAAAGCAGGGACAGCCGACCCTTTTTATGAAGAGCTGCTTGGCAAACCCAATGGCGACAGCCACCGATGTTACGGCGGCACCGCCGAGGCAAATTTGAACCTCGCCGATCCGTAGGTATACTTCAAACAGCAAACAGCATTCAGGGGCCGATGAATGGTCGCGTTTAATGAAACTGAATTTCCGGATATCGCCGACGCCTACGGCAACACGCTGATTTTCACCGGCCCGGGGCCGGACAATACATGGTTCACGGACGATGATACGCAGTCGAGCTACGGCGCAAGCGGTATTATTTACCAGGGGCGCGTCCACGACGCTGAATCGACGCTTTATTATTTCCGGACGCGCTGCTACTCGCCGGCCTTGGGGCGGTTCACTAACCGGAACCCTTGGGGATACATACAAGGGCGGCTAAGCCTCTACGACTTCGAGAAGGGCTCGCCCGTCCGCGAGTTGGCGAAGAAGGGAGGCGACTTAGTGCACACGGCGGCGGTTTTCCAAGCCAACGAGGGGCTGTACGCAGCGAGCGGCACCCTCCAACAGCACGAGGCCGACCTGCAAAACGCGGCCCGCGGCCTGTTGGGGCCGGAGCTAAAAGCGTTAAGCCAGTACAGGGAACTGGAGGAGCACCATTGCCTATGATCACACTGGCCGCCGAAGCCAACGCCCCCGCCCGGGCGATCGTCGGTTGGGGGTACCCGGGCAGCCGCGAATGGCTGACTTTTCACGGACCGCTGCCGTTTTGGTGGTTTTTGGCACTGGCGGTTATCCTGCCCACGATATTGGGCACTGTGCTGGCGATCGGGTCGATCACGGCACGGGCGGCGGCATCGGGGTGGAGAAACGCAGAACAGGAGGCCACTCGCACGTTCGCGTGGAGGTGCCTCACCGACGCAGCACTCCCAATCTTTTGCGCCGCTTTTTCCAACTACGCCGGCTACGATGGTGCTTTGTTCGAGTATGCCAGCCTTGCTGCGGTCACCGCAGCCTTGGTGGTGGCGAACACCGCCTGGTATACGGGGGCGATGCGTGAGTTTGAGGGCATCATCGAGCGCCTGTTTCATCTCGATGGCGAAGTTGCAGAATTTACCAGGCGGAGGGGTGTCGCCCCCTTCGGAAAGGCCGGCGCGGGGTCGCCACCGGATGCCCGGTGGGGCCGCTCAATGGCCGATGGGCAAAAGAAAGGAGTCCCAACGATGGGCACGCAGAAAAAGAAAATCACCGCGTCTTCGGTGCTCTTTGCATTGGCAGCAGCCATGTTCTGCGTCGCGTACGCGGGCGTTGCCTTGTGTGTGCTTTGGCTTGGGGTGGCGACGCACCAACCAGCCGGCTACAAACCACTCGGAACCGTCACAATACTTGGCCTGTTCGGTTTGCTGATTTGCTTCCTATTTACCGGATCGCCCCTGGCCGCCGCTCGGGCCACGCACCGGAAGCTGAACGCGATGGGCGAGATTAGGCGGCGGCTCGACGCGATCGAAGCGAGCCTGCGGGCCTGCGACCGCGGGGGTGAGAAGTCCACTGATGCCACGCCCGCCGATGGCAACCACGGGGACCCGGCGGCCGGAGAGGAGAGCACCGGATGAAATCAGGAGACAGGGTGGCCAAGGACTGCGGCTACCGGTATGACGCTGAAACGGATAATTATTATGTGCGGAATCGGTATTATTCCCCAATCCTCGGCCGCTGGCTTACCCGCGACCCGATCGGGTATCAAGGCGGAAAGAACCTCTACGAGTACTGTGGTGGCCGACCGGTTACCGCGATTGACCCGTCCGAAAACTGGGGTTGGGGGTGGGTGGGGCTCGGAGCGGTAGCCGTGGTGGTGGCGCTGCTGGCACCGGAGGTGCTCCTCGCCGCCGGCTCCGCGGAGGCCGCGATTGATTTGGCTGCCGCTGCGCGAGCCGCCTTGGCGGCCGCAACAGCTCTATCTGCAGCCAAATTGGCCGCGAACGCGGGGCGCGCCGCAGTAGACATCCACAGCACGCTGCACAGAGCGCTGGCGTGCCCACCGAAGTATAGGCCCGAGTGCCCACCGACCGTAGCTGGCGGAGGGCTGGCCTGAAATGCCCCCGGCCGAAGTACCGGAATTCAGGGCCCACTACAAGGGCGCACCCATCGAGGCCGGCGACGTGGTATGGCACCCGAGCCTCGGCCGGGGCGTCGTCGTACAGTTGCTGGCCCGGGTTGACGAATGGGCCATGGCCCGCACCGGCACGATCCGGGTCCAACAAGACGGGGCGGAACCCGGGAACCCGTTGAGTATCGAGATATTCTCATCAGACTGGATGGACCTCTACCTGCTCCAGCGACAGCAGAATTGGAAGCCATTGCCGGATGTCGCACCGCGCGTGGGCATCGACGCCGGTGTGCCCATCTACTACGCGGGCGAACAAATACTGCCAGGTGATTTGGTCTACGAGAGGTGGGACGTCACCAGGGTCGACCAACATGTTGCGGGTATCTACGGACCGGGTGGAGTTCCGGCGCCATATGCGGAGCGGTACCCAGCAGGCTCGCGAGAGGGAAGACATGGGGTGATTGCGGTGTCTCGCAGCGACGACCCGGATGGCGGGGAGGTTTCTGTCGAGCTGTTCCCGGTCGGCAGCCCCGGTTGGCAGGGGATGGTGTTTGTGAAGCACCGGCCGAAAGCAAGGCCGGTGGAGTCGGCGCGGTGGCACTGATCTTGAATTCTCTCCGATCTAAAAGTGGAGGGGACGACGTGACCCCGTGGTTCGGCTCTTGGCCTGAGCTGAGGCCGAGCGCGATTGGAGCCCGGTACTCACGGGCGGATGGCGAAGGCGCCCATGCTGTCAAAGCCGCCGGCGCGAGGTTTTGCGAAAAATCGACCGTGATTTTTTCCCCTGAAGCCGGTTGCCAGCCTTTGCGGAGGCGAAGCTGATCATGTCAACAGATGGGGCATCGGTAGTTAGGGCCCACTACAGTGGCCCGGCAATCCTAGTGGGCGACGTGGTGTGGCACCCCAATTTCGGCCGCGGTGTCATCTCGCGGCTTGATCTCAGGGTAACCGAGCCGACGTGTACAGCCGCCGGCGTTATTCACGTTGCCTCAGCGCCTGACGGCCTCGCCGAACTTGGCTGCATCGGCGTTTTTACCGCCGGCTGGATGGACCTCTGCCTCCTTCGGCGGCAGCCCGGGTGGTCAACTCTTCCGGGCACTGCACGGGACGCGAGTGCTGCGGGTGGCGGCCACGTCAGTTACCCCGGCGAATGGATTCTGCCGGGCGACCTGGTCTATCTGGGAATTTGGGATGTCGGCAGAATCGAGGCACGCATTATCGAGGTTAACGCATCAGGCGAGGGCACGGAGCGGACTGAGAGCCAACAGGCGTTGGAGCCGCGGGGTGCGAGCCACGGGGTGGTGGTTTCGCGAGGCAATAGCTCGGACCGCGAATCGTTCCCAATGGGTAGCTGGAAATGGGACTCAATGAGGTTGATCAGGCACCGACCGAAGTCGACGCCCCCGAAGCGGGCGTAGTGGCGCCCACCCTGTGGATTTTTTGGGAAATCGCGGGCCGTTGGGCGGGGATTCACACGCGGTTGCCATTTTTTTGGGGCCAAGCCATGCACATGATAGGCAGCGGTCGGCTGCACTCCAACTGCGGCATCGCTTGGGCGGCAGGCCGTGAATCAGATTTAACCGTCGATGTTGAGGCGGTTCGACCAGCGGAGGGGAGTACATCCTTGCTTCTACCCCCGAGCCAAGGCCCTAAGAAACCGATACGTAGTGGGGCGGAGTCAATATGCTAACGGCCGACACAACCCTACACAGGGCTCATTATCGTGGCCCGGCGATCGAGGCCGGTGATCTGGTTTGGCATCCGAAATTCGGCCGCGGAATAGTCTCGCGGCTCGAGCTCCGGGTCACCGAGCATATGATGATGCCCGCCGGCGTCGCCCACGTCGCCCAAGCGTCTGGGGGCTTCACCGAGCTAGCCGGTATCGGCATTTTTACCACCGACTGGATGGATCTGTGCCTTTTGCGGCGGCAGCCAGGCTGGGTGCCTCAACAGGGCCGTGCCGCGCAGCCGGAGCCCGCCGCCGACTTGCCTCTCTACTACGCCGGTGAGCAAATTCTGGTAGGTGACTTGGTTCAGGAGTCGACAGATCACGCGCTGTATCGGTTCATTGCGGGCGTCCACCCGCCCAGCCAGCCTCCAGACGCGTACGACCACATTGAGGCTTACTCCGCGGAGCAATCGGAACACGGGACCTGCACAATGACTTGGCCAGGCGCGCATCCAAGCGTGCGCGACCAAATATTCGCCCTTTACGATTTAACTTGGGATGACTTGGTGTTCGTCAGGCGCGGCCGGGCATATTCACCGCCGCTTTAATACGTGGGGGAAGGTATCCGCGGTTGGGGGTTGCGGCTTCGCGAAATCGGACGGCAAACATGTCGCGTGCAGAAATGGGCCACACGCCCTCATTGGGGCACGGAGAGTATATCTGTATACGTCCGGCCAAACTTCCAGTTACCCACAAGTTTTTGCTGCGGTGCAGTAGCCAAAATGAGTATCCATGAGGCGGGTGCGAGCGGCCAATGACGCCGATTTTGCGCCAAGCAGGCATCACGGCAGCTTTCCCACGCCGCCCCGGCGCGTTATGATTTCATCAGTTATTCCATTTTGAGGCCGATGAATGGTCGCGATTGCTGAGATATTAACCGCCGACGGCAAGGCAAGAAATCCATGCGCCAATTGCGTTGGTGAGACGCGAAACCCGCCGCGCGAAGCGCGGCTCCATGCTTGCTCACCTGTCAGCCGGCGCGGCTTCTTGCCCTTCGAGGATTGCCGGTTGGCATCGGGGACAGTGCTACCCCCGGGGGAGCCTCGCAAAGTGTGGCCGCCCGTTGATTAGGGCCCTCGAAGGAGAGCCGGTGGGCGCCAGTTTTCGGCCCGATCCCGTGCCTGACGGAGGATATCCGAATTCAAATGGGAAGTCCCTTGGGAAAGCCGAATTATCACCGAATAATGGAAACGGCCCATTCCCTCCGGGCCAGTTCGGTAGTTGCTGTCGTAAGGCGTAAGCCGGGGCGCCGCCTTGGCATTTGCGCCGTGCGGATTTTAATGGAGGGGGATAATTGGAGGAAATGGTTTTGGCTGGCGTACAGCAGCGGAACTTGGAGGGTCGGCCTCATGAGCGCCCGCACCTACGAATTCGCCTCCGCAGAGGGTGTTCTGCCGTTCCTACGAGAATGCGTTGGCCCAAAATGGGACTTTGGTTTTACAACCTCCCTGCCCCAAGCTTTGATGATAATCTATGGCCTGACACAGGTAGAATGGCAGCCTTGGTGCGAAAGCCTGCCGCGGCCGCCGAGACAGTTCAGAAAAAAGGCGCCGCGATGAGAAACGGTCGTTCCGGCCATATTGGCGGCCCAAGGCCACGCGGCGAATACTTAGCGGCCGCGCAGTCAAGGCGCCAGCCATTCCACAGCGCCAACGACCAGCGGAACAACAACTATGTCAACCAGATCACCCAGCGCAGCGTGGCCGGGGGAACGGCCGTAGTATTTGAGTACGACAACAACTCCAGCCCGTT
>JAJYZF010000200.1 GCA_021800165.1 Planctomycetota bacterium | reverse complement strand
CGAGGAAGGCGCCGGCGGCATAGCCGGCGGAAAGCGGCGGAATATAGCGGCGTTCGTGGAAAAGTGGGATCAGCCACGGCTCCCGCAGATTGTCGTGATCATAGAAGGCGGCGTTGCGTGCGAACGCCCCTTCCAACCAGACACTCATCCAGATAATGGGCATTTTACCGGCCCGGATACAGGCGGTAATCATTTCACCGGTGGTGATCCATCCCCGCACCAACTGCTCAAAGGGGCGAAAACTGGTCAACGGGCGGAAGGCTTCCAACGCATAGTCGCCTTCACCGGCCGCAGCGCCACCGGTAAAACCCGCAATGCGCCGGCGCATGTTCTCGGGCAGTTCATCGGCCTTGCCAATGGCAAAGAGTCTGGCGTTAGATGACAGGAGTTCCCGCAGTACGGCATCGTCCGCCGCCTTCCAGAAACGCGGATCCGGCAGGGCAAACCAGGCCACGTCATTCTTGTTCCGCGACGTATAGGCGTCGGTGCGCCCACCCATAAGCGGGCGCACCCCCATCAGCCCCCCGGCGCGGTTGCAGAATTCATTGGGAAAATAGGCCGCGATGGGGGCAGTAAAAATATTACCGCCGGCCAGCAGTGGTTCCGCCATACGCTCGCCCATATCCGTCAGATGGGGCACAGCGGTGCGAATCGCGGCAATATGTTCGGCGATGCGCTGCAGATAGGTCGCCGCCGGTGCGACACTCGACTCATTATGCGGTTCGTTCATATCTAAGCTCACAAGTCTTTGACACGCTGGCGATACCGCGCCAGCAGCTGGGCATTGAATGCATCGCCCTCCGGTAGATTGGCGCTGCGGAAAATCGGCGGGGACAAGCCGCGCCGAACCATCTCCGCGACGGCCTCAATAACCATCCGGTGGGCGATATAAGCGTCCACCATCGTCGACGTCGGAGCGACCGGCACGGCAAAGCCGGGCACTTTATAATCCGCGTCGCCATAAGGATTTTCATCGTCGATGCACAAATCGGCGAATTCAAAAAGATGTTTCTTACTGGGATGGCGAATGGGATGATCCACCGGGAGGTTGTCGCGCCAATAATGCGAGGAAACGGCAATGATCTTGGCGCCACGTTTCTTCGCTTCCGCCGCCGCGTCAATCGTCGTCGGGTTAAAGCCGATATTATGAAAAATAATCAGCAGATCATCCTGCGCCAACCCATAGTAACGGATCAGGCAGGCGCCGTAACCGGTGCTCCGCTCAATTTCCAGATATTTCAGGGCCTGGCACAGCGGGGAAATATCGTGGCCAAAGATCGGATTAACATTGGCCAATCCCCCGGCCCGGAAAAACATTTCACAAACCATCATCACCGTGTGCCCCCCGCCGCCATAAACATGGATCAAACGGTCCTGGGCGTAGGCGTCGGCGATCATGGCGCCCGCCTGGGCGATCGCGCCCGCTTGCCGCGCTTCCACAGCGGCCAGTTTTCCGGTGACGTTCTTAAGATAGTCCTGTCCGCGACTGATGGTATCCATAGTTATCTCCATCTTTTACCATTTTTAACCACAGTTTACCCGCCGCGGCGAGTAAACTGTGGTTCGTCCTCCACTTAACCACTGATTACACGGATCGCACGGATAGCAATAGCCCGCTGTTCCCATCCGGTTCCAATACCCTTTTTCCGCCTTCTTGGTGTCTTTGGCGGTGAAACGTTGCGTCAATTCGTGCCCATTCGTGAAACTCATGTCCAAAATCCGTGTTATCCGTGCAATCCCCACCGCGGCGGGTAAACTGTGGTTCGCTCGCCATTTAAATCCGTGTCATCCGTGTGATCCGTGGTTCGTTCGCCGTTTAACCACGGATTACACGGATTCCACGGATAACAATAGACTGCTGTTCCTATCTGGCTCCCATGTCATTATTCCGTCTTCCTGGCGTTCCGCCACAGTGGATCTACGACCTGGCGGTTAAATGTTCCGACCAATTCGTGTCCAAAATCCGTGTTATCCGTGCAATCCGTGGTTGTTTTGGTTGCGGCGCAGTTTACCCGTTACCCGCCCATGGCGGGCCGTGCTGGGTGACCCGTGGTTCGTGGCCGCCTTTTTACTTTTTCCCATGCCCTTCCGGTCCCGCCAAATTCCGCAGCCACGGTCCCATCCGCCGCACGCCTTCCTCCGCTCCAAATAACGGATCTTCATGTTCAAACGACATCACATAATCATAGCCTACCTCGCGATAGGCGCTTAGCAACGCTTTCCAGTCCACCTCGCCGAAACCGGGAAGGCGGAACCGCCACCAATCTTTGCCCCGCACGCCTTCGCGGGCCAGAACATGGCGGCGAATTTCGGTGTCCTTGGCGTGCGAATGGAAAATCTTTTTCCCGAAGCGGCGCACCACTTCCAAGTAATCCACCTGCTGCCACAGAAAATGCGAAGGATCATAATTCAGGCCCAGATTATCCCGCGGCAACTCGTTAAACAGCCGCTCCAGCGTGGGAATATTATGCGTCAGCAGGGGCGGAAAGTTCTCAATGGCGATCTTGACGCCGCCATCCGCGGCCCGCGAAAGATGCCCGCCCATCACACCGCAAAACGCCTTCCAGTTGGCCGCTTCATCCAGGTCTGACAAGGGAACCGCGCTTAACGCGGTTACCACGGGAACCTCCAGGGCCGCAGCGCAACGGATCACCTGCCCGAAGTGCTGGTTCAGCGCCTCCCGTTCGGCCGCATCCGGCTGCAAATGGTTGATGTGGCACGTCAACGCCGAGATCATCAGGCCATGTTCCGCCGCCAGGGCCTTCATCTCCCGTCCCTGGCCGCCAAGAATTTCCGTCGGTGAGGCGTGCTTGCTCCAGGTCCACATCCCCAGTTCCAGCGCCTGATAGCCAGCCTCACGCCCGATCCGGCAAACCTCCTTCCACGGCAGATCATTCAGTACGGCCGTAAGAAAACCGAGTTTCACATGGACCTCCTCTTCACGCACCCCCGCCGCCTTCGGCCGGGTACGAAGGACGATTTTTAACCACAGATTACAACAAACTTTTATTCCTATCCGTGTGATCCGTGCAATCCCCGCCGCGGCGGGTAAACTATGGTTCGTTGGTTCCGTGGTTCTCTGTGGTTATTCATCCATTCCCAACCAGCACAGGCCTCCTTTCGCCCGTCCCCGGTAATCCTTCCCCTGTCCCCGGCGCCGGTATATCCACCGCCTGCCCCGTGCGGATGGATTCATAGCAAGCGTCGATGATCTCCAT
>JAJYZF010000199.1 GCA_021800165.1 Planctomycetota bacterium | reverse complement strand
GAATCCAGACGACTCCAAAATCAAATTCTGGTGTAAAGCAATTCTCACCAACCCCGCCTGGCCCGTCGCCATGCTGTAATAACAACATCGCAACCGGCTCCACCAACGCCGCCCGCGGTTTGCTCCGATCCGCCGCGCGCGTTATCATTCTCCACAGATATTGAAATGTCGGGGCTCGTATGGTCGCCATCAATGACAAATCAATGCCCGGTTCAGAGGCGAGCCACTGTCGCACGCGGCCGCTGGTGGATAATCTGTATCAGGGGACGACTCCGGATGCGGTGACGGGGCTTTATGATGGATGCGCACGCGATTATTCGCCAACCCTCGGCCGATGGATGGAGCAGGACCCGGCCCAATATATTAGCGGGGCCAACACGTATCAGTTTGTCGATTCCTCGCCGGTGGGGAATGTGGATGCGGCGGGGTTGAAGCTCACGCTTCCGGAGGCACAGAAGATGCTTCGGCCTCCCTGGATAGCGGTAGGCCCTCCGGAACTCGTGTCGCGTACCTATGCTCCGGACGGTCCGGCCCGCACCACAGAATCCGGTTGGATATACAAGACATACACGACGGTCGTACCTGAGAGGCGAACCACCACCTACAGAGAACAGGCGCTGCTCTATGTACCGGGCAACACGTGCCCGGCATACGAAATCTTCACCATAACCCGGGTGCGGCAAGTCACGGAAACCATCGTCGCTAACAACGCCGCCGCCATCCATCAAACGGTCCAACATCTGACTCTAGACGCGGCGCTGGGAACAGCCGTCGGGGCTGCCGCGCAGGCGGTACCGATTGCAGACTTGGGCGGCGGCTTGGTGCTGGGGTACTCGGCCATATTAGCGGCCGAGGCTACCTTCCTCGACGCAGGCGCGAGCAGTGAGGAGGCCACGCCCAGCACGCACTACACAGTGGGCCAAATCATCCAATCTTATGTAGAACCCTGACCAGACTGAGAAAGGTGGTTTTTTTATGTCGTTAGACCTAGACCTCATCAACTTGTCCTCGTCTTTAGCGTTATTTTGCTTGGCGGGCGCCAACTTTTGGATAAAGTTCATTAACGATGACCTCGATTTGGCCGAGTGGGGGGCGGGGCGATGACGGGCACGGATCCGCTGACGGCCTATTTGACGGCCTCGACGAGTTATAGCCTATTCATGGCGTCTGTCGCGGCCATTTTGGGCGTCTCCATGTGGGTCAGGCTTGTCCGGCTCAAGCGACGGATACGGGCCTACATTTACCGGACCGCGCCCAACCCCGGCGGTGCCCAAGCCGAAGGCGGAGCGAACGCACAGGCGTTGGGGCCCGATCCCAGCGCGACTGGCGGCCTGAGCGAGGCCGAGCTCCGCGCGCGGATACGCGAGTTGGAAGCGCAGCTGGCGAAACTGGAGTCCGCCAAGGGCGGCGCAACGGGGGCCGCTGGCGGCGCCGAGGGCACTCCGGGTGGTGGTTGAGCACCGCCCCCGGCGCGTTATGATTCCCCCGGTAATTGCATTTTGAGGCCGGGTTATGGTCGCAGTCAATGAAGCATCAATGAGGGATCGCGGCGCCGGATCGTGCATCCGGCCGGTGACGGGCGTCTGCCGCCCAATGGATCGCAGTGAGGTCGTGGTCAGCCGATGATAACCACCTACACAAAGGTAAACCTTACCGCCATAGGGTTGGCCTTGTCTGCGTTTTTTCTGGGAGCGCTTTTTGATCAATCCTGCGGGCTCAGGCCGCCGCTGTGGCTTACGTGTATACTCCTTGGCCCCTTCGCGCTGATCTACATCATGACCCTGCCCGGGGGCGCCCCGCCCCGCCGTTTCTTTCGCGCTCTCGTCTCAGTCGCGGTCTGCCTGTATCTGCTTGGCTCATTGCTTGCTGAGTGCGTATGTTGCCTGCCACAGTTGAGGCTGGCAGTGCATGGCGGGCAGCATGTTTCAGTTCTGTGGCTCCAGGTGGTTGTAGCGACCGGACTCGCATGCTGCGCCGTATTGGTGCGGGCCTGCGTTATCTATTATCGGCTGGATTGGTACGGGCCGCCGGGGACAAGCCGGTCACGGGACGAGAGGGGGTGCATCTACATTCCAGCGGCTGGCGAGACCTACCACTACGACCTGGGCGACCGCGGTGCCACGGGGCCGCATTCTGACTTCGTTGCCGCGGACGGGACGTGCAGCAGAATTTTGCCCGACGGAAGCTTGGTGACCAAGGATGAACGGACGGTGTGATGTGGGCGACTGGCGATTGCGGAACCAGAAGAGGTACTTGGCACGCAGGGAATTTACGTGGGCGGGGTACCGGCCCCACAGCGAGCAATGGGACCACGACCACTGCGCCTTCTGCTGGCGGAAGTTCGCGGCCTATGGAGAAAGCCTGACCTCGGGGTACGTGACCACCGACCATTATCACTGGGTCTGCAAGGATTGTTTCAACGACTTTCAACGAAAATGCTCACTTAAGCTCGTGCCGGGTGCAGAGAGTCGCCCGGGGCCGTAGCCAGCCCAAAGCGGCCGCTTGTTTCATGATGGGCCAGCCGGCCGTCCGGCGAATCCCGCGTTTGGGGATCCTGCGGGCGGAGCCATTTAGCCCGGATATTTCATCGGTTTTAGCCACAAGCGATCGGATCGCAGCGCCGGAGGTTATTCCGGCCGTTTTTTTTCCGGTTGGCGCAATGGGCGCGTAGTGCTTCCGGCCCCCCCCCCAACTTCTTGTAAACGTCCGGCGGGTGCATCTGGCGGGGATCTTTGCGCCGTGTAGGCTCCGATCTGTCGGTTGGATTTTCAGGGGCAGATTGATGGTGCGGCAATCATGCGGCAGCTTCCGCCCATCGCGCCCGCGCGTTATGATTCTGGCGACGATTCCATTTTGGGGCCGTGTTATGGTCGCGATCAATGAGGTCCTGTTGCGCGAATGCACCGGTGAAGAGTGCGGTGGCGATAACGACATTTGTACGGACAGTCGCGTCCACCACCGCAATGCCGAAAACCGAGCACCGGTAACCCGCAACCATCGCGGCGCCCCAAACCTCGGCCGCTGGATGGAGCAGGATCCGGCCCAATATATTAACGGGGCGAGTACGTATCAATTCGTCGATTCCTCGCCGGTGGGGAATGTGGATGCGCAGGGGCGAACACAGGGGCGACCAGTGGTACGGAAACAACAACAAGACTTTCCACGACTGGGGGCATGATCAGAAAACCGACGGTAGGCCCGATTTTACGAAAGACGAGATCGAAGAGCTCTACAAGGATT
>JAJYZF010000081.1 GCA_021800165.1 Planctomycetota bacterium | reverse complement strand
CTAGCCGTTACCTCACCAACAAGCTGATAGAAGATAGCCCGCTCTTAAACCGATAAGCCTTGCGGTCCTCATCTTTGATTGCGGAATGATGCCACCCCACAATATCATCAGGAATTACCCAATCTTTCGACTGGCTATGCCTGTGTTCAAGGTACGTTAGCTATCCATTACTCACCCTTGCGCCACTGGGTATTGCTACCCCGTGCGACTTGCATGCCTTAGCCACGCCGCCAGCGTTCACTGTGAGCCAGGATCAAACTCTTCAATTATATGCTGTTGAATCCGGCTACTTGCACTTTCGCGCTTTGACCGGTTCTATCTGCATGTTGAAGGTTTGCCTATTGGCAAAGCCTAATTGTAACATCCCGTAACCGGGCTGTTACAACCCACACCAAGTTGCTTACGCCGGCTAGAGCGGGCAGCTTGATGCAGTATTTCAGGTTTCTCAAAGTGACTTGGCTCGAAACTCGAAATCTGGGAGGATTTCGAGTTCGATAAAATCGACTTGCACACGAGAGTGCCTGATTCGCACAGCCGTTAAGCTGTGCCATTCATGACGCAGGCCGCCTTGCGATTTGCACCATTGCTGATACAAACCGTGTGCTGCAAATTCAGCCTGCCACATTCTCGTGGCGTCCAATCCATGTTCACTTGTCAAAGAGCAACAAAAAGCTTATCCCGACGCTTCGCCGTATTCTACCGAACCCCTCATCGGGCTTCCGGCATCATCCGGCATTTTCGGATCGCCGACATTTATCGGCAATCCATCGCGCCGCTCATCACCACTGCAATCTCGCCTGGTGTTTAGCTCCACGGGGCCAGGTTGATATCTCAAACCCGACTTGGGAGGGTGATATTACCACGCCGTTAAATTTTGTCAAGCGTACCCAACACCCCTTGAGTTTGCAGCCGTTTGAGCCACACGCTTAACCTCTCTTGGCCCGGCCTTGCGAAGTCGCAGCTAACCGAGGCTCTATTATTGGTGAAGGGCGGTTTTTAATCAACCGCAGATCTCACCAACCTTGCTTGGAAGATGATAACCGCTCTGCAAATTCTTTGCAAGCAACACCGATACAACTCGGTGCGGCGATTACTTCAGCACCAACTCAACCCTCGCTTATATCTTAGCCAAAGTTTTACAGAAGGCAAATCTTCATACCGTTTAGCCCACGCCATGACCAAAATAGCCGATGGCCACACCAGCGAGAAAGACCAGTAAGCCGCCGATGAACACTGTGCGAAATGATTGCCACAGCGGAGTATCCATGAAGCGATAGCGAATCCAACTGATTCCGAGCAACTCAAAAAACACCACCACGGCGGCCACAGTCGTGGCCGTGACAAAATGAGGAATTAGAAAGGGCAGCGTGTGGCCCAACCCACCCGCCGCAGTCATCAGACCGCAGACCATGCCCCGCGCAAAGGGGTGCCCACGGCCGGTCAAGGCACCATCATCGGAAAGAGCTTCGGCAAAACCCATGGAGATACCAGCACCGACCGACGTAGCCAAACCCGCCAGAAACGCCGCCCATGGATCATGGCTGAAAAAGGCCACCGCAAATATCGGAGCCAGGGTCGAAACCGAGCCATCCATCAGCCCCACCAACCCCGGCTGGACAATTTGCAGCACAAACAACCGCTTTTTGGCTTCGTCCTCCTGTTTTTGCACGTCGAAGGTGATGTTGGTTTCACCCAGGTGCGCGGCCACATCCGAATGTTTTTGCTCGGCCTCGGCCAAATCAATAAGCAGTTTGCGAATAGAGGCATCGGTGGTGCGGGCGGCGGACTTTTCATAAAAGCGGCGGGTTTCCAATTCCATGATTTCCGCCTGCTGACGCATGGCTTTGGGGCCTTTTTTCAGCACCAGCCATAGCGGGCTGCGTTTGACAAAGCCGCGAATTTCATCGCGCTTAATAAGAGGGATATGCTCGCCAAAATGCTGCTGGTATAGCTCAATGAGCCTATGCCGATGGTCGGACTCCTCCTTTTGCATTTCGTCAAAGACCTTGGCGGATTCCGGAAATGTGGAGCGCAAGGTCAGGGCAAATTCGCCGTAAATGCGGCCATCTTCTTCTTCCTGGGTGATGGCCAGGGCGAGGATTTCCTTTTCTGTAAGATCGGTAAATTTTCGGGCCATGGCACGTCCATCCTGTATTTTTAACACTCGTCGTACGGTCCAAGCTGCGGCGGCGAGTTATTGTACCACAGACCAAAGAGAAGTCAGAAATCGGTGAGCACTTTACATTCCAACGCTTCTCTCTTTCAATAGCTGCAATGATGAACGCCGATACATGCGCGCGTCCGCACGTCCTGCGAACCATTGCCGCGTGGCGCAGCTTTCGCGCTTCGCTTCCCGCAGGCGGCCCCAATGTTTTTGTCCCCACCATGGGGGCATTGCACGAAGGCCATGGAAGCCTGGTGCAACGAGCCGCCGACATCGCCGGCCCCCACGGACATATCGCCGTTTCTATTTTTGTCAATCCCACCCAGTTCGGTCCGGCGGAGGATTTTACCCGGTATCCGCGGCCCTTTGACCACGACTGCGCTTCGCTGGCCCGCTGGGGTGCCCATAGCCTGTTTGCCCCGGACGTGGCGGAAATTTACCCACCTGGCTCTCCGACGATAACTATTGATCCCGGACCGATGGCCGACATTTTAGAGGGAGCCATCCGACCGGGACATTTTCGCGGTGTGTGCACCGTGGTGGCTAAGCTGCTGCATATCATCGCCCCTACGCACCTGCTGCTGGGCCAGAAAGACTTTCAGCAACAACTCATCCTCCGCCGTATGGTCATGGACCTCAATTTTCCGGTCGAAGTCGTCACCGTTCCCACCGTCCGCGAGCCGGATGGCTTGGCCATGAGCAGCCGCAACCGTTACCTTAGCGCCGATGAACGGCCGAGGGCGGCGGCCATTTATGCAGCACTTAGCCAGGCTGCCGCAGACATTCGTACTGGTGACCAGACCGGCGAAGCCGTGGCGGAAAAACTGCGGACAACCATCGTGGCCGCAGGGTTAGCTGTGGACTACGCCGCGGCGTATGATCCAAGAACTTTGATGCCGTATGTAAGCGCGATTGCGGATCCATGCGTGCTTTTGGCGGCGGCGCGGCTGGGATCAACACGGTTGATCGACAACGTGATGGTGCAGTTCAAACGGGTGGGATACGGCGCACAAAACCAACCAGCGCCACCATCACCAGCCCCCCCGCAGTCAGGCCCAACCAACCCGCCAACGCAATGATTTTGGGGCCGACAGGTTGATGCGGTGCCTGGGTACCGGGCGTGAACGGCAAAACCTGGCTCACCCATCGCGTAGCCGACATATCCGTGGCGCTGTGGGCACGCAGGCGTTGGAGCAGATTGGCGAAAAAAATCACAAACGAACTGTGGCGGGGCCAGTGTGTAGAGCGAAAATCCAGTGGAGCCGCCAGCCAGAACTCCCAGACATTGCTGTTCTTTTTATAGTGCTGAGCCAAAAATGGCCATGGATGACGGCCTAATCCTTGGCCCGTGGCAGTAATCAGAATCTTCCAGTGGGCACTGAAATGGGCCTTATAAAAAATACGGAATCGAATCTGATGCAAGCGCAGATGATCCAAGAGCGGATCAGAGACCGTCTGGTCCAGATGCAAATAGGTCATGGTCCGGCCTGTGGCCGGAATCATCGCCTCCGCTGGACGCAGGGTAATACCGGGCAACACTGCCGGGGGCAGAGCCAGCACCGCATCACCACGGGCTAACAATGTTGGGTCCAGCCTGGTGTTGGATCTGTTGAGAATCCACAGGGCGGGATGAAGGCCAAGTCGGTTTAGAGCCACCCCTTTGACCAGGTGGCACAAACGCACCAGAGGCCGTGGAGGCGGTCCAAGAAAATTAACGGCCACCGTTGCGGGAGTTTGCCGTTGCAAAGTTTGTCGCCAAAGGGTATGACCCGCAGTAGTCAGGGCCAGTTTCCAGACGCCAGCCGAAATGGGTATGCCGGCAAAGGTGATTCCGGCCTGAAGCTGGCGTGCGGAAATATTCTCGGTTCGCCGGCCACCAGGCCACGAGATGTCGAGCCGCACAGGACCGGAGCTTCTTACTAACCTTCGGGAGCTAACAAAAATGGAACCAGTTGTGGCTTGCGGAATGGCGGCTCCGGCAGCAATGATGGAGGGCGGCGGTGGCACCGCCGACGGAGGTGGAAATGTTTTGACTATGGGCTGTAAAAGAGCCAGAGCAGCCAACATTGCGGCCACCGCCACCAACAGCCAGAGCGGATCTATTTTTCGCGAATCCTCACGACCAGCGGAGCTCGCGGCTGAATGCCAAAATCGCAAGGTGGACGTGGGCATGGGCGTAAGGCCGAGAGACCAAACCGCCAGCAGCGCCAGCCCGGCGACGACCACGGTCGCGATCAGCCACCAAGGATAGAGAAACGCGATAGCCATGCCATTCATCCGTCCAATGGCCATATCATATCTATGGCACGGACGAAATTCGACCGCACCGTCTCCCTTCAAGGGATTTATCGGTCAATGCTTGCGTGCGGCGATGGCTCGCTTTTGTGGGGAGGTCTTAAATGGCAGGGAAATCGCTAACCGTGACCGGTGAGGGCGAATCGGGCAGTGTCGGCAGCGTCAGCGGCAAACTGATATAAACCTGGGTTCCCTGAGGTGTAGAGCGAACTTCCACCCGCCCATCATGGGCCTCGACAAAGCGTCGCACAATGGCCAGACCCAGGCCCAATCCGCGGCTGCCATACTCGACAGTACCACTGTGATGATGCCGCATATCTTCACCGGTCTGAAATGGTTCAAAGAGCTTATCGAGATGTTGAGACGGGATGCCGCAGCCGGAATCGCTGATGAGAATTTCCAGGCGGTCGTCCACGGTTTTGTGGGCCGCTAGATGAACGGCGGCCCCATCGGGGGAGAATCGGATGGCATTGGTCAAGACATTGCTAAGCACATCGCCGAGCTTTTCGCGATCACCATAAAATTCCGGCAACTCGGCGGGAATATCCAAATCCAGTTTCTGGCGGCGTTCCGCCAGAAACGCACTTTGATCGCGGCAAACCTCTAAAATCAAGGCACGCATATCGAAGGTGGTGCGATTGAGGGCCGCAGCAAATTGATCGGTCTGCACCAGTTTCAGGATATCGTTGATCATTTTGTCCAGACGACGGGCCCGCGCACCGATGATGTCCAGCGCATGAAGCATTTCGGCGGTGTTGCCCCCTTCGGTGGCCGCAGCGTTGAGTTGCCGGCGCAGCAAATCCGCCGTAAGCACAATGGTGGTCACGGGGGTGCGCAATTCATGACCGGCCAGTTCCAAAAATCTCTTTTTGGCCTCATCACTGCGTTCCAACTGGTGGATATTGCGCTGCAACTGACGGGTCATATTGTCAAAATCATGGGCCAGATCGCCCAGTTCATCGTGTTGAAAAAACGTAGGCCCGGCCTGATCTTCGGGCATAACGCGCACGTTAAGTTCTCCGCGACCGACCGCGCCGGCGGCTTGCCTGAGCCGCAAGACTGGATTGATAATTTCCCGCTGGCTGATGCCGTAGCCGACCAAAAACAGCAACATGATGAGCACCACACCGACAAAAGCGATGGTCCGGCCAATCGTATAAATGGGCATGACCACCAATGCCGTCGGTTCGCTGACCAGCACATTCCAATCCGGCACCACCACACGGCCGCTGCCCACCTGCAAGCCCATGCCGAAGGTTACTTGAGCCGATCCGAGAATAGGACCGTGGAGCAGCTCGCGCCACCAGCGACCATCCATCCGGCCCTGATTTTTGATAAATCTGGCCTGTGCTCCCCGTGCCACCGAGGGACGACCAACCGAGAAAAGCGTGGTGTTAGCACGGCTATCGAAGATCTGGGCGGTGGCACCAATGGGGATTACGCCACGGGCGAAACTTTTTTGGATCCACTGAATGTCACAGGTCTCTTTAAGCACCCCATAAATTTGGTGGCCATACTCCTCCCGCACCGGGACCGCCAGAACAACGGCAGCGTGGTGGTTTTGCGGATCCATCACGATGGAACTGATGTAACCGCTGCAGCCGGGGGTCACGGCGATTTTCCACCAAGTTTGCCGGGCCTGAAAAAACGTGGTGGGTTTAACGTCCGCGGCAATCAGTCGGCCATAGCGATCGGCCGCCAAGAGATGGTATTCTCCGTGACGGCTCTGGCTGACCAGCCGCAATCGCTCGGCGATGGGATTGTGCAAAATCATCCGCAGGGGTGCGGCATTATCCGAGAGCTTGGGCCAGCTTGCTTCGATGCGGCGCGTTTTGGCTCCGGGCCGAGTGGTGGCTCCACCGGGACGGCCGGCCGCCAACACATCTTGTTCCCGGGTGTAGGCCACGACTTCCGGCAGGTGGGCCAGCAGATAAAGTCGGTCCAGTTCCGCCTGCAGGCGATCAGCAATTTCATGGGCGTAGGTATTGGCCCGGGCGCGAAGGGACACATGAATGGTGTTGATGCGCAGCCTGGCCCCCAAGCCGAGAATAGCCACGAGGCTCAGGGCCAAGGGCAGCAGACCGACTAGAATAAGAGTGCCTATCAGCTTGCGCCGAATTCCCAGGCGCATGATTTCCTCGCGTCAACCCGGAACATCAATACGGTATCATACCGCGGGAGGGCTTATTGAGCCAGCAATTTTAAGCGGCACCGACGGAGCTGGGAGGATTCTTCCCGGCGGTGAATTCCAGTTGAATTTACCGATCATTGCCTCTATATTGCTTTTTCTGAACGGCTTTTGGTTAAGGGGTACCACATGGCTTACAAGAAAATCTGGCTGGCGTTTGTTCTCATCATCGGGCTGGCCGCGGCTGTACCGGGGTGTTCGCAATGGCAGCAACATCGCCACGAGTGCGCGTGCAAAAAATTGTTGCGTCATCCATCGCGTCTGGCCCACAGCCCGCTGTACAAAATCATCAACTGCGAACCGCAGTGGACAACCCTGGCCAAGGCCATTCGAAAAGCACACCTCAAGGAAACATTTTCGCAACCAGGCGCTTATTACACTTTCTTTGCGCCGACCAATGCCGCGTTTAGCCAAATTGCCCCGGCGAAACTGGCGATGCTGATGAAATCGGAAAATCGGCAATCGCTGCGGAACCTTCTTTTTTATCATGCCATTCCGCACGTCGTGGTACTGGATCCGCACCGCGCAACACTGCGCGAACAAACTGCCAATGGGCATAAGGTGGTTTTGACCACCGCGGATGGAAAGATCATGACCGTCAATGGCGTAGCCATTATCTCCGGGCCGATCATGGTGGATAACGCCGCCATCTATACGATCGGTAAAGTGCTAACGCCCACGCCGGGGAACCGGTAAGACCAAGTGCGGCCCAACACTTGGCCGCAGGCAAAACCCTTTACCGTGTAGAGCGCAAGCCCAAGCAGCGTCCAGTGGGGATGCCGCCACCCATTGGGACACCAACTTGCGATCCGCAGGGACTGTCAATGGGCGGGCGAAACATTCATGGAAATCCGCCTGGCGCACGGCGATGGCAAGCCACGGGCGGCCGTCAGGTTTTCAAAAATGCTTCCAGACGATCAATCCCCTTATCAATATTGGTCATGCTGGTGGCAAAGCTCAGGCGTACATGGTCGGGAAAGCCAAAGTCGTTACCCGGCACCAGGGCCACATGAGCTTCATCCAGGATAATTTTGCAGAATTCCACGGCTTGCGTCGCCACGTGACCCGAAGGCCCCAGCGGACGATTCAACACCCCACCGATGTCCGGGAACACATAAAATGCCCCGGTGGGCCGCACGCACTTGAGGCCGGAAATAGCGTTGAGCCGCTTCCAAATATGCAGACCGCGGGCCTCAAACGCTTCGCGCATTTTTTCAACATCCTGTTCCAGATTGGGATTGTTGTAGGCTTCCACAATGGCGGGCATGCAAAAACTGGTGATGTTGCTGGTCATTTGGCTTTGCAGCTTGTTCATGGCGGCAATCAGAGCTTTAGGCCCAGCGGTATAACCGATGCGCCAACCCGTCATGGCATAGGTTTTACTTAGGCAATTGCAGGTGATGGTACGATCCTTCCACTTTTCCCAGTGGAGGGCGGCCCAAGAGCAGGTTTGCTGGCCGGCATAAATGAGTCGCTCGTAAATTTCATCGCTGCAGACCCAGATGTCCGGGTGTGGCTCCAGGACAGCCGCCAGCGCGGAAAGCTCCGCAGGATGATACGTATGACCCCCGGGGTTGCTGGGCGAATTGATAATGACCATGCGCGTTTTTGCGGTGATAGCCGCGGCAAGCTGCTCGGGAGAGATTTTAAAATCGCGGCTCTCCTGCCCTTTGATGAACACCGGCACGCCGCCCGCGAGTTTCACCATTTCCGGATAGCTGACCCAATAGGGTGCGGGAATAATGACCTCGTCGCCGGGGTTGAGTACCGCCATCAGCGCCGTATACAGAGCGTGCTTGCCACCCACAGACACGATAATTTCTTCCGGTTTGTAAGGTAAGTGGTTGTGGCGGGAAAGCTTGCCCGCAATGGCCTGGCGGGCTTCGGGTGTGCCGGGCGTGGGTTCATATTTGGTTTTGCCGGCCAGGAGGGCATCAATGGCGGCTTTTTTAATAGGCCCAGGGGTGTCAAAATCCGGTTCGCCGGCCCCAAAACTTACCACATCCACACCCTGTTTGCGCAAGGCGGCGGCCCGCGCCGTGACCGCCAGGGTGATGGACTCCGCGACAACATCAAGCCGCTGTGCCAATTGCATGAAACACCTCTTTGTTCTCGATTTGTTCAAGGTCGATCGACGTTGGTTGGTTTTCCGGGCGGGTCCAACTCGGCCATTTCGCTTGCAGGCGTCTGGCGGAATACCACCTGGCCGCGTCATTTCATCGCCGCAGCGAAGGCTAGGGCATACGCAGCGCCACCAAGGCCGGATTCCGCCCCAAAGCGGGCGATGGCGGCAAGGACCGAACCGCTGAGCCATCAGCATATTTCTTGCTAAGGGGCCGGGAAAAAATAATTTCGCACTTTCCGGCGGGTTCTTTGGCGCGGTCCCTGACCGTCAGATGGACGGCATCGGAATTCCCCACCATAAAATCGGCGGCGTGGCCGACGTCGGAAAGCAGCCGGCTCGGGGCCAGACCAAAGCCAATAACCAAAGCGGCACACAGGGCCGCAGCAAACCGCGGGGCCAGCGTGGTACGCACCTGCGACGGAGTCCAAGGCTCACGCACATACATGGCGGCGATAATGCGCAGATAATACGCTGCGGCTATCGCCGCATTCACCACTACAAACACGGCCAAAATCCAATGACCCGTGGAAAGATCCGCCTGCACGATAAACAATTTACCCAGAAAACCAATGGTGCCTGGCATGCCGATCAGGCTCAACAGACATATTGCCATACAGGCAGCCGTCAAGGGATGCTCGGAAGAAATGCCGGCAATATCATCAATATCTTCCGCCCCATCCGCTTTGCCCTGCATATAAATAAGCGCGGCAAACGCCCCCACGGTCATGAGGCTGTAGGCGGCCAGGTAAAACAGAGCCGCAGCCACGCCGTCATGGGCCCAACCACCGCCGGCGACCAGGGCCGGTCCCGCCACCAGTGCCGCCAGAATATAGCCGCTGTGGGCGATGGAACTGAAGGCGAACATGCGTTTGATGTTACGCTGCAAAAGTGCCAGTACATTGCCGATAGTCATGGTTAGCACCGCCATCACCGTGAGCAGCGCTGGAATGGTGCTATCGGGTTCGCCGGCAAAATGCCAACCGGTCAGGCCCAAGAGCAAGATAATGGCCACAAAGCCAGCGGCTTTGGGAGCAAAAGAAAGAAAGGCGGTGACGGGTGTGGCCGCCCCCTGATACACATCCGCGGCGTAAAAGTGGAGCGGCACGGCGGCAATCTTGTAGGAAATGCCCAAGAGCACCAAAAGCACCCCGATAATGGCCATCCAGGGCACTTGATGCTGGCTGATGCCGGCTTGAAACGCTGCGGTAATGACCGAAAACCGCGTACTGCCGGAAAAGCCATAGAGGTAGCTGAAGCCGAAGAGATAAATGGCCGCCGACAGTGCTCCCAGAAAAAAATACTTGATGCCGGCTTCCTGGGCTTCGCTTTGGCCACGACCTGTGGCCACCACAATGTAAGTGGGAATGGAAACCAATTCCAACGCGAGAAACAGCCAGATCAGGTTATTGACTTTGGCCATCATGCTTACGCCGGCCAGAGAGCACAGCAGCATGGCAAAAAATTCACCGCGATAGTGGCGATCGGTATGGGCAGGATCCATGGCAAAGGGCATTTCCCAGGCGGAAAACAACAGCAGTATCCCGATACCGCAGGTCAAAAGGGTCATGAAGGTACCCAGCGCGGTGGTATGACGTTCCACGTTGTTGCTCAGGGCCGCCACAAACGCCGCGCCGACCCCGATGACCGCCGCCCACTGAGCAAGCCTTCGCAGCACATCGCGACGGGCCAACCCCAAAAGCAAAACCACCGCGGCGGCACAGAGTAAAATAATCTCCGGCAACAGGCCCGGCAGTGAAGTGTTTACATAATCAGCCACGTATCATCCTCTACAATTTTAGCGCATGGATGCCGCAACCACCTGCGGCGATCGCGCAATGAGTAACTTATGGTGGGTGGCCCGGGCCATCGCCGGCGCATGTCCAGCCGGACCAACCTTTTCCACCGCCACGTCCGGGGCGCGGATTACCTGGACCGCCGGATCCAGCGAGCGCAGCAACACATTGGGATAAAAGCCCAAAATCAGCACCAATACCGCCAGCGGAGTCAAGACCAGCCATTCGCGGAAATTCAAGTCCTGCGGCGGTGCGGCAACATGAGTGGAACCCGCGGCGGATTCCCGCGCCGGTTCTTCCAGCGGACCGAAAAAGACCTTGCCCAGCCAGTACAGCATGTACAAGGCTCCGAAAATCATGCCCAAGGCCGCGGGAATGGCGTACTGCGGTCCCAGTTCTCCGCCGTGACTGCCGCCGCTGACATAGGTTCCTACCAGGGAAAGCAATTCGCTGATAAAACCGTTCAGGCCGGGGACCGCCACCGTGGCAATCACAAAAAAGCCCACAAAAAAGCCCAGCGCCGGCAAACGCAGGAACAAGCCCGACACATCTTTGAGATTGCGCGTACCGTAGCGTTGTTGAATCATGCCGATAATCAGCAGCAACGCGGCCACGGTAAGCCCCTGGTTGATCATGATCATCACAGATCCGGTCAGTCCTGTGGTGGTCAGGGCCAGCATCGCCAGCACGCACAGGCCCAAATGGCTGACCAGCGAATAAGCAATCAACTTTTTCATATCTTTTTGTACCCAGCTCACCAAGGCTGCGTAAAGAATGGAAATAATGCACAACACCGCCAGCAGCGGCGTAAGCCGCTCCACCGCCAACGGCAACATGGGCAGGGCGAAACGGATCAGACCGTAGGCCCCCAGCTTAAAGGTGGCCATCATAACGGCCGCAGGCGTGGGAGATTCGGATAGGGCCAGAGGCAGCCAGGTATGCACCGGAAACAGTGGAACTTTGATGGCAAAGCCGATGAGTAGCCCGGCAAACACCAGGCATTGTTGACTGAGGCTTAAGGATTGTCCGGCTTGGTACAGGGCGCTAAGCGAAAAGGATACCGTACCAAATTTGGCGTCGTGCACCCAGGCAAGGTAAATGAGACTGGCCAGCACAAATACCGATCCGGTAAAGGCATAGAGAAAAAATTTGCCCGCCGCCCGCCGACGTTCCACTCCCCCCCATATTCCGATCATGAAAAACATGGGAATAAGGGTAAATTCAAAAAACAGATAAAAGAGCATCACATCCGTAGCGCAAAACATGCCGATGAGACCGAAATACATCAGCAGCATCCAGAAATAAAATTCGTTATGCCGATGACGAATTTTGCCCACGGCGTCGAGAATGCACAGCGGGGTTACCACCACCGTCAGCAGCGTCAGCCACAGACTGATGGAATCAATGCCCACGGAAAATCGGATACCCAGTTCCGGTATCCAGGCCGCGTCAAAAACCTCTTGCCACTGTCCACCATCCTGATAATTAAAGTGCATGGCCAGCAGCACGCCCAGGGCCAGCGGCACCAGTGAAACAAAAAAAGCCAGCATTCCCGCGGCCCGGTCGTTGTCGCGGCGGGGCAGGGCCAACACCAGCAGTGCACCGATCATGGTGGCCAGTAGCATCAAGGGTATTAACAGGTTGCTGTTCATGTTATTTTTACATCCCGATTCTATTTTGCAGGCCGGCGCGTCCATGGCCCGGCACCGGCTTCAACAATCCAGAGGATTAGGTCTACCGCAGGAGATACAACACTCCCAAAATCACCACCGCGATCCCCGCAATCATGCCGATGCCGTAATACCGCAACCGCCCGCTTTGCGTGGGTTTGAGAACATAGCCCGTAAACTGGGGGAAAAAGCCGATCACAAACACCACACCATCCACCACAAAGCGATCAAAGATGGATAGCGCCTGCCCCAAGAGCCACAGCGGCTCAACGATGCCGTAGTTATAAAGTTCGTCGATGTACCACTTATTTTCCAGAAACGTCACCACTGGCCGAAGCGATACACCGACAAAATCAGCGGCGCGGCGGTTGACCCAGTGAAAATAGACCGCAACCAGCACACCCAGCAACACCAGCGCCGAACTCACTGCCATGAGCATCAGTGGAGCCACGCGCACGGTGGATACCGTCCGCACCGGAATATGCGTACCTGGAGTGATGATGACCGGGGGTACCGCTCCATTAAGCAAATGCACCGGGCTTAGGAAAGATTGAATCCATCCGCCCCCATTGGCTCCGCCAAAAACGCCGAGGTACCCGGCAAACGCGGCCCCGATGGCCAGAATAATCAGGGGCATCCACATGGCCGCGGATCCGTCCGACGGTTTATGCCCGTGCGCCGCAGGCCCGGTCTCACCATGGGCTTCATGCGCTGCCGGCGATTCGTGCCCGGCCTGCTCGGGCAACACAAACGCGGATGGTTCATGCATGCCCGCGGTGGCCGGCAAGACTAGATCGCCCATGAACACACGAAAAAAAACGCGGAACGTGTAATACGCTGTAATCAGAGCGGTCACAAGTCCCACCACGGAAAGCAGTGGCCCCCAACTCCAGGAGGCATTCATTGCCGCTGAAAGAATCTCATCCTTGCTGAAAAATCCGGAAAAGCCCGGAAACCCTGAAAGCGCCAAGGCCCCGATCAACAGGCAGCCGGCGGTAATGGGCATCACCTTGCGAATACCCGACATTTTGCGAATATCCAGTTCGCCGCCCATCGCGTGCATCACCGACCCCGTAGATAAAAACAACAACGCTTTGAAAAAGGCGTGGGTAAAAACATGAAATACCGCCGCAGTGCCGGAAGCCACGCCCAGCGCCATGAACATGTAGCCAAGCTGCGAGACCGTGGAATAGGCCCATATCCGCTTCATATCATATTGACACATGGCAATGGTGGCCGCCATAAACGCGGTGAAACAACCCACCACCCCCACCAGATGCAGCACCGGCAGGGCCAAGGTGAACAGCGGCATACAACGGGCGATCAGGTACACGCCGGCGGTAACCATGGTGGCGGCGTGAATCAGCGCCGAAACCGGCGTGGGGCCTTCCATGGCATCGGGCAACCACACGTGCAGCGGAAACTGGGCAGATTTGGCAAATGCCCCAAACATCAGCAGCAGGGCAATCCAAATCAGTGTTCCATGATGGGCGGCCAGAAATCCTAAATTCTTAAGATCGCTGGAGTAAAATATCCGGCTGAAGGTTTCGGTATGAAAAACCAGGTAAATAATGAAAATGGCAATGGCCAAACAGGTATCGCCAATGCGATTCACGATAAATGCCTTTTTAGCCGCCTCCCGCGCTGCCGGTTTTGTATAGTAGTAACCCACCAGCAGATAGCTGGCCAGACCCACACCTTCCCAGCCTAAATACAGCAGTACGAAGTTATCAGCCAACACCAGCGTACACATGAAAAACACAAACAGACTCATGTACGCAAAGAAGCGGAAATAGCCGTAATCCCCCTGCATATACCCGCAGGAGTAAATAAATATCAACGTGGAGACAAACGTGATAAACGCGAGAAATAAACTCGTCAGCGGATCGACATAAATGCCGATCGGAATGGAAAATCCGCCGGAACTGATCCAATGGTACAGGGTAAGCTGATGGACCCCGACAATCTGTCCCCGTTGGAACATCACCAACAACGACAAGGCCAGCACGGCTGAAATGGCCACGCCGATCACCGCCGGCATCCAGGACCGCGTTTTCAGGACGCGGGCCCCAAACAACGTAATGACCAGCGCCGCCAGCAGCGGAAATACGGGTATCAGAGCTACGCTCTGCATCATGGACAAATCTGGCAGCATAAGTTGAAAACTCTCCGGCTATAATTTCATTTCGGCCCGGCCTTCAGCCGTTCGGCCAACCACCGCGGCTGGGGCGTTGGCCGCCGATTCCATTCTCGCGTATCCATCCCGCACTGGCTCAAGCTCCGCCCACCTTCTCGAGTCTATCCCTGCATTTCCGACCAGACATCCACATCCAACGTTTCCCGCCGCCGGAACAACAAGATCACCAGCCCCAAGGCCAGGGAGGCTTCCGCTGCGGCAATGGTCAAAAGAAAAATTACAAACGACTGGCCGTCCATATTCATCCAATACCGGCTAAAGGCAATCAGGTTGACGGCCACCCCCTGAAACATGATTTCCGTGGATAGAAATATCAGGATCATGTTGCGGCGGGCCACAAAACCAATCAGCCCCAGCACAAAGAGAACCGCTCCCAGCGCCAAGTATTGATATAAAACCGCTTGACTCATCACCGGCATCACCGATTCCTTTTTTTACCGTGGAACTATTCCACGGGCGTCTGGCCCGTCCCCAGCACCCCGGCGACAGGTTCATTCTTGCGGGCGATCATCACCGCTCCCACCAGGGAAATGGTGAGCAAAATACCGGCCAGTTCCAGCGGCAAGGCATACTGCGAATACAGGTTCACGCCCAAAAGTTCCATACCACCGATCCGCGGAGCCGGCTTATCGCTCAAGGATTGGTGGCCCCTGATCACGCCAACGGCCACCGCACCAACCGGTCGTGCGGCCATAAAAGTCCGCGGTTTACCGATAAACATCAGTTGCAGCACCGTGCCCAGCAGCACAAAGCTTACCAGCACCGCCAGCAATGGATCTGTCGTTACACGGTCGTAATCGGCCACGGCCACATTACCGCCGGGACTCGCCAGCATAATGACAAAAATGTACGTCACCAAAATGGCCCCGGCATAAATGATGATCAACACAATGGCCATGAACTGCGCCAAAAGTAAAATAAACAGCCCCGCCATGGCCAGGGTCAGCAGAACAAAATAGAGCGCACTATACAACGGTCGCGGATGACATATCACCGCCGCAGCCGAGATAACCGCGATGATGGCAAACAGATAGAAAAAGATACCCAGCCCAGCGCCCGGACCCACCGCCTCATGATGGCCCACCCAACGCACCAGATAAAGAATGGCCGCACCCAGCGTCAACACGCCTACCAGCGCTCCGGTCTTTACCAGCGAGCCACGTCCCCGCGGCAAAAGCAGGTAAATGCTCAAGGCTC
>JAJYZF010000198.1 GCA_021800165.1 Planctomycetota bacterium | reverse complement strand
TTTTGCCTTGCATTCGGCACACGATATTTCAGCCAATGCGACCATTAACCGGCCCCAATACACCGTTGATTTAATGGAATATAACCATCGCAGCGCGTCGCTGCAACAATAGAAAGACACGGCGGAGGGTCATGAGGGCGGAAACAGAAGTGCGTGTGCATCAAGCCGCAACGAAGGCAATCTGGTTTCAACGATATCCCAAGTAATTTCGTTTTTGATAACGCCGTAGCCGTGTATTAGTTGATTGCGAAAGCCAATTATCCTGCGCCACTCGTGGATATTTTCGGCAACGGCCGGATCAAGTTTATGCAGCTGGCTTAAAGCTTCGCCAATGATTATAAAGTTCCAATGTACCGCGTCACGCAGTTCACTGTTCGCCAGAAACGCGTCGCGTGTTTTGCCAGCGACATAACCTGCGATACGGTCGGCCGCATCCAGTATATCCTGGACGAACTTGGCTGCCTCAGGCTGCATACAACGTGGTCCTGTAGCGGTTAGCAACTTGGAGAAAGTAGGGGTTGCGCGCGTCCTGAATGCTCACGAGATCGACTTTTCGCTGCAGCAGGGACTCGAGATCGTCGATAAGCCCGAAATACCGATCCGCAAGCCTGGTCGGATCCGCATCGAACTCGAAAAAGAAATCGATGTCGCTGTGTGTGGAATAATCCCGCTCCGTGGCTGCGGAACCGAACAAATCAAGACGGCGCACGCCATACTTGTGGCACAGCGCGGATATTTTCGGACGACACTGCTCCACTATTTCAATCATCAAGCGTATTTTACGCAGGCGATGTGTAACGGGCAACTCTGCGGGGCGATGTCGAGGATCCTTTGGCGACAGCCCCGTTTTACCATCTGCGCTCAGCCGCGTAATCTGCGGTTCACACCCGTTTTCCAAGCTCACGCACTTGTCGCCGGCTCGAAAGCAATCCCGGATGTGTCGGCAGGAACCAAATTTGAAAATGGAGTCAAAAAGCACGCCGACTGATTTCACCGACCCACAGCATTCGGCACCAGCTCTATTTCGCACTTTGGCTCCCGATGGATTTCCACCCACCTGTTTTCGCATCGTAGCGGTAACGCTGGCCGTGATATTGGAGAAACGGCGGCCGCACCTTGGCGCCGTGAACCCATTTCCCGTCAAGCCGCCACAACCACCTCGGCGCGCCAATCCGATTTCCAGACCCACCCTTAACGAGCGGGCGGCCACGGATACCCACATCACTCCAAATCCTTGCCTGGCCGGCAAACTTCCCGGCCGCCGTTCGATTTACGGCACTTGTCACCATGGTGACAACGGGGACGCCAAAACTGCCGTCATTGAAATGCCCATCAGGATGATACCGGACTACGAAGCTGCGAGTCGGATTATGCCCCAGGGTTCCCGTAAAACTTACTGATCCGCTCCGGTGCACCTCAAGCGAAATCCCCAGGCCGTGAGCTTTGTAATAATAGAACTTGCCCGGCAAAAGGGCTTTTGCCACATGCAGGAACTTGTCGGGCATTTGGTGCCTTTGCACCTGCGGCATGCCGGTCGCGGCGACGGCCAACGCAGGCTCGGACGATGGATTCGCGGCAAATCCGGAGATGAAGCCAGCCACGCCGACGAACGCGACCAAAAACGAGCGCACCAGCCACCCGCCGGGGCGGGGCGGAAAAGCTGACATGATACCGAATTGCCCACCACCACGACCTGCCGCTCGGGTAATTTAAGCTGCCTGCCGCGCTGATCCATCGATCCGCCCCTGAAAATCCAATCGGGACCACGGAATTGACGCGAGGTGAAAATCACCACCGGGTGCGCCTCGCCGGACACTTACTGAATTTCTCGAAGTTTGCCCTACGGGCTTCCCCATCACAATGATCTGGATAGATGCGTGAAAAAATGGGCGATGCTCGGCCAAAAAACGCTCACGAACCCTGCCATCGTTGCGAGGCCGACAAGCAGTCCTACGGATATCTCCGAGCGCCTACTTTGGGCGGCACCCTCCGCGCCCCCACGTCGTGGAATCAGTTTCTCGGCGAGTTCGGCGCTTGCAGAGTATCCAACAAGCACCGCAAATAACCAGAAAAGGACGCACGCTGCGACGCGCGAAATCGCAAGTTCAATAGGACCAAAATGCCAGCCGTGGAGGGGTGGAAAATAAAGCCATTCGATCATCGCCACGATCACCGCGAACAAAATGCAATTTCGGATGGCGACCAAGTTCGAGGCCCTTCGCAGTAATGGTCTCATGTCAATTACTCCTTTCCCCGTCGATGCGGGACACCCATGGTGGCCGCGTGCTGGTTTGACGGCGGGGCCGAGAGAGCGGGACCCTCGGTGACAGTTTGATTGCCCTTGGGGTTCAAAAGGCCCGCGCTCGCCTCTACGCGGCGGATGGCCAAAGCTGCGGGTACCTGCTGTGGGAATATGTCTACGCCCCTGGCAAAGCATTGCCCAAATGTATTAAAGCATAACCAGTGCCATTCCCTGTAGGAATGGCTGGCGGCCCCCGGGCCCCCATACCGCCGAACGTAAACGTATAGGAAATTGGCTCCGACGTGCAGGAGCGTGGACGCGCCGTGGCCCGGCCGCACCCACGCGTACTTCACTACAAGGTGCGCCGCCAGCCGCGTCACGGCACCGGCCCCTTCGGAAAGCGGCGCACGGCCTGTTCCCATCGCGAAAATAAATTCATCGTTCAACTTCGATAGGGACTTTATCGCCCCCTGTGCCTGGTCCCTCGCCAGCCAAGGTGCGGCTCCATCCCAGGCGAGCCTTTCGGCGAGCCGTCGCTCCACTGCCCGGCGCCCGTGCAGGCGGACAGTGTCGGCGTTATCCCATCCCACGAAAGGCGATGCACGCGGCCACCAAACATCGAGGCTTGGTATGTCTCCCCGTGCCACCAAATACCAGTTGGGTGGCGGCTGGCCCCTGCCACGCACGTCGAGTTCACCCGGAACCGTCGGAACCCGCGTAAGGAATGCGTTCTTGTGTATCCGCCAATCTTGGGATGGAAACCGGCGGCTCCGCGGCCAGGCAGAATCCGGCCCGGACCAGCTTACCGTCAATCGGCGGGACGATCCGTACTTATTCGATAGGGGGGCAAAGAGGTAGCCGGACCCTGGCTGAATCGAGACGACCCGGCCAAAAATATCCGCAACGACCCAGCCTTCTCGCGCGGCTCTGGGGATGCGGCCGCCCACGCGGGCAGGCATAGCGGCTTTCACCTCGCTGGTGCCGGGCACTGAAGACGGCCACATGGCCACACGGGCCTGCCACGCGGCGCAAGCTGCCAGCCAGAGACCGAAAAGCAAAAAGGTGCAAA
>JAJYZF010000197.1 GCA_021800165.1 Planctomycetota bacterium | reverse complement strand
GCCGGTCGCACGAACCTACCGTTGCAACTTGGTCCGTATGGTTCGGTATTTGTAGTTTTTCGTCATGCCATCGGCAAACTGAATCCTGCGGTAGCGATAACTCGTAATGGTGAGCCGTCCCGGTCCGCGAGAGTAACTTTTGATGACAGCCATGCACTTATGCTTACGGCGTTCAAACCTGGAGCTTACGAACTTACACTGAAATCCCGTGCCAAAATTGCGATGGATGTGCGTGCATTGCCTGCAACTTTAAAAGTGCATGGTCCGTGGAAGATTGCATTTACTCCGGGCTGGGGCGCGCCTTCCACTGCGACATTCAATAAATTAATCTCGTGGACAAATTCTCCCCAGAGCGGCATCAAATATTTTTCAGGCACGGGGACTTATCTCCGAACCATTGATATCCCAAATTCATACGTTGGCGCCGGCAAACGCGTCATCCTGCATTTGGGACGGGTTAATGATTTAGCCCAAGTGTGGGTCAATGGGCATGATTTGGGTGTGCTTTGGCATCCGCCGTTTCGCATGGATATAACGTCGGCCATTCAACCTGGGCATAATGTCCTGCGCATTGCCGTGACCAATACCTGGCAAAATCGACTCATAGGGGACGATCAGCAGCCCTCGGATTTGCAATGGGGTTCGCCGCTGCGTGCAGCCACCTATGGTTATATCGGCCGGCCGCTGGTTCGGTTTCCTGGTTGGGTCATTCATAACGCACCGCAACCGTCAAAAAAATGCTACACCTTTGAAACGTGGAATTTTTACCGGAAAGACTCGCGGTTACATCCATCCGGACTCCTTGGGCCGGTTAAATTAACCGTTGCCGCGATGTTGACCGTGCCCAAGCCAAAAACATGAATACGGCAAACTGGACGAACGCAAGGAAATTCCGCGCTGTTTTCTCGGAACGGGTGGCGACACGGCGGAAATGCTTGAGGCGATAGACAAAGCGTTCCGCCAAGTCCCGGCGATGATATTGGCGTCGCAACAGGCGTCGGGTTATGGTGCGTCCTGCCTGCAAGACAATAAGGGGAATACTTCCGCGGAGGGGCCGACAATGATGGTGCCGTATTCTCGCTGACCACTCCCGAACCGGCGGCGGGGCCTGCACTGGCCATCCTGCCGGCGTGGGGGTTGTTCTCGTTGCGGCGTTACTGAAAATATTAACTGGAGGAGAATGATCCCATAAGTATGGGCATAGGCCATGGGCGATATTATTCGCTCATCCCAAGCCGCAGGCGATGGCGCGTGAAAAGTTCACGGCGTGCCTGTGCAGCCGGGGCGGTAGCTGCAATTTGCCGGGGCGGCGGAACGCGGCAGTGCGGCGCATCAGGCGTTGAGGAATAAGCGCCAGTTGTAGCCGGGGTCGAGTCCACCAATGTTGCCGATCAGGCCGCCGGGGCGGGTGATGGTAGGCGGCTCCATGCAAGTTAGCGTTGTTTTCCGATCGGCGGCTTCGCCGCCGTCCTGCGGTTCGCCCGCCTCCGGGTCCGGTTGTCTCGATTCCGGGTGGGGCCTGTCGTGCTGCTTCAGCATGAGGTTTTTTATTGCTGGTTGGAGGTCGAGGTGCGGTATCGGAGAATTATGGTAGCGCGGCCCCGCCGCACGTGCGAGCCCTTCTTGCCATCGGATTTCCGCATCCCGCCGACGGCGGGCCGATTGCACGACGTAATTGGTGGGCGGCCATTCACCGCCGCTCGGCACGTTGGGGTCGCGGATCAGGGCGTTCCAGACGTCCGGCCGACATGCCCGCACCAGGCACGCCACGAGGACACTGTCCGGATCGATGACGGTACTCTTTCCGAGCATGGGCACAATCGCCCGCCACTTCCGCCACGCATCGCCCAAGCCCAATCGAAGGATGCGCGGGGTAAAGGCGAAGCCCACGTGCGTGTTTTCCCAAGGGGCGGATGCAGGATTCCCCAACTGCGTTCGGAGTGTATCTCCGCAAGCGCCTTGGATAAACTTCGCCCAAACAACTCTGCGGTCGTCGGCAGATAGCCCAAAGGAGTCGTTATCCGCCGAAGCGCCCGCATGTTCAAACATCATTTTTCGGACGCTTTCCAAGACGGGCTGCCATTGGCTGGCCTCCAGCGGCTTGATCACCAATTCCTCGCGGCAGAGGCGGGTAGTATCGAGGCCGTCGAGAATGTCGGCCACCGCCCGCTCCCGCGCCCGGCGCAGCTTTCTGGTGTCGACCATCTCTTCTGTCCATATGTCCGCGGCGGCTTGAGCGCCCTCGCCCGTGCCCCTGTTCTTTTCAGCGGACTCGATCTTGGCTCTGACGTCCTTAGTGCGGGCTTCCCGCGCCTCCGGCGGCTCAATTACATCCAATGCAGCGGCGAATACGCTCCCCCAATCTTTGCTGCTCACGCATATGACGTAGCCGAAAGCGGGGAACCGGCGCAAGTAATCGAGACAACCGGTAACGGTCTGCCGAAATTGCTTCTTTCCCTCATCGCTGATGCGGTCATCATCTTCGATGCAGAGGATCACGCGGCATCGGGCGAGGAGCAACGCCGTCGAAAGCCCACCGAGCAATTCGTCGGTACGGGGCTGGAGGCCGAACGCGGCGGCAATATTCCAGTAGCGTTCGTTGCCGGTAACAGTGCGCATCAAAGCCCCGGCGGCACTGGAAAATGGCGTGGTGTCGATATGATCGGCGGCGACAGCGAGAATCTCATCTGCTACCGCCCGGATGGCGGCGGAAGCGGATTCATATTCCCAAAGCGAGATATAGGCGAACTTAAGCGTGACGCCCTCTTTTGCGGCGCTACAGCCCTCCGCCAGGCGGAGCAGTGTGGACTTTCCGGAGCCACGCACACCGATCAGCGCCACGGTTCGGGCCGGGCTGAAAATGTGCAGCGGCCGCAATGACTGAATAATCCGCTCGGGCTTAAGCCCCAAATCAAAGAGCGGCTTCTCTTGGGGGCCTAATGGGCCATCGTTCCCCGCGAGCCACTGCTGCAACCCTCCGTCGGTGTAATCGGGTGGAGGTGGGCCCGGCCGTTTCGGCTGCGCCGCCACCAGCCGTTCAATCGGCACCGGACCCGCTTCCACCGGCAGGGGTTTGAGTTCCTCGCCGGGTTGCTCAGGCTTCGTGCGGGCAAGAAGGCGCGGCAGAAGGGCGTGCCAAAACGCGGCCGCCACGCCGGCGGCAACGATCGCACCCCAAAGCCAAACCCAGCCATGGGTGAAGGTGATCCAGACGCCCCAGGGCACATGCTTGGATTCGGAGCTTGGAGGCAGACCGATGGGCCAACTTGCGGCCCAGAACAATAATGGCGCCAAAACAATCAACACCCAGGTCGGGGGAA
>JAJYZF010000080.1 GCA_021800165.1 Planctomycetota bacterium | reverse complement strand
AGGCGCAGCGCATCGGTGAAGACTTAAAGATTCCCATGAAGACCAACCTGACGGATGAATCCACCCTGGGGGTGGACCGGCTGCTGGCGGCTTTGTGCGCTTATGTCAATACCGAGCAGGCCTGTGTGGTGATCAGTGCGGGCACGGCCTTAACGGTGGATTACGTGGATGCGCAGGGAATTTTTCAGGGTGGAGCCATCGCGACTGGATTGCAACTTGGGGCCAGAGCCTTGCACGAATTTACCGCCCAATTGCCGCTGGCGTCGCTGGATCCGCCGCACGGGACGTGCGGCCGCAATACCAGCGAAGCGCTGAACATGGGCCTGTATGCCGCCGCCCGTGGGGCCGTGCGCGAACTGGTGGAGGGCTATGCCAGTGAGCTTGGTCACTGGCCGCATGTGGTGGCCACGGGAGGTGATGCCCAGCGACTGCTGGCGGATTCCGGCCTGGTGGATTCCCTGATTCCGGATTTGGTTTTACAGGGGGCGGCTTTGGTATGGGAACACCACAAGATGGAAGGCTAAAGGCGAACACGATGTAGCCGCAAGGCATTGGTAATAACGAAAACCGAGCTAAAACTCATGGCCGCGGCGGCAATCATCGGGCTTAGCAGCAAGCCGCTGACGGGATAGAAAACCCCCGCCGCCAGCGGAATACCCAAAAGGTTATACGCAAACGCCCAAAACAAATTCTGTCGGATGTTGCGCATGGTGGCCCGGCTTAAAGCTCGCGCCCGCACAATGCCGGATAAATCGCCATGCAGCAGCGTAACCCCCGCGGTGGCAATGGCCACATCCGTGCCGGTACCCATGGCAATGCCCACGTCCGCCTGCGCCAAGGCGGGCGCATCGTTAATGCCGTCACCGGCCATGGCCACTTTGCGCCCCTGCTGCTGCAAACGCCGCACCACTTGATCTTTTCCTTGCGGCAACACTCCTGCCTCGAAAGTATCAATGCCCAAATCCGCAGCGACGGCCTGGGCCGCAACCCGACTGTCGCCGGTGATCATCACGACGGTGAGGCCTTGGGCCTTGAGCTGGGCCACCAGGGCCGCAGCGCCCGGGCGAACGGGGTCCATCACGACCACATAACCGAGCAAGCGGGAGTCCGCGGCTACCAACACCACGGTACGGCCTTGGGTCTGCAAGTCGGCATATTTTTCCCGCATACCGGCAAGGCCCACCCCGAGTTGCTCCATCAAGGCCAGGTTGCCCACGGCAACACTTCGCCCATGGACCTGACCTGCAATACCCTTGCCGCTGATACTTTCCACCGCTTGAGCCACAGGAATCGTCAGGTGCCTATCTTCCGCGGCACGTACAATGGCGGCAGAGAGTGGGTGCTCACTGGCCTTTTCCAGTGCGGCAGCCAAAGCCAGCATTTCATCAACCAATCCGCCATCGGAGGCCTCGATCGCCACCACCTGCGGTCGGCCTTGCGTCAGGGTGCCGGTTTTATCCAGACAAAGGGTGTCAATGCGTTCCATACGCTCCAACACCTCGGCATTTTTAATCAGCATCCCCGCCTTGGCCGCCCGTCCCACCCCCACCATGATCGACATCGGGGTGGCCAGACCCAAAGCACAGGGACAGGCGATTACCACCACCGCAACCGCATTTACCAGGGCATAGGCCAGCGACGGTTGCGGCCCCAACCATGCCCAGATCACAAAGGTAATCAGCGCGCAGGCCACCACCACCGGTACAAATATGCCCGCAACTTTGTCCGCCAGTCTCTGGATGGGAGCACGGCTGCGCTGGGCCTGGGCCACCAGAGCCACAATTTGTGACAGCATTGTTTCCGCCCCTACTTTTTGGGCCTGCATCACCAAACTGCCGGTTCCGTTCACGGTGGCCCCGATGAGCTTATCACCGGTGGTTTTGGCAACCGGCACCGTCTCACCGGAAATCATGGATTCATCCACAACGCTATGACCTTCCAGTACCACCCCATCCACAGGAACTTTTTCACCCGGCCGTACCCGCAACACGTCGCCGACCTCGATGGACTCCACCGAAATATCCATTTCCTGATGATCTGCGCCAATGCGGCGGGCGGTTTTGGGCGCAAGGTCCAGCAATTGCCGAATCGCCGCACCGGTTTTACCGCGTGCCCGTAACTCCAACACCTGGCCCATGAGCACCAAGGCCGTGATCACAGCGGCCGCTTCGAAATAAGTACCCACCACGCCATGACTGCGAAAACCCGCAGGGAACAAACCCGGTGCCACCGTCGCCACCACGCTATAGGCCCAGGCCACGCCGATGCCCAAGCCGATAAGGCTGAACATATTGAGATTCCAGGTTTTAGCGGAAACCCAGGCCCGCACAAAAAATGGCCAGCCACACCAGAGAACCACCGGCGTGGACAAAAACATATTCACCCAGTTTACCCAGGTCGCACCATGGAGTGTCGCGACGCGAAAATCCGCCAACATCGCCAGCACCAGCACCGGTGCCGCCAGGACTACCGCGACAATAAAGCGGCGCAGCATATCGCGTAGTTCAGGGTTTTCCGGCTCAGCTACCGCGGAAACGTCCATGGCTTCCAGGGCCATACCACACTTGGGACATGGCCCCGGCTGGTCACTGATCACCTCGGGATCCATGGGACAGGTATAACGCACTCGGGAGCGCCTCGCCGCCGGCCCGGGCTGCGCCAACTCCAGGGCCATGCCACATTTCGGACATGGCCCCGGCTGGTCACTTTGAACATCCGGGTCCATGGGGCACACATAATGCGCGGCGGGTTTCGTCACCGGCGGCCTGGAGCGAGCCAGACCACCAAGTTGCACCAACGGTGGCGGCGCAGCCACAGGCTTAACAACCGCGGCTGCGACCCGCTGATGAAGATATTTTTCCGGGTCCGCCCGAAACTTACCCAGGCACCCCTGAGAGCAGAAATAATATGTGATTCCGGCATGTGCCAATGACCCCGCCGCCTTGGCCGGGTTTACCTTCATGCCGCAAACGGGATCGATATAGGTGGCGGCCTGGCCGCCGACTGGGGGATCAATCTGCATATCCATAGTGCATTGTCCTTCACCGCTATTGCCACAAGTGGCTTAGACGCATCAATTCTTCAGATACCGCCTTGGCCGGTCGACCACCCGCTTGCAGGGCATGAGAAACGCAATGCTGGAGATGGTTTTTCCAAAGTTCCCGCGAAACAGCGCGCAGGGCCTGCTGTACCGCCGCCACCTGAACGAGAATATCCGCACAATAGCGTTCCTGTTGAACCATCTGATACAACCCGCGCACCTGCCCCTCAATTCTGCGCAGGCGTTTCAGATTGCCAGTTTTGATCGTCGGCTCCACCGCCACCGCCCGGCCCCCCGGACCGATGCGGGAATGGGGAAGTCCCGTCGCTTTGGCCGCTTGGGCTTTTTTGCCCTGCGGTCTTGAAGCATTCATGTCCGGTACTCCTTGTTATATACCCCCATAGGGTATAATAAACATTAGCGCACTGGCACACGAATGTCAAATACACCTTGGGCCACGCCGGCAATTATCCTCTGCCGGGGATCGCTCTTGAGCCTGCCCGCGTGACCGCCCTGCGGTAAGGGAGTTTGAGGATCATTTGAAATTAAGACGTCGGGGCGCAGTGCGGCAGGACTGGAGCGATCGACACTGGTAAGGTCGATGGCTGCGGCAGGCTTGCCAGGACATTGAGTCGATTGATCAACTGTCGCAGGCGGGCGGCGGAATTACGATTGAAATGCAGCACCAAACGGGGCAGGTCCGGCATGGGAGCATCGGGGGGTTCGGTCTCGGCGGCGGAGCCAATGCGAATGGTATCAGCAGCCAGAATATCGTGAAAATCCACATTCAGGCGGTCCAGTTCGTCCGCGGCCGGAGCCTGGCGGATGCGCAGCACCAGTTGTCGGTCGACAAAACGCATGGAGACATAGTTGCGATAGAATGTAGTGATATGACTGACTGCGGCAGTGACATCATCGGTAATGAAGTACAGACTTGTGTCGTCCGGCGAAATCATCGCTTCCGCCAGCAAGGCCTCATGCACAAAGGCTTCCCAGCGCCGCCAGTAGGTGCCTCCGGGATGGTCGATCATGACAATGGGCATGGGATCAGCCCGTCCGGTTTGCACCAGTGTAAGGGCCTCAAAAGCTTCATCGTGCGTGCCAAAACCGCCCGGAAAAAGCGCCACCGCGTTGGATTCTTTGATGAACATCAACTTGCGCGAGAAAAAGTAGCGAAAATAGGCCAGTTTGGGATCGCCGGAAATCACCGCGTTGACTTTTTGCTCAAACGGCAGTTTTATCGCCACCCCAAAGGATTGATTCAACCCAGCCCCTTCATGGCCGGCCTGCATGATGCCGCCACCGGCCCCGGTAATGACCATAAAACCAGCGGCACTGATCAACTGTCCGAATTGGCGGGCTGCGGCATAATCCGGCGCGGAACGGGCCGTGCGCGCCGATCCGAAAATACTGATTTTACGGGACTGGCGATAGGGCTTAAACATTTTAAATCCATACCGTATTTCCTTGATCGCCCGAAGGATCAATTTCATCTCGGCACGGCCCGGTCGATCCGCCGCCAGGCGCAGCACCGCCTGAATCAGCTCGGCGGCCAATGCAGAGTCCTCGGTAATGCCGACTTGCTCAAGGAGTTTGCGGCACTGTTCAAGAGCCTCCAGGCTACCGGCAATATGGGAGGTGGAATTGGATGCATGATTCATGGGTACATTCCGGAATTAAGCGGCATTTTTATTGCGTCTGCCTTATACTATGCCCCGTATTGGTGCGGAATCTTGACTGGGCCGATCTGGTTCCAAGCCGGGCCACGCGGCCTACAGCACCAGCGCTGCCGCCGACCGCTATCGGCGGTGCCGGCCAAACAAGACCGGCAGCTTAGTTATCGGCTGTTCAGGTGTATTTGGCTTATGACTTATGATGAAGGCAAAACCGTCAGGAGTGCGCGTTGCTGGTCAACATTGAGATAGAATCCAATATCAGGGTGGCTGTTTTCGGGCCGCACGATCGCCACCTGAAAACACTGCGGGAATTGCTTCCGGTACACCTTTCCGTGCGCGGCCACCTGCTGCACATCAGCGGAGATGCGGCCGCGGTGGAACATGCCGCGTCGGCCATTCGAGAAATGAAGCGGCTGGCGCAGCGCAATGACCATATCAACCCGGATGCCCTCATCGACCTCATCCGCGAAACCGATCCCAAAGCGATTGGGAAAGACTCAACCGCCGCTGATGGAGATCTGCACGTTGTGGCCGACGGCCACCCGGTTATGGCCAAAACCCACGGCCAGAAGAGATACCTTCAGGCCATGCAGCGTCACGATCTGGTCTTTTGCGCCGGCCCGGCCGGCACGGGCAAAACCTTTCTGGCAGTGGCCCTGGCCGTGAGCATGCTGCGTAAAAATTTGATCCGTCGTATGGTGTTGGTGCGCCCCGCGGTGGAGGCCGGCGAGAAACTTGGTTTTCTGCCCGGAGACCTCCAAGCCAAGGTCAACCCCTATTTACGGCCACTGCTTGATGCCCTGCACGACATGATGTCCTTTGAGCAAATTCGCCGTTTTATGGCCAACGATATTATCGAACTGGCTCCGCTGGCGTATATGCGCGGGCGCACCCTCAATGCCTCGATCGTGCTCTTGGATGAAGCACAAAACACCACGCCATCGCAAATGTTGATGTTTCTAACCCGTCTGGGCGAAGGCAGTAAAATGATTGTCACCGGCGACCCATCGCAGGTGGATCTAGAGCCGGGCCAGACCAGCGGCTTAATTGATGCGCGCAAAAAACTCTCCGGCATACACCAAATCGCCTTTATCGAGTTGGATAAATCCGATATTGTGCGTCATCGTTTGGTGCAAACCATTGTGCAGGCATACGCCACGGACACTGGCACCTTGCGGATACCATCGGTAAAGCCGCCGGTATCCGTGGCAGTTGAGCCGAAATCCGAACCGAGCTTGGTCAGCGCAATGCCGCCACCAGCGCAAAACGCCCCCGCACCTGCCAACCCGCCCGAATAGAGACCAATATAGGGATATCAAGTTCGGTCGTTGGCAATATCCGTTAAGGGTGAGAGTGTTAATGGTTCTTAGCGGCCAGCTTTTAACTGACGTTCCGCCTCAAGCCAATCCGAAAGCGCATCGCCGGGTCCAAAACCGCGTTTGAGGTAGACCTCGTACGCCCGCGCCGCAATCTGCTCGTAGGTGATTTTGCCAACTGGACTGGTCGCCAACGGGGTGGCTACCGCCCGGGGCGGAGTTGCCGTGCCGCTACCCTTGGTTTCCGACCGGGTCACCGGAACCACGGTCGGCGCTTTGGCTGACGTTGGTGCAGCAACAGCAGATTTCTTTTTGTACATTGCCATAAAATAACTCCTTCGTGTAAGCGAATTAACATCAGATGGCCCGTGGTACATCACAGAAAACAATCCATCTGACACCTCATCGAATCCTTAATTTCTACGTCCGGCACACCCTGTACGGTCATAAACTACAATAGCCGTGCCATCCAACTTTGACTGCCCCTGCGTGGTTCAGTCATAGCCGAGAGGCTGGAACCGGGAAATAATCACACCCCAGTCACCTGCCTCTCTATCCGTCATAGTAATTTATAGGACGCAAGTCAAGCGACTACAATGAGAGAACCGATAATTTTTGTAATAGATTTGCTGGACGGTCAACCGTCCAGCCAGGCCGGTAAAGATTGCCTTTAAGTTCCCTGCCTGAGGCGTCGGTGGCATTTTAAGTTTTGAACTTTGCCCGCCACACCATGGTATACTCGCGTGAAAGGCGGCGAATGTCGCAACCAGATGACCTTGCCGGAACTTCAACCGAGAGACCCCAATCAACCGTGCAATGGGATCACTTGGAGCAGCGGACTTTTCAGATGGATAACTCGGTGGCCGATAATAAAAGCACCCGCACAACGCACACCGAGATTTCTCTATCAGATCTTGATGATTTGTTGGAAGCCGAGTCCACGCCACGGATTCCCACATTTGTAGCGACGCTGGAAAGCAAGCCGAACCGCCGCCCAAGTCGCCTGGACCGGGCTTTTGGCTGGATTACCTCGGCGATGATCCACCTGATTGCGTTGTTGGGTGTTTTGATCGCTTACCACGTTATCGCGGATCACTTCAAGCCACAGCCACAGCCAATGGTTATTCCGGCGGCATTTTTCGGCGGCACCGTCAATTCCCACTATCGGCAGACGAATATCGCCGGCAGCCGTGCCACACGGCTTGTGCAAAAGCAGCTCTTGGTGAAATCATGGTCGGCTGCGGTTTCCCCGCGCTCGCTTTCCGCGTTGCTCCACGATAGCACCGGGCACCGAACAACTCTGGAGATTGGTTTAGGGACTGGTGGGGCCGCGGGGGCGCAGGCATTTAGTGGAACCGGTTCGTTATTTGGCAAACTTTCGGGGCATATCGGCAGCGGCCCGGTTACCAGCTTTTTTGGCGTCGCCACCCGCGCGCAGCGGGTTGTGTACCTGGTTGATACATCGGGATCAATGATAGGAAAACTGCATCTGGTGAAGCGGGCCGTGCGCAAATCTCTGCATGGCCTGCTGCCGTTTCAAAAATTTGCGGTGATTGTGTTTGCGCATAAATTTCACATCCTAGGCCCGCCGCACCTGTTGCCCGCGCAAGCATTTTATCGCCGGGCCATTGATGCGGCACTGAAGAACATTGTGGCCGAGGGTGCCAACGACAACATGCTTCGCCCATTCACACGGCCTTTCCAAGCCGCCTTTGCCATGCATCCCAATGTGATATATTTTTTAACAGACGGCCACTTTGATAAGCGTCTGATTCCCTACGTCGCCCGCTTGAATCGGCAGGCACACGTGCAAGTATGCACCTTTGCTTTTCTCGACCACGATCCGGTATTCCAACGACGGCTGCGCAGAATTGCCCATGAAACCGGCGGCAAGTTTGAATATGTGTCGCGCAGAATTCTTGATAATCAGTAAGCGTAGCGCTCTTCCGCCGCTGAATTTGAATGTCCGGCGACTGGGAACGAAAGCCAAATTGTTGGTCTTGACGTGCCGGAAGCCAAGACAGTGGATTATAAGAGAGTAATAGTGCCATTTTTGGCACAACCAGTCATCAACTGCGACAAAATTGGCACAGATACGCGATTCTTGCCCCGATCATTTTAAGCCAATTCCGGCCTAGAAACGCCCAATATGCTGGTAAACGCTCGCCTTGCGAGAGTATTGCATAAAATATTTATCCGCTGGCATTGTAGTTGCTAACCCAACATTAACAACGGCCTTGGAAATCAACGCCGGGCGGATGGAGTTTTCCACTCATGACGCAAGCCTCTTCAAAAAATCCCAAGTCCACCGTGGCCGTGCCAGCGGAAGTTTCAGATCAGGATGAAAACCTTTCCGCAGGCAGTGAAATGCCGGAATGGGTCGACCGAGCTATTCCCTGGATCTCTTCCGTTCTTATTCATGCCGGTGTGCTGCTCCTGTTCTTATTTGCCTGGCAAGTGGTGAAGACCGTCGTCCATCAGAAACCCCAGCCCATCATCATTCCCCAGAACTGGAACACCCATTTTTCACGCCATCCCGGCGGCCACCCCCATCCCGGCAATAACAACAACCCCGCACGCAGCGCCCGACAAAATCTCAAGAAACTTCTTGAATCTAAAGCTTGGAATACCAGCGTTACACCAACCAAGGTCAATGCCCTGGTCTCACCATCCCAAACCAGCATGGCATTTATCGCCGTGGGGCCGCAGGGCGGTACCAGTGCGGGAGGTTCATTGGCCCCCTTCGGAGTGCCCGGCGGAGGCATGGGTAACGGCCCGAAATCCAGTTTCATCGGCAACGGTGGGAACGCCACACGCATTGTCTACATCCTGGATCATGAAGGCAGCATGTTGGAGAACTTCCAATTTCTTAAAAGTCACCTGCGTAAATCCATTGATGGACTGGTGCCGCTGCAATCGTTTGCGGTCATTGTGTTTCGGAAAAACTATAAAATTCTCGGCCCCAATCGCCTGGTTCATGCCACGCTCCGCAATAAGCAGGAATTTTTCAAACGGTTTAATAGCGTAGCTCCGGCCGGTGCTGCGGAATACCGGTACAGCTATTTCGCACGGCCATTTGCGGCGGCGTTTCGGCTGCACCCGCAGATTATTTATTTTCTTACCAAAGGGGCCTTTGACCCTAAGCTGATTTCCTACATCAAGAGCCTTAATAAAAATCACGCCGTCCATATTTATACTTACGCCTTTACCCTGCAAGACCCTGTCTCTCAAAAAAACCTCAAAAGAATTGCCAAAGACAATGGCGGCCAATACAAATATATATCCCGGCAGGAAGCTGGAGAGTGAGGATCCATGGACGTACCCAATAATGATCGATTTTGCTACCCGGAAGGGGTTCTTTCCGATTTGTAAATGATGTGAATATTCGAAGGCTCCCTATTTTAGGAGGTTATATGTCCCGTTCCTACTCGAGTTCCAAATTTCGCGTGGTCTTGCTCGGCTTGCTGATGGCCTTTTCCGTTCTGGCCATCGGACATACCGCCTTTGCCCAGATGGGCGGCGGCAGCGCCACCAAAGCCTATCATCCCAACCCAATTCTCGTGGGCTTGGATTACACGGTCATTGTGGTGTTGGTGTTGGCTTCGTTGGCCAGTGTCGCATTGATTATTGATGCCCTCATTCACATCCGCGTCACCAAAATTCTGCCGGTGGAAACCACCGAGCATGTACGCACGCTGATCAACGCCCGGCAATTTAAGGATCTCATGGATTTTACCTCCACCGATGAAAGTTTTATTTCAAAGGCGCTGTATGCCGCGGTGCGCCGTGCTCATCTGGGTTATTCGGCCATGCGCGATGGACTGGAAAGCGAAGTGGCGGATCAAACCTCCAACTTGTTCCGCCGGGTGGAAATGCTCAACGTCATTGGAAATATCGGGCCGCTGATCGGACTGCTGGGTACCGTGCTGGGTATGATCATGGCGTTTATGGCCTTGCACTACACGGGTGGACATGCCAAGGTAACCGATCTATCCTATGGTATTGCCACGGCATTGTGGCACACGTTTGGCGGTCTGGCCGTGGCCATACCCTCGCTAATCGCCTTTGGCTTCTTCCGCAACAAGATCGATAAAATCACCGCCAGAGCGGCAATGCTCTCGGAGGAACTGCTGGAAACGCTGCGTCCGGCGGAAGCTAAAGCATCGCCCGCCGCCGCGGCCAATGCCGAATCGCGTACGCCCGCGGCACGCCCGGTTCCCCGGCGTGCGGGTGCGGACTCAACCAAGGAAGCCTGATCGATCACTTGTCCGCCAGACCGCGGGTTGCGCGGCCTTGCGGGCCGTATTGATGGAGTAAATACACGATGAGTCGCCGCGGCATCACACCTATGCAAAGTGAGCATGTCAACGTCACGCCGTTGATTGACGTGGTCATGTGCTTGATCATCTTTTTTCTACTGGTCGGGCATATTGCCAAAAAAGCCGAGGTCAAGGGGGTGAGGATTCCCTCTACCAAACATGGCAAGGATCTCGCGGGTAAAAGCGGGCAGTTGATCATTAATCTGGTCCCGCGCCCGCCGCTGGTGGCCGGTCAGCAGCGCAGTCCCAAGGTGGTCATCTGGGGTGAACAGGTCAGTTACGACCTGTTGCCGGGAAAATTGCGCGAGTATGTGCACGAGTACAAGCAAAGTCATACCGTGGTGAAGCTGGTGCTGCGGGCGGATAAATCCATCCAATACAAATACATCGCTCCGGTGCTCATCGACTGTGCCAGCGTAGGAATCTCCAGCATTCATTTTATGACCCGGAGGCCCGGATGATTGATTCCCGCATTTACCGGAGGCTTTGGTTATGAGTTCGTATCTTCCCAAAGGCAGGCGACGCATGCGTGCTGCGGCCCACGTCGGCCCGAACATGACTCCCATGGTGGACGTGGTCATGGTTATTCTCATATTTTTTATGCTCGGCAGTTCGTTTGCGTCTCCGGACTGGTACCTGACCAACAACACGCCGGCCATCAAGGGGGGGCTGAATAACGTGAAGGTTCAAAAGATGCCCGCCACGCGAATACTCATCAAACTCACGCAGATCGGCAGCCATACGCGTGCGTCGATTGCGGCGTTTCAGACGGAAGATATCTCCGGCCAATTGTTGAAATGGCTCAAAGCTAAAAAGAAAGCCGCGGGGAAAAATGTTCAAGTGTTGATTTCACCGGCCAATGATGTGCCCTATCAACAGGTGATTACCACGTACAGCGATTGTGTGCAGGCCCAATATACGCATGTGGCGTTTTCGTACACCCGATAGGTCCGCGATAACCCGGTGGCTGGTCAGCGTGTTTTTGCATCCGTCGGCAGCATGAGTGGCGATCCAGAGGGAGCCATTTCCCCGGCCTCCAATCACGGGCTGGTGTTGTGCGGTGCTTAAAAGGATGATAAATAAGGACTTGATCATGAAGATGCAGATCCATGCCACATCATGCTCCAATCGTGCCGCCATGTTCCTGGCCGCCGTTACGCTGACCCTGACAATTCTGGTCGGTTTCGGCGGCCGGGCCGTCGCGGCACCGATCCCATCCGCAGCGGAAAGCTTCCCCGGACCCGCCCTGCAAACCCGATACGTGATGCAGTTGGAAAATTTAGGTTTGACCAAGCTGCTCTCCCAGGCGGTCAAAACTCATCAAGGAACTCCATCGGCACCTTTGTTTCAAGCCGGCTTGATCTTTGCCCGCTGGGCCGGCCTGGCCCGACATCCGCAGGAGCAAGCCGCCCTGGCTCCGCAATTTGTGGCCAATGTTCAAGCCTACCTGACCGCCAATTCCAACGCCACTCTGGTGGACGGCGCTTGGGCTACCGATCAGGCCAAGTTTTTGTTTGCTTACATTGTGCCGCCGATCGTCGACCGCATTGAATATTGGTCTTCCACTGCGACTGATCGGGCCAAACTGGCACCGGCAGCCAAGCTCGCGCAAGATCTGTTAAGGGCCTCTGATGGTTACTACCAGCGTATTCTCCACAAGCTCAACGCGGCCACCACGTTTACCCATGCCGATGAATTGGCTTATCAGCAGGCGATGAACGGCCAGGCCCAGGTGTCTTATTATCTGGCCTACGCCGATTATTACAGCGGTCTATCTCTGGCGCCGAGTGCTCCCGCCCGCAAAACGCTGTTGGATCAAGCCGTCACGTTGGCCCAAAAATGGATTAAGCCAGGACCGGCTTCCGGCGTTTACTACCAGGCCCTGCTGCTGGCCGGAAAAGCGCAATTGCAAGCCGCCGAATACGACGCCGCCATCGCCTCGCTGCAAAAGGCGCAGCTCTCGGCTGCACCGCTTTGGGTTCAATACCAAAGCCGCTATCAACAGGTTGTGGCGATGCTTAGAGCCAACCACCCGCGCGAAGCCATTACCACGCTGACCGCCTATGAAACGTGGATTCATAGTGAAAAATCCATTGATACCCCTGGTGCCATCATGGGAGCGCAGTTGCTGCGTTATCGAATTCTTAATGCCCAGGCCAATATGGCCGGTACACCCCCCGCCACAAAAGTTGCGCTGGCCAATGAAGCGGCAAGCCTGGCTCTCAAAATTATCAGCACGGCCCCGCAGTACGAAGAGCTCATTTTCTCGCACCTGGCCGGAGCCTTGCCCGCCAAGCCCGTCTTTGCGCAGCTTAGTCCGCTCCAATCGCTGGCCTACGCCTGGCTGCAAGCGCAGAAGAAAAACGATGCGTCGGCGGTGGACGCGGTGGACGCCATTCTCGCTCAAAAAGAAGTTAATCCGGCCATCCGGCGGGAAGCTTTGCTGATCGGCGGCATTTCCAGCTTTCGCCTGGGCCGGCTCACCGATGCGGTCAAACTCAATTTAGAATTTGTAAAATCCGATCCCCACGATCCACGTGCCCCACATGTACTTGATCTGGCTTTGTACGATATCAAGCAGCTTAGTCCCGCCACGCAGACTTCGGCCCAGGTCAGTGCCTTAATTTCCCAGGCCCTGCGCCTGGCGTACTTTACCTATCATGAGAAAAAATGGGCCTTTGCCTACGCCACGCAAATGCAGCAATCCGGACACCTCAACCAGGCGATGCGGGTGTTTGCCTCCATGGCCCCGTCCGATCAATTCTACCTTGATGCCCACTACGAAATGGTACGTATTGGGACTATCCGGTTGGCCCAGCTTGCGGCTAAAAAAGCACCGTTGGAACAACAACGGCGGCAGGCCCGGGTGCTCCTGCGGAATTGCAACAGCTTTCTAACCCTGCTGCGCAATCCACCCTCGGCCGTATCCCCCGGCGATCTGCGGCGGGCCCAGGGATATCGGCGTGATGTCTGGCTTATTCAGGCCGGCACCGCACTTGATCCGCTGCGTGATCCCAACCGCGCCGCGGCAGCGCTGAACAATCTCGATCGCATTCGGGCCACACTTTCACCCCGCCTTCAGGGCGTCACCCTGCGTTACCGTATCCGGCAATACCAGTTACAAAATCGCGGCAGCCGCATTCTGCCCCTGGTGGAACAATATGCCAGAGAATCTTCCCAAAAAGCCACCGACATTATCGAAGGTCTCATCGGACAATACGACCGGGAAAGCCGCAACATCCGCCACAGCAACCCGGTCAAGTCCCGCAGGCTCGCCGCCGATGCCGCGGTGCTGATGCGGCAACTCATCACCTATCTTAAAAAATCACCCAAGGCCAACGTCGGCGAGATCTACGTTTACCGACAGCTTCTGGCGGATGAATTAATTCGCGCCGGTCACGGCCACCAGGCTATGGCTATTTTCAAAAGCCTCGAAAAGGAAAAACCGCAGGATCTGGAAAACTTCATCGGCGTGGCCCGATCTGCTTATGCCACCGCCGACTATAATTACGCTCATAGCCTGTACGTGCGGATTATCCCGCAACTCAAGCCGGGGTCAACTCTGTTCTGGTCCGCTTACCTCTATCTTATCCGCAGCAATCAGGCGATGGGGAAAAATCAGGAGGCGACCCGGTCTTCGCTAAAATCTTTGAATGCCATTTATGGTTCCACCATCGGTGGGAAATACTTCCACAAACAATTTGAAAAACTACTGGCCAGCTACACCATCAATTGACACGTCGGCGGACCTGGCTACAAGGTTAGTCCCGCCACCGCCAAGAGCCACTCCCGGGCAATTAGCCACTGCCCAGCCGCATTGGGATGCACGCCGTCAAATAACCAATAAGCCGTGCCGGTTGTGGCTGCGACACGGTCGAGCGGTTCCTGCAGTGGTACAAAAACCGCCTTCCATTGTCGCGCCAACTCGCGCACCATTTGCTGACAAGGCCGCAAACGCACACACAACTCCGGCGCAATGGCTGATGGGTCCGTCACCGTTACCCCTGGAGCAGCGGAGGGCAGTAAAAATGGCTCGCATAAGACCAGTTGGATCTGCGGTAAGTTTCGCCGCGTCATTTCCAGCAACTGCTGGTAACGCGACTTGAACGCTTCGATATCCACGACCTTGCGTGACCGATCGCGTAAGACCTCGTTGACCCCCACCAGCACGCTTAGCACGGTTGGCTTTAAGCTCAGGCAATCTTCCTGCCAGCGTGCCAACAGATCGCTTAAACCATTGCCGCTGACTCCCCTATTCTCAAACGCGAGTTGCATTTGCGGATATTGCGCCTGAAGTTTCGCCGCCACAATCATCGCCCAGCCGGCTCCCAGACGATAGCTTGTGCCCACCTCCTCCGGTTTACGAAACGCATTGGTGATGGAATCGCCCTGAAACAAAACCACACTGCCCTGCGTTAGCGTTTTCAACTGCGACATCATAACACCCCATACTTATAAGGCAGATTCGGCCTTGGGCCTGCTTAAACGACACCAATACGACACACCTTGCGCTTGCCCACCTGTAAAATCGGTCTCTCATCAAGTGAGACGTGTATTCGCGGATCAGAAATCTTCACTCCACCAAAACTGACCGCGCCCGATTCCACCAAGCGGCGCGCCTCTGATGTGGAATTGGTAAATCCCACCTCTTTGATCAAGGTCAGAAGACCGATTTTTCCTTCGGTCAGCAGCGCCGAGGCGATGGTCCTTTCCTCCACCTCGGCGGGCAACTTTCCATCCGTAAAGCGCAATCGAAAATCCGCCGCCGCTGCCTCCGCGGCCTCCGCCGAATGAAATTGCTCCACAATCATGCGTCCTAAAATATCCTTGGCTTCACGGGGATGCGTGATACCGGCATCCAAGAGCGACGCTATGCGGTCCGATGACAACGGGGTACAAAGCCGAAACCACTGTTGCATCAGGGCATCGGGTATGCTCATCACCTTGCCGAATTGATTCACCGCTGAATCGGCCACACCAATATAATTGTCCAGTGATTTGCTCATCTTCTGCCGACCGTCCGTACCCACCAGAATCTCCATGATGATCACGATTTGCGGGCTTTGCCCTTGTCCGGCTTGCAAATCGCGCCCGACCAGATTGTTGAAGGTCTGATCGGTTCCGCCGAGTTCCACATCCGCTTCCACCATGACGGAATCCCACCCCTGCATCAGGGGATATAAAAATTCGTGGATGTAGATAGCCTCGCCGGTCTTATACCGCTGGCTGAAGGTATCACGCTCCAACATCCGGGCCACTGTCATTTGCTGGGCCAGCCGCAGTGCATCTCCAAAATTCATCTTAGAGAGCCATTCGCTGTTCCGTCGAATCTCCAGTTTATCGACGCTGGTGTCGAGAATTTTTCCGGCCTGCTGCAGATAGGTCCGCGAGTTCTCGTCCACCTGCTTTGCGGAAAGCACCGGCCGGGTTTTGGCTTTGCCCGTGGGAT
>JAJYZF010000196.1 GCA_021800165.1 Planctomycetota bacterium | reverse complement strand
CGGATAAGATCATCTTCCGAGAGACTCGACATGTCGGCCCCACCATCTTGATGTATCCTTCTTGCGAGGCGTCGCAGGGAAAATTCAGTCCCGGTGAGTCGGCCCCATAAATCACGGAGTACGTCAATGTCGGCCTCAGTCATCAACTTGGTTCCCTGTTTGCAGAGCCGATCAATAAGGCTGTCGCGTCAACGGGACAGCGATGTCGCCTTCGCAACGCACTTTGCGAGGGCCGCGGCTTTCTCTGCCAACTGAATCTTATGGCCAGCCGCGGCCTTCGCGCTTCCCCTGGCAATGCTTCCCGCAAGAACATAGTCGCACTCCAGTTTTAGATAAAGAGTCCGGTCCGCAATTTCTAAGTTAAAGCACACAATATTCGCCTCAGCTTGGGCCTTGCTCGTGCATGCGTCGCAACTCCGGCATTTCGCTCCTGCAGCCTTGTAAGCAGCATAAGCGGCGACGCATTTCGCGTTTTGCGTGCGGAAATCCTCCGCCGCCTTGACCTCGTTCTTTGGTAGAATGTCCTCGGCGGCCTGCAATAGGGTTCTTACCTCTGCGGCGTCACCGGCAGCTATCGCCTCCGTGAGCGCAATAGCTGGGCTTGATTGCAGCCCGCGCGGATCAGCCCGCTTGGTCGGGGCGTTACAGGCGTATTCATAAAGTGCGATTCCGCCGCGATACCCGATCGGGTCGCGGGTCAGCCACCGGCCAAGGAGTGGGGCGCTGCGATGGTTGCGGGTTACCGGTGCTCGGTTTTCGGCATTGCGGTGGTGGACGCGGCTGTCCGTGCAAGTGCCGGTCTCGCCACCGCACCCTTCAACGGCGCATCCGGGCAAGGTTATTTTATTGATGGCGACCATACTGCGACCTCAAAATGCAATTACTGTGGAAATCATAACGCGCCGGGGTGATCCGCGGAAGTTGCCGCGATGATCCATCGATCTGCTCTTGAAAATCCAATCGACAGATCAGAATCTACACGACCCAAAAATCCCCGCCAGATGCATTTGGCCGACGTTTACCTATGAAGCCTGCGGGCGGACGCCGGGCATAAGTAATACCAAGTGCCTCCACCCATCGCACCGGGCAACTGGCGGTAGGATGGGAAAAAGCCACCGATTTCCAGAATCCGACTCATCTGCCGACGGGGTCAAGGAATGAATGCCGGTCGCCCGACATCAACACCACCCACGCCACATCGTACCAGAGCGGCTTCGCGAGCATCCGGCTCACCTCCCCGTGCCTTTCCAGTCTGCCGCTTCCGCTGAAAAGCCACCAGGCACAGAGGAAGTAGTGCAGCGGCCGGCGCGGCGGTGCCGTGGTCGGGGCTGGGTACTCCGCCGTTCCGTGCCACTGGCGCGCGGCCGCAGCAATATAAAGCACCGCGCCGTCTTTACCGTGAAGTTCCATCCATCGCGGATATCGGAGTGGTACCAGCGGGCCAAAGAACCGCAGTACCGCCGCGAGACGGACGAGCCCACCGCCCCGCCTGTCCCCTTCAAACATCCGGGCGAAGAGCCAGCCCGCCGGTTTGCCGGCCAGAAACGAAACGAGCTTCGCGGCGGTGGCGTCGTCCTCGGGTCCGCCAGCAGGTACCGCATTTAATCCGGACTTTCCGAAGCGTAGCACTGGGGTGCGCCGCATAAGCCACCCGCCTCGGGCGCGGATTTCCGCCCCAATCATTTTGGTCACCCCGGCCCAACTCAACCCCGGTGTTATTCTGCGCGGCTCAACGCCTCCTACAGTCTGCGGGAAGTAGGCGGTCGACACCGACCACCGGGGGAACACGATCGCGGCGTATCGAAGCGCATTGGTGGCAGCCCCCTTTCGACGGAAGCCGATCTCGAGTCTGCCAGCCGCGAGCGGACACCTCACGACCAGAGCGTCGCGCCCACCCGAAAAATGGCCGGGGGGAAATACCGATTTGGCCGCTCGCCAAGCGCGGGCCGGGCCGCGCCATCGGTAGCTGACGCGACCCTTGGCCTGCGCCGCGCGCACCCCGTTGCCAAGCATGGCGAAGAGCTTGGACCCCGGCTCGGCGTCGAACCGCCGACCGAAGGCGGTGACCCTCACCACCGGCTTGGCAATGAAGCGGCGGACGCCACGGAGCTCTGCTGCCGTGAGCGGCGCCAAGGCCAACGGCCGCTTCAGCAGCGGCAGGAACGCGATACCCTCCGAAGGGGAAGCGAGCCTCCGCCACGGCGCGCCGGTTCGGGTGGAGGCGGCCCCTGGCGAAGCACGGCGCTTCCCGCAGCCTCCGAGCATGATTACGACCAGCAGTGCAACCGGCAAAGCCCACTGCGGCGTGCGGCGATGGTCGGGGCTAGCTCCCGGACACCTCATCGGCAAGCTCCTTAATCAAATCCACCAGCGAGTTTCTCACCTCATTAAGTGGTTCGTCCACGGTCGTCCCAGGGCCAATGTCCAAGGGGTTGACACCCTCGCCCTCCCAATGCTGCACTGGGTTGACAACAACCCTCAGGTCCTTCCCCTTGGTTGTCGACTGCCATTTAATGTCCGTGGGGTGGCCGTTCTCGATGCACTTGTAGGTGTACACGCGGGTGTCTTTCCAATAGGCCGTTATCGAATAGGTGTATTGCGCCGTGGTGAGCCCGGACTCGTTCACGATGCTGTTCATCAACGCGCCAACCGAGGTGACACCCAGCACCGCGTGCGCAAATTGAGCGCCGGCCGAGGGACCAAAAGACCCGGGCAAGTCCGTCTGCCCGACGTAATACCAGTAATAATAATTTCGGTAGAATCGGTGATCCGGGAGATAGTGTATCGGCCCGAAATGGTATTCACGCAGCCCCTCCGCATCCACATTCCCCACCGGCGAGGAATCGACGTAGCCGTGAAGATTGATTCCGCCCTGATACCCGATCGGGTCGCGGGTGAGCCAGCGGCCGAGCGTCGGCGAATAATACCGATTCCGCACATAATAATTATCCGTTTCGGCGTCGTACCGGTAGCCGCAATAAATAATGTCGCTTGCGCCGTAGCTCGACTGCGTATCATCGTCCGTGAACCACGTATTGTCCGCCCCCGGGCCGGTGAAGATGATGGTGTTGCCGTAGGCGTCGGTGTCGTACGCTTCCACCGGCGTGCCGCTTGAATTCACCAGCGCCATCGTGCGGTACAGCGTATCCTGCAGCGGGTAGTAAACGCCCACCGCCAGCTTCTGCGGCCCGGCCACAGCAAGCAAATTCAGCTGCAGGCACTCATCGATGTAGCTTCCCCATACATATTGCTTGATCGGCGTATCGGTGCCGCCCGAGCCGCCGTAGGGGTTGCGTTCCTCCATCGTCTGCCAGCCGAACCAAATCGAGTCCGTGGTTCCATTGGGGATTTTGCCCGCCAGGCCGCCATTGGTGACGGTTTTTCG
>JAJYZF010000020.1 GCA_021800165.1 Planctomycetota bacterium | reverse complement strand
TTAGGGTAGAGCAAAATAGGCCGGCTGTGGACAACATCAAATCCGCGATTCTGCGGATACGGGACAGGGAAAAAGTGCAACGCCGTCGCGGACAGGCACGGCAACAACGGGTGAAAACCCGCAGCGGCGGATTTCGCGCCCAGGGTTTGGTGGTCTTGCAGCATCTGCTCTCGCTGGAGGGAGCGAGAGGTGATGACCAAGACCGCAAAAAACGGTGCCGAAATCCCGAGCTTTCCAGCCTCCAAGCGGGGGTGACTGGTGTCCAGAGGGCTGACCGCCCGATACCGCATGGCTTCGCTGGAGGGAGGGGAGAATTATGGCCGGTGGGTCGACGGATTGGCGTCGGCCCACCGGCCTGCTCTTTTGACGGTGCAACCCCGGTCAATGGCGGCGAATGGCCGGCCGTTCATTGCCCTGCGGCCTCCCGAAGTTCTCATACGGCAGTGGGATGGGCTGATTTGAGTTTTCCCAACAGCCGCAACAGGCCATCTAAAATAGTCAGCGGATGTGGCGGACAGCCGGGGATAAACAAATCCACCGGCACCACGGCGGAGGCACCGTTGAGCACTTCCGGATGGTTGATATACGGTCCTCCGGAGATGGCGCAGGCCCCCACCGCAATGACAATTTTCGGATCGGGTACCGCCTCGTAGGTTTTTTTCAGGGCCAGTTTCATATTTTCGCTGGCCGCGCCGGTGATGATCAAACCATCGGCGTGGCGTGGGGAGGCTACAAAGTCAACCCCGAATCGTCCCAAGTCCCAGCCAATGGTGGTTAACACATTCACATCCGCTTCGCAGGCGTTGCACCCTCCGGCGCTAACCACACGCAGTTTGAGGGACCGCCCGAAGAGCTTTTTTATTTTTCCTTGCAACTCATGCGCCAGTGAAAGCTTCCCCCCCGCTGGCAGCCGCAGATCTTCCCGCCGTCGAACCGCCATCTTGTAATCGGCCTGATACGTAATAGCTTTTTCCGGGCAGGATTCCTGACATTCCGCACAAAAGAGGCACCGGCCCAAATCCAATATGGGAGCTTGCCTCAGATCAATGGCTTGGGTGGGACAGCTATCGGCACAGGCCTGGCAGCCTTGCGGACATTTACTAACATCAAGGATGGGCAGGCCGCGAAAGTGCGGCGGCAAGGCCGGTGGTTCGCCCCGAGGATAGGCTATCGTCTTGTGTCCCTGCTGCAAACGAGCGATGAGAATATCCAGCATGATGTAAGCCTTGTGAAAAAACTACAAGTCGTGACCACAATAAGAAAGGGAAAAACTCTTGTTACAAAGCGGAAAATCGGAGATCTCACCTGCACGCACGGCCATGGCCAAGCCCGGCCAATTATGAAACGACGGGTCCATCACCTTGTAACGCTCAAACCGACCGGTGGCGTTGGTCAGGGCCACGTGACACACCTCGCCGCGCCATCCTTCCACCATGGCCACGGCCAGATGATCCGGCGAGAGATTACCGACCGCACTGGAAATGGCCCCCGCCGGCAGGGATTTCAGTTGGGTCCCGATGAAATCCAGAGACCGCTGAATTTCCAGCCAGCGAAGATAGCCGCGGGCAAAAACATCGCCGCTCTCCCACACGGATACGGGAATATGGGTGAAGCGAAACAAGCCGGACGGATGATCGTGCCGGGCATCGCGTGCCAGGCCGCTAGCCCGCGCCGCGGGCCCGACCAGTCCCAGCTCTGTCGCAATGTCTCTGGACACCACGCCGATTTCCTCAAACCGGGCCATCACCGAAGAAGCATTCCAAAGCAATTCAACCGCCTGGCGGGTTTGGCGACCGCAAAGCTCCAATTTTGCCAGCAAGCCGCGCACCGCGGCGGCATCCAGATCAAAACGTACCCCCCCGGGACAAATCAGGCCGCGACCAAAACGGCTCCCACAAAGGGCGGCGGTCATATTCAAAAATTCACCCCGCAAACGACCGCAATGAGAAGCCGTGGGTAGAAATCCAACGTCACCGCTCATCGCTCCCAGATCGCCGACATGATTGGCCAGTCGTTCCAATTCCAACGCGATGGCGCGAATGGTCTGGGCCCGCGCGGTTTTCTGGCATTTGGCCAAAGCTTCAACCACCTGGCAATAGGCGGTGGTGTGTCCGATGGTGGTATCGCCGCAGAGAGTCTGAGCATAATGAATGCTGCGATTATTGGGTCCCGCCAGCAAGGCACGCTCTACGCCGCGATGTTGGTATCCCAGAGAAATTTCCAGATGAAATATCCGCTCACCATGACATTGAAAGCGGAAATGGCCTGGTTCGATAACGCCGGCGTGAACCGGCCCCACGGCTACCTCATGCACTTCCTCGCCCGTTACCTCATAAAAATCCATGACGCCCGGCGACGGGCTCACGCAATCTTCCGCGATTGCCCCAACATGCGAAGCGGAAAATATCGGCCGCTGAAAACGCAAGGGTTTGAGCCACGGATGGCCTGTAACCTTCACCTGGCACTGTTCCGCAAGTTCGCGTTCAAAGAGATGAACCTGCGTGCAACGGGAGGTTAACGATGGATACTCACGGTTGGAAAGCGTGGTGGAACCGACATATAAACGGGATCCATGATCGTCAGCCAACACCACGTACAGATGCACGGTACCGCCGGCGTCCGGCGAGCCGAAGAGTGAAACCACACGCCAGCCCTCCTCCACCGATTCGACGATGGCCTGCTGGAATTCTTCCAAGGGCAGATCGGGAATGGATTGTCGCTTGATAGCTCGACCGGCAATAAGCGCCGGCAGGTGACGGTGAATGCTCATGGCTTGACCTCCAGATAATTGGCGGCATGGTGCAGGAGGCCCCACACCGGGGGTGGAATATACAGGCCCAGCAGCAATACGATCAGCAAACACGCCAGCACGGGCAGACCGCTAAGCAGACCATCACGGAAATGACTCTTTCGGCCGCTCGCGGGTACCGAACCTTGCGTGGCTGCGAGCACGGTACGCCCCATACCGATAAAAATAACCAATAGCAGAGCCAAAAATATTGCTGCAATCAGGAAACGCTCCGCCATGAACGTTCCATACAAAATGATCAATTCGCTGATAAACGGACCAAAGGGGGGAGAACCGGTGATGGCCAGAAATCCCAAAAGAAATACCATGCCGGAAAGCGGCAGCCGTCGCACCGCACCACGCACTTCCGGAATGGTTTTACTTCCGTAGGCACGGTCAATATTGCCCACGGACAAGAAAAGCGATCCTTTGGTGAATCCGTTGGTCAGCACGTGCAACATCGCCCCCAGCAGGGCAATGCCTCCTACACCCAGCCCCAAGGCTAAAATTCCCATGTGTTCCACACTGGAATAAGCCAACATCCGTTTCAGGTCTTTCTGGCCCACCATGAAGATGGCCGCAAAAGCCATCGACAAGAGTCCCAGCAAAATCAGCAGGCGGGAGGCGTAAGCACCATCACCGGCGACATAGAGAATGTGTTGGGAGCGCATCACCATCAGAAAGGCCGTGCTGATGAGCGCACCGGAGAACATCGCGGAGACCGGAGACGGACTTTCGCCATGGGCGTCGGGCAGCCAGGAATGCATGGGGGCCAAGCCCATTTTGGTACCGTAGCCGACCAGCAGCAGCACAAATCCCGCTTCCAGCCACCGCTTATCCATCTTGGGCGCTTGCCGCAGCAGGTCCGCGAGCTTCAAGGAAGGTGTAAGCCCATGAAGGATGGCCGCGTACGCCACAAAAAATGATCCCAGTAGAGCCAGCGCAATACCCACGGAACACAGCAGCAGGTATTTCCATGTTGCTTCAATCGACGTCTGCGTGTGCTTGAAATAAATCAGCGGAGCGGAACTTAACGTGGTGGCCTCCATGGCCACCCACATCAAACCCAGGTTATTGGTACAGATTACCAGAGTCATGGCCCCAAGAAATGCTAAAAAACACACACAAAACACCCGATTGAGATGATCCATGTGATCACGCAGATAACCGACGGTATAAAAGGCGCAGGCTACAAATAACATGCTGACCAACAACAACACCACCCGCCCCGGTGGATCAAGTCCCAGCCAATCCGAAAGAACGATTCCCCCGGTATCGGCTGGGACAACCCTTTCGACCGACGGTGCGCCCGCGTGTGGAGGAATTACCAGCGCGTGTGGAGGAATTACCAGGGTCGTGGCAACAAAACCGTCACGCGTCGTCGGCCCAGGTTTTACTTTTACGCCCACACCCCCACTCAGCAGGATCAGTGCCACCAAGCTTAAATGGACCACCGCCGCGGCCGGCAGAATCCAGGGCCGCCAGCGGTTGGAGGGAATCAATGCGGCCAGCACAGCGGCCACCGGACAAACCAGAATCAGGGCAAGAACATCCATGGATCAATTATCCCTTCAATGAAGAAAGCCGGCGGGTATCCTGTGAAGCAAACGCCCGGTTAATATGGTGAATGATAATGCTGATTACAAAAATGCCCACGAACAAATCCAGCAGCACACCGAGCTCCACCAGGTACGGAATCGCTGAAAGCAACAGCAATCCGAACACAAAAATGCCATTCTCCAGCAGGAGAAAGCCGATGACCTGCGTAACGGCCTTTACCCGGGTGGTCAAAAGTAAAAAGCCGGTACAAAGCATCGAAATGGAGGTGGGAATCACCAGCAGCCCCAGCGGGCTATGCGCCGGAGCCAGATGTCCGGCCAGGGCCAGCGCAACGGCGGTGGCGATGGCTCCCAGCAGGATGCTGGGCATAAAGCCGATCAGCGGTTCGACTTCGCGCTTCACCTGCGCGTCGCGCAGAGCCTTGAGCAACATGTTGGGAATCACAATGCCCTTGAGCACGATGGTCATCACGGCCATCAGCAGCGGCACGGTTCCGACATCTTTCACGACCAGAGGCGGCAGAAATCCCAGCAACACGCCCTGAAATGCGGCCGCATGTATCAAAGCCTTCATGCGGCTGGTGCCCAGGGCAAAAAGATTGATGAGTATCACCAGCACCAGGATGGCATTAAGAATTATCATCATCCGGGACACCTCTTCAAAGAATTAACAAAAATCCAAAACCACTGAAAAGACACGCCGCCACCAGCAACGTCGGCACAAACCGCAGTTGCAAACGGGCCATGAGCGATTCCACAGATCCGATGATTCCCGCCACCACCAACAGCCCCACCAGCATGAGCCCCCAATCCCGCCCGACCAGAGCGGGATTCAACGGCAACACGATGTGGAGTAAAAATGCCGCCAGGATCAGGAGCTTCAGTGACGAGGCATAGATTTGCGCACCCAGCAGCGGACCGCTGTTATCCAGCACCATGACCTCATGAATCATGGTCAATTCCAGATGGGTGTTCGGATCATCCACGGGAATACGGGAAGTCTCTGCCAGCAGCACCACAAACAGGCTTACCGCTATCAGCACCAGCGCCGCAGAGGCCGTTGATCCGATACGGACATGACTTGCCGGCAACAACATCGCCGACAGACTCAACGCACCGCTGAGTTTCACCAGCACCAGCAAGGCCAAAAACAGGGCCGGCTCGGAGAAACAGGCAAAGGTGAATTCGCGCGCCGCCCCCATACCCTCAAACGAAGACCCGGTGTCCAGAGCGGCCATCGTGGTGAAAAAACGCCCCAACGCCAGCAGATAGGCAAACATAATCAGATCACCCGTGAAATGGATGGGGGCCGCCGTCGGCCCCAGCGGCACCATGAGTCCCGCCAGCACCACACTGACCACGCTGACCAGTGGAGCAGCCAGAAAAACCCAGGTGGTGGTGGAACTGATCACGACGTTTTTTTTCATCAGACGCAGCAGATCGTAGTACACCTGCAAGATCGGTGGACCACGCCGCCCGGCAAATCCAGCCTTGGTTTTGTTAATGATTCCCAGGAGCAACGGCGGCAGTAGCGCCAGTAACGCAACCTGAAGGCATATTCCAATGAATGTAGTCATGATCGATCTCGCTGTCGCGGCGGCCCTTCATCTAATCATCAGCAATATCAAAACAATTAAGAGTATGTACAGCATGTACAACTGCGCGGCTCCGCTTTGCAAAATCCGCGCCGATTCCAGTATATGCCCGACCTTTTTAAGAGCCGGTTCCGCCACCCGATCCAAAAGCGGATCCGGGGTGTTGCACGCATAATCGGCGGGGGGCGGAAAAATACCATGAACCCTCGGTGGCTGCTCCCGCCGCCACAAGATCCGCCGAAAAATCATGGCCATTGTCTGCATCAGCGAAGAACCAGTGTACTGCATCCGACTGCGGGGAGCGGCGTAGCCGCAATCCCATGTTCCGACGCTCGTTTCGGGCACACTTTTTCGACAATGATGAACCCACCACGCGATCCCGACGGAACAAATCATCAGCGGCAAGGCTAGCGCCGTGATCCACCAGACGTTGATGATGCCGACCAACGGGATACTGCGGTGGGATGGCACCCATGCCGCAATGGCATGATCCAACAACCCCATCAGCAAGACCGGAAAAGCACCCACCAACACACAGGCCGCTGCCAGCAGTACCATCGGCCACAACATCGTAGCCGCTGGATCATGGGCACCCGCCGCGGTAGCGCTGCGGGGCTGTCCTACAAAACAGGTAGCGGTAAGTTTAACAAAAGTCATCAGCGCAATAGCCCCGACCAGAGCCAGCGCGGGAACCACCCAAGCCGCCCAAGGTGCGGCTGTCGCACCGTGCAGGGTTTGAAAGAAACCCAGATAAATCAGCATTTCACTGACAAAACCATTCAACGGCGGAAGGGCCGCGATGGCGGCGGAGCCTAACAGCATCAAGCGGAACACTGCCGGCATACGTGCGGCTAAGCCCCCCAAGGATTCCATATCACGGGTCTTGGCACCATGAATGATCCCCCCCGCTCCCATAAACAGCAGTGGTTTGAAAAGACTATGGTTCAGCGTATGGAGCAACGCTCCACCCAGTCCCAGCGCCACCCAAATAGGCTCATTGACAGACAACCCCAGCACCGCCAGACCCAGACCGGTGGTAATAATGCCGATATTTTCGATGCTGCTGTACGCCAGCAAACGCTTAAAATCTCGCTGCGCCATCGCCCAGGTGATGCCTGAAAATGCCGACAACATGCCCACACTGATCAACACAACTCCCCACCACAGCGGCGGTCGGCCGGCCGTCACCACCACCCGCATGATGCCATAGATACCCATATTCAACATCACGCCAGAAAATAACGCCGATACGTGGCTTGGGGCATTGGCATGGCCGGCCGGCAGCCATACGTGCAGCGGAACCAACCCCGCCTTAAAGCCAAAGCCGATCAGCCCGAGGAGAAACAGGGCCGTCAACACCCCCACGGGCAGCCCGACCAAAGCCCTCGGCCAGAGATGAAACGACCCGGAATAGATTCTCAGCAGTACAAAAAAGGCGATCAGGCACAGCGTCGCTAAATGTGTGGCGATAAAGTAAACCCAGCCCGACTGCCGCACCTCGGGCCTGCCATCCTCAGTCGTCAGCAAAAAATAACCCGACAACGCCATAATCTCCCACGCGATAAGGAACCAAACGCTATTCGCCGCCAGCACCACCAGAACCATCGCGCCCGACATCAATCCCCAAAACAAACGCAGCTTGCGACCGTCGACAGGATGTTTCCGCTGCGGCCAGTAACCCAAACCATAGATGGATCCGAGAGCGGAGATCAAAAAGATGGGCAGTAAAAACCAGGCATTCATATCGTCAAGGCTCAGGGCTAGTTTACCGATAGGCAACGAACAGACAGGATGCCACCCTTCCGCCGCCACCCGCGGAATATCATGCCATAGCACCGCGGCCATGCCCACGGCCGAGGCCGCCACGTTGATCGCCATCGCCAAGTGCTGGCCGGTAGCGCTGCGCCGGTGACAAAACAGCCCCGGAACACCGCTGCCAATCAGGCCGATCGCAGTTGCCATCAGGATCAACATGTTCATGAACAATAACTCCGTATGGCCCCGGCATCCGCCGGAACTAAAACAACAGCCTCCACAACATGGCCAGCGGCAGTGTAAACGCCAACAAAGCCAGCAATATCAGCAGCATGTAGAAAATATAATTCTGAATGCTGCCTTTCTGGAAGCCTTGGCCTCTAGCCAGCGTGAATCGCAGCCGCCGCCATATCGGCTCCACCGCATCCTTCAACACCGGGTCACTTACCACCGTGTGAAATTGGCTCGGTCCGACCAATACCCCCGATATTTGCGGCTCATGGCGGCGTTGGTGCAGCAGCGGCCTCAACGCCGTCAGTAGCATCTGGGCCAGAGAAGAAGCCGTGTATTGCATGTGTTTGGACGGGGCGATGTAGCCGCACGCCCACGTGATGCCGATTCGGGCCTGCCGCAGGCCGTTGCGCTGCCAGACCAGACCCACCCCAATTCCGATTACCAGCCCAACACCCAACATGGAGAGCGTCCGGGCCGGAACCAGGCCACCTAGGGCCGGCAGCGTCTGGCCGCTCCAAGTGGCGGTGGCGTGCATCAACGGGGCTAAGACCAGACTGGGGGCAACGCCGATGAGTACACAGGCCGCCCCAAGGATGCACATCGGTATCCAAAGTGTCGGGCTGGACTCATGGGCACGCCGGAAATTGCTCCGCGCTGTCCCCAGAAAAACCACCCCGTAGGCCTTGGTAAAACATGCCGCCGCCAAAGCTCCCACCATAGCCAGCACGGCCGCCGCCAGTGACAATATCGGCAGCCGTGCCATCGTGTGAAAAAGCCCCAGATAAATGAAAAGCTCGCTGATAAATCCATTCAGCGGCGGCAAGCCGCAGATCGCCAGCGAGCCCAGCATAAAAAGCGCCGCGGTGATTTTCATGGATTTAGCCAAGCCGCCCAAGCGATCGATATCACGCGTCCCGGCCCCATGAATCACGCTGCCCGCGGATAAAAAAAGCAACGACTTGAACAACCCATGATTCCACACATGCAATAAACAGCCCGCCATGCCCAGAACAATCCAGACCGGTTGATGCTCCGCCTCGCCCAACAACGCCAGCCCCAAGCCCATCAAAATAATGCCGATGTTTTCCACACTGTGATACGCCAGCAATTTTTTCACATCATGTTGACCAATCGCCCACAAAACACCCAAAAAAGCGCTGACCGCGCCCAGCGTCAGCAGGAAAAATCCCCACGCCGGCGGGCGGGCTGTTAACAGCGTAAGCACACGTAGCATGCCGAAAATACCCATCTTCAGCGCCACACCCGAAAGTGTTGCCGATACGTGACTCGGCGCGTTGGCATGGGCCTCCGGCAGCCAAAAATGCAACGGCACGATGCCGGCCTTGAGGCCAAAGCCCACGATGGCCAGCAGGAATAGCGCCGTTTGCAACCCCATTCCTACCTGCCCCGGCGGCACCGGACGCAAGAGAAACGAACCGCTGACCACACGCAAAATCGCAAACAACGCCACCAGCAACAACGTACCCAAATGCGTCGCCACGAGATAAACCCATCCCGCCTGTCGCGCCGCCGGCTTTTGATCTTCCGTAATAATGAGGAAGAATGTGCTCAAGGCCATCATTTCCCAGGCTATCAGAAAATCAATGCTGTTCTGGCACAAAGTCAGCATGGCCATGCCTGCAATCAGTAAGCCATACCACAGCCGCAACTTACGACCGGTCCGCGGATGGCGGCTTTGTCGCCAGTAACCCAATCCGTAGATGGTACTTAATGACCCGATGGCAAAAATGGGAATAAGAAAAAATGCCGACAACGGACCCACCCGCAAGTCCAGCGTCATCGCCGGGGCCGCCGCCGGCAATGAAAGCGACTCCGTGAGCGTACCAAGAAGTACCGCAAAGGCCGCCACCAATCCGCACAGCCCGCCCCCCACCGCAACCCCCGCCGACACCCACTGCCACCCATTCTCCCTGCGGCGGCCCAACATCCCCACGGGACCGCTTAGGGCAAATGCAATCACACCAACAAATACCAACGCCAGCCAATTCATTTGCCCGGCTCCACGTGACCTGCGGAATCATTTTTCGCGGTCGGAGCTGCTTGCACCACCGTCGCTTCAGCCTGGCGCAAACTGGCAATGATTTCATCGCGGGAAGCCTGCGTTAATACCGCCTTCTTGAATGCTGGATCGCGCAGGGCAAACCCCAGCCGCGCCAACAATTGAAGATGAGCCCGCACCGTTGGGCTGATGAGGGTAAAAAGGGTGCTGACTTTCTGGCCATCCAGAGCACCGAAATCCACCGGCGTCTCCAAAAAACACAGGGTTACCATCGGTTGCGACAGGTGCAGCACAATAGGGTTGCGAACGTGGGGAATGGCTATTCCCTCGCCAATGCCTGTCGAACCCAGCGCCTCACGCGCCAAGAGCACCTGATAAAGGAATTCGGAATCCACTTCTTCCGGCAAATGCATGATCTGTACCACCGAACGCAGCACCGAACTCTTATCCGTACCTCCAACGCGGTAATAAACGCCGCCATCACGCAGCGCATCGCTTAGCAGGGGAATTGCTGTTTGGGAGCCTTCCGGCTCCGCGAATATCTCCGGTGAGACTTGGATTTTCCGCGACGTGGCCCACTCCAGCAGTTCCGCCCGATTAAACCGATACTGTTCATTTACTTGGTAGGCGGGAATTGCCCCAAGCTTTATCCAGCGATAAATGCTTTTCTCGGAGACACTCAGAAGCCTTGCTGCATCGCGAACAGTCAATTTCATCGGTTGATTACCTTTCATTCATACTGTCATTATGACCAGTGAAAGCACTTTTGTCCAGCGTTGTCCACTTCATCACATAAATGTTCCATTAAAGGCACAAATAATCCAATCCGGCAGCGACGGCCCACTATTGGCCGACCTTCCGTTTCATCCCTTGACAGGCTGGTAGCAGCGCGTTAGCGTCTGAAATGTGGTGGGGGTAAGCGTTAATCGCGTCTTGGAGACGCTGCATCGATTGGAGATCAACATGCAATTCTGGCGGTCGCAAAAGTTCCTGCTTTTTATGGCAATATCAGCCGTGGCTCTGCACGCCGGTGGAACTCTTCATGCCGCCGGTCCGGCGCTGCCTGATCCCGCGGCTAGTGCTGTCGGTGCGACCGAACAACAAACGATTCAAACCTACGTGGCCTACTACAGTAAAAAAATGGCGGATGCTGACAATTCCAAACAGATGGTCCGTGCGCGCGGGCATATCCTCCGAATCCTCCACGAGACGGGGCACCCCGCCTCCGCGATTTTCCTCAACAGCTACGGTGCCATCGTCGGACAGGAATTTTCGCCCCTTTTGAGCAACCCGAAAACCGCCCTTAACGCCGTCATCACCATTGCCCAAATTGATGACATCAGCACGCAGGCCGCGCTGGAGGATGGCTTAAGTAATGCCAGTCCCGCCGTGCGCTATTGGTCCGCCCGCGGACTCGGAGAAATTCTCCCGCAACTCGCCGCTATTCCGCCCGCGTTTCATCAGGCCCTGCGCAGGTTGGAAGGGGCGTTAAAAGTTGAAAAAGATCCCATCGTGGAAATGAGCATGTGCCATGCGCTGGTGCAAGCCTCGCCTGGCGTGCCCTATTTATTTTCCACGATCCTCCATGTGCTTACCCGACTCACCTCCACTTATGCCAAGCAGCCTCCCGCTACTCTGCCGGTCTGCCGGATGATTGTGGACGACCTCGCCGGATTGGCTGCGCACGGCGGAGTTTTGCCGAGGAATCTGCAAGTTGCGGCCTTGACCGAGTTGGCCCAAATCATGAGTTTCACCGCCCAATACAATCAGGCTGGCTTGCTTTCACGCCACCAAAAGCTTGTGGCCTTTGATGTTATCTCATCCTGCGGCCATGCGATGGATCAGGTGGGACGCACCGAAGACTTCTCCCTGCGGCAATTTACCAGTCAAAGCGATCCAGCGGCGATTCTGCTGCACGTGAACCACCTCACCGGATCACAAAATCAACCCGGAAAACTCCAATCCTTGTTTGCCAAGCTTCCAATTCCCGCCCGGATACCTTCCAAATAGGGATCGCCGCCAATTTCCTTCACGTGCATTTGATGGGCGAAAATATGGAATCATCTGCGCCATCGCCAGCCCACGCCATAACCATTGAGCCGGTACTACGTCCCTTCGATGCTGTAGTCCGCGTGCCCGGCAGCAAAAGTATCACCAATCGCGCCCTGCCCATTGCCGCCATGGCCGACGGCGTCTCCACCCTCCACGGCGTTCTCTTCTCCGATGACACCCGCCGCATGATCGAATCATTACAACGTCTTGGTTTTCAACTCCACGTGGAAGAACCTGCCCGGCGAATTCAGGTGGTCGGCGGGAGTGGTCGCATTCCCGCAGTTGAATCAAGCCTTTTCTGCGGCAACTCCGGGACAACCATGCGGTTTCTAACCGCCTTTTGCGCCGCTTCATCCGGCCGGCATTGCCTCCATGGTGTCCCGCGGATGCACCAGCGCCCCATTGGGGAATTGATTACGGCATTGGCTATGCTGGGAGGACGGCTGGATTATAAAGATGCGCCCGGCTTTCCGCCGGTATGCACGACCGGTACCGGCCTCGCCGGCGGTATTTGCCGCTTTTCAGCCACGCAAAGCAGCCAATATATCTCTGCCGTCCTGCTGGCCTCTCCGCTCGCCAGACAGGCCGTGCGCATCAGGCTCGATGGCCCTGTTACCAGCGAACCGTACGTTGAAATGACGTTGAATATGATGGATCAATTCGGCATCGCTTTCAAACAGGAAACCACCGCCACCGGTCGGGAGATCACCATCGCATCCGGCCAGCATTACCGTCACCGCACTTACGCCATCGAACCCGATGCCAGCAACGCCAGTTATTTTCTCGCCGCCGCAGCCCTGATTCCCCAAGCCAAGGTACGCATCCTCGACCTCGGCAACAAATCGTTGCAGGGCGATGTGGCTTTCGCCGAGGTGCTCAAGCAGGTTGGAGCGGCGGTGGAAATACTTGATGACCAGATTGTGCTGCGCGGCACCGGCCAAATCACCGGCATTGACATCAACATGAACAATATCCCCGACATGGTCCAGACGCTGGCCGTGGTAGCTCTTTTTGCCAGAGGGCCGACCCGCATCACGGGTGTGGGCAATCTTCGCCTCAAAGAAACCGATCGCCTGGCCGCCCTGCAAACCGAACTCACCCGCTTGGGTGCCCAGGTGCGTACCACCGCCGAGAGTATCACCATTGAACCGCCGGAGATTGTCCATCCAGCACGTATACATACCTATGACGATCACCGCATGGCGATGGCATTTGCCGTGGCGGGCCTCCGGCAATCCGGCATTCAAATTGCAGACCCCGACTGCTGCGCCAAAACCTACCCCGACTTCTTCCGCGACTTGGCAGCCATGGCCGCAGTAGGCTGAAAGCCATTCCGGCCGGCACCGGCCGAATTCTCGGCAATCCTCGCATTCCGGTTCAACCGTACATTGCAAAAGTCAATTTCGCTTCGATGCACCCCCGCTTGGCCATGCCAACCCACGATGCTAACCCGACAATTCGCTTGGCGGTGATGACCAAATCTTCCCACGAGGGGTAAGCACTGCTCCAAGATAGCGCATCTCGCCGGCAAAAGCGTTATACTAAAGTCCCGGCTGTTTCTTCAGGAGTCCTTGTGCCCGCATCCTTATCCGAACAAATCATCAGCGTGCTCGCCGCCGAAGAAGGTGGACCGATGGCCGTCGCGGACGTTTTTCGCCGACTGCATACGGCCGAGAGCGACCGTGCGGCCGTACGTGCGGCCTTGGAAGAACTCATGCGCGCAGGCCGGTTAATTCCCCGCGATAATGGCAGTGCCGTTGCTTTCCCGGATGAAAAGGACCAGCTTGTCGGCATGTTCCACGCCACCAGCCGGGGATTCGGATTTGTCAGTCCCCTCAAACCCACAGGGCGCGAAGATATTTTCATTCCCGCCACAGATACTCTCGATGCGCTGGGCGGAGATCTGGTGATGGTTAAAATTGTGGTAGCGGACAAACGCAACGCCCGCGGCAAAAGCGCCCCGGGCCGTATTATCGATATTCTACGCCGAGCCAGCACGCGCTGCGTGGGCACACTTAAAAAGCAGGTGAGCAACTGGGTGGTGGTACCGGACGGTGCCATCTTTAAGGCCCCCATTCAGGTGCAGGATGCCGGGGCTAAAAATGCCTCCAACGGCGACAAAGTGGTGGTTGAACTCGTGCGTTTCGCACGCGGAGCCGAACCGGCGCAAGGCGTGGTTACCGAGGTGCTGGGCCCCCATGGCGAACCGGAGGTGGAATTAGCCTCCGTCATACGTCAATTTGATTTGCCGCAGGGATATCCGGCGGAAGCCTTGGAGCAAGCCCGCCGCGCCGCCATGGATTTTAACCCCGGTGCGCTCACCGGACGCGAAGATCTTTCCCAGGAAATCATCGTTACCATCGACCCCGATGACGCCCGCGATTTTGATGACGCCATCAGCCTGCGTGTACTGACCTCGCCCGAAACGGACCAAGCGCAGGAACAGATTGAAGCCTTGCTCGGCCCGGACGAACTGGATCGGCCCGGCCCCGCGGCTTATGAACTCGGCGTGCATATCGCCGACGTCGCCCATTTTGTTCCCGTGGAATCCGCGTTGGATCTGGAAGCACGCCAGCGCGGCAACAGCATCTATTTTCCAAGATTTGTCATTCCCATGCTTCCGGAATTGCTCTCCAACGGCGTTTGCTCGCTTCAACAGGATCAACCCCGACTTACCAAGAGTGCGTTTATTCGCTACGATAAACGCGGCCGGGTGGTCTCAGCACGCTTTGCCAATACCATCATCCGATCACGAAAACGCCTCACCTATCGTCAGGCCCAGGCTATTATTGATGATGCGCGCGGCCAGGCCCAGCCCTATTCCAAAGGACTTTTAGACTCTCCTCCCAATCCACACATTCCGGAAGTGGAACCGTCGATCCGCCAACTGCTTGCCGACATGGACTCCCTGGCCCGCGTCATACAAACCCGCCGCTTGCGTCAGGGGATGATCGTGCTGGATCTGCCGGAAGTGGAACTGGTGATGGATGAAACCGGTCGGGTCATCGACGCCCGTCCGGAAGATGATGCCTTTTCCCATAAAATTATTGAAATGTTCATGGTGGAAGCCAACGAAGCCGTCGCCCGATTTTTAACCCAGCGCGGCCTGACCGTGCTGCGACGCATCCATCCCGAACCCGACAGCGAATCCACCGAGCAGGTGCGACAATTTGTGGCCGTAACCGGCCGACGCCTCCCCCGCGAGCTGGATCGCAGCGTTATTCAGGGGCTTTTGGACAGTGTTCGGGGCACACCCATTGCCTATGCGGTCCACTTGTCCGTCCTGAAAACCTTCAGCACCGCGGAATATTCACCCCTCCCCATGGGCCATTACGCCCTGGCCAGCGAGAACTACGCGCATTTCACCTCGCCCATTCGCAGGTATGCCGATCTTGTCATTCACCGCTGCTTGGAGTCACTCATTGGCCTTGGCACTGCGGCCAAAGGCGCGCCCCCGACCACGGTGGAACGCCGCAATTTGTCCCGCCGCAAAGCTATGGCCGAGACCGGCAAACACGCTATGCATCCCGGCGATGGACACGCCTTACAGACTAATGCCGCTGCGTTGGCCGGCTCGTCCACTCCGACCGGCGAAAGTCAGTTGAATTTGCTCATGCCGTTGAAACTGGGCAATGTACCCGACGAGAAAGCCCTTTTGCGATTATCACGACATTTATCCTTTACCGAACGCCGGGCGCAGAATGCGGAGCGTGAGCTGCGCGCCGTGAAGGTGCTGGGCCTGCTGGGTGAACACATCGGCGACGTTATTGACGGTGTGGTGACGGGGCTTAACAATTTTGGAATTTTCATTCAGTCTACGCGTTTTCTGGTGGAAGGGCTTATTCGCATCAATGATTTACCGCCCGATTACTGGATATTCGATGAACGCACGGCATCACTCCGCGGTCAGCGCACCGGACGCCGCATTTCCCTGGGCGACCCCGTGCGGGTCCAAATTGTAGCGGTCCATCTATCCACCAGACAGATGGATCTGCTTCTCTTGGAGCATGGGTCCAGTGCAGGCGGCAAAGCCACTCTGCGACAAGTCCAGCCGCGGCAGCAGCCCAAAGCCCTGCAGCGCCGCGGACCGCGTGAAGACCGCAACAAAGATTCGCGCCTGCGCCAGCGTGCCTATACTCACAGTAGCGACGGCGCAGCCAGGCCCGGAAGTACAAATACCGGTCCAAGGCAGGGGCAACCTACCCGCGGACCAGGGCGGCGCGGATATAAACCCGCCCGGGGGAACCGAAAGAAACGGCGGTTCCATCGTTAGTCATACCAACACACGCGTGCGTTATGTATTCTCAATGCCATGGCAGATGGGTACTTCCGAGGGGCTGCCCCATCGAACGCCTGATCGGTTTGGCCCTGCTGACGGCGGCAACGATTGCGGTGCTGAGCCTCAATGGCTGCGAAACGCGAGTGATCAGGGACAACAGCGTGGACGCCCGGCTCGGCCGCAGCATGCCCGCTGGAAATCTGCAAACGGGCCGGGGTGGCACCTATCAAACACCGCACGTCAGCGGACAGCCTGTGCCCCCCAGCTATATCCCGAATTCCGCTGCCCCAGGCAACTGGGCCCACGGCTTTGCCCCCCCCACCGGGCCATAGTTGTCTATCGGCACACGGGCCGACTCCAAGTCGTCTGCGACGCTCCATCCTTACGCTTTGGGCCCGCCACACGGCTGCGGACGCTGCCGACGGCAACGCTGATCAAAGCTCTTCCGGATCAATGCGAATATTACTCTCACCCGCGGCCTTTTTTTCCTGGTATTTTTTCAGCCAAGTCTGAAAACTTTTGCCGGCGGCCGCATCTTTGCCTGAAAATTCCAGACGGGCAATATCGCTGTAGGCGATACGAATTTTTTCGGTGCTGCCCTTCGGATACAGGCGCACATAGCGGTTTTGCAAGTCCACCCCATCACCGCCCCGATCAAAAACGTAGCCCTCAATGACTTGCCCCTGCCGGGTATGAATGCACACATCGCCCCGATAACCAAACGCCTTTTCCAGCGCGGCTATAAGTTGCTCCGGCGAAACCAACGGAGGAATCCAGCCTTCCAAATTCTCCTGCTCCCCCAAGCGGGCGGTCTGATCATCAGCGGGCGAAAGAGAGACATGTGACTTGGTTTCTTGCGGCAAAAGAGAATCTCCAGGGGTTGGGTGGAAAATGGCGACAGCTCGCCTTGGTTTATGATCGTCGCGACGAAACACTTTGCGTATCCGCTAACTCGTGCGGCACGCGCCGCGGCGCGGTAACTTTTAATTCCACAAGGCTTGCCGCCCGGGACTCTACCGGCTGCTGCAAAGCCTCCAAGGCTGACGCATTGGCATACGTCCCACCAAAAAGGGTAGAACGAACCGTGGCCAGAAAGCCACGAATTGAACCAAAAGTATCATCCACCGCGCTGGCTTCGTAGCCGCTGTGCACCATGCAGTTGGCGCACTTTGGATTACCCGATTCCGCACCATATTTTTCCCATTGCGTCTGGGAAAGCATCTCGGAAAAGGTATCGGCATAACCATCTTGCAACAGGTAACACGGTTTTTGCCAACCGAAGATGTTATACGTGGGCATCCCCCAAGGTGTGCACACGTAGGAGCGCCGCCCCATGAGAAATTCCAGAAAGAGCGGACTTTGATTAAACCGCCAATTCTTGTTGCGATTACTCAAAATAGTGCCAAAGAGCGTACGCGTTTTGGCCCGTCCCAGAAAGTGTTCCTGATCGGGGGCTTTTTCGTAACTGTAGCCCGGCGACAACATCATGCCTTCCACGCCAAGCTCCATCATCTGGTCGAAAAATCGCCGCACGCTCACCGGATCGGTCCCGTCAAAAAGAGTGGTATTGGTGGTGACACGGAAGCCTCGCCGCACCGCCTCTTGGATGCCGGCCAACGCGATATCAAAGCCGCCTTCCCGGCAGACCGAAAAATCATGGTGGTCTTTTTCACCATCCAGGTGCACACTGAAGGTGAGATATTTGGAAGGCTTGAAGAGATGAATCTTTTCCCGCAAAAGCAGCGCATTGGTGCACAAATAAATATATTTGCGCCGCGCTACCAGCCCTTCCACGATTTCCTTGATTTGCGGGTGCAGCAGCGGCTCACCGCCGGGGATGCTCACCATCGGAGCACCGCATTCCTCCACCGCAGAGAAGCATTGTTCGGGCGTGAGGTTTTGCTTGAGGATATGAGCCGGATATTGAATCTTTCCACAACCAGCGCAGGCCAGATTGCACCGAAAGAGTGGTTCCAGCATCAGCACCAGCGGATAGCGTTTTTTGCCCTTGATTTTTTGGGTAAGAACGTAGCGGGCCACGGTCCACATTTGTGAAATTGGAACACCCATTGGATCCTTTCTTCAAAACGACCAGAGTCGGCCAAAATTAAATTCGGTACCGAGTCCCCATGACGCCGTCCTATTGCGCCAGCTATGGTTTATAATGATACCATATTCACCGCCAGCCGTACAATCTAACGATTAGCAGGACCAGTAGGCCTCTGTAAGGAGCGACCAACGCAGCCGGCGGCCAAAAGGGCCAGCCGGAAAGTGTCAAGCCATTTTTACCTGGTCCCAAAGCACGCCCAAAGCTCGGGCCATGGCAGCAGACCTTCTTGAGTCCGTTTTCATGCAGGCCAACGTCCTAAAAAACCGATAGGTCGATAGCCGTTCTGGTATAATGGCGGCAGTAACTTGGAGATTCAAACCATGTGTGGCATTGTAGCGTATGTCGGTAATAAAGATGTGCAACCGCTTCTTCTGGAAGGACTTAAGCGACTTGAATACCGCGGGTACGATTCGGCGGGGGTCTGTATTCAGGACGGTGGGCAATTTTTTATAAAAAAAACCGCCGGGCGCATCAGCGTTCTGGAGGCTGCGTTGGATCAACAGCCACACGCCAATCGCGGCAAGGTGGGCATGGCCCACACCCGTTGGGCCACTCACGGGGCTCCCACCGAAGTCAACGCCCATCCACACACCGATGATAAGGCCACCATTGCCGTGGTCCACAACGGCATCATCGAAAATTATGCCTCCCTCAAGCAATTTCTTACCGCCAAAGGGCACCAGTTTGTCAGCCAGACGGATACGGAAGTGCTGGCCATGCTGATCGGTCATTTTTATCAGGGCGATATCGCCAAGGCCGTCCAACTGGCCCTGCGGGAAGTCCGCGGAACCTATGGCCTGGCGGTCATGTGCGCTGCGGAAACGGATACCCTGATTGTCGCCCGACGCGGTTCGCCGCTGATCATCGGCGTCGGTAAAGATGAGTATGTCGTGGCTTCCGATGCCTCGGCCATTGTTGAGCATACCACTCAGGTCATTTATCTTAATGACAATGAGATGGCGGTTATCCGGCCCGGCGGCTTTAAGACCATGACCACCGATGATGTTCCCGTGACCAAGGAAATCACCGCCGTGGAATTCTCCATTCAACAAATCGAACTTGGTCAATATGCGCATTTCATGCTTAAGGAGATATTTGAACAGCCGGAAGCCATCGCCAACGCGCTACGCGGCCGGGTGGATTTGCAGGAAGGCCGGGTCGTGCTGGGCGGCATTGGCCCGTACAGTCGCGATATCGTCCGGGCGCGCCGCATTATCATCACCGGCTGCGGTACCGCCTGGCACGCGGGCCTGGTGGGTGAATTTCTTTTTGAGGAACTGGCCAAAATTCCCACCGAAGTGGAATACGCCAGCGAATTCCGTTATCGCAATCCGATTGTTGAAGACGGAACCATTGTGCTGGCGATCAGTCAATCCGGCGAAACCGCCGACACTCTGGCCGCCCTGCGCGAAGCCAAGGACCGCGGGGCCTTGAGTCTGGGAATCGTCAATGGGGTCGGCAGCACCATAGCCCGGGAAACCGATGCCGGCATTTATCTCCACGTCGGCCCCGAAATCGGTGTCGCCAGCACCAAAGCCTTCACCGGACAAATCATCGTGGAAGCCCTGCTGGCTCTGTCGATCGCCCGCCGCAAGTACATGAGCCAGGCCGTGCTCAACGAATTCCTGCAGGCCATCATGCGCATTCCTGATCAGATGCGCCACGTGCTCGAACAAAGCGCCGCGATTGGTCAGGCCGCCTGCCAGTACATCCATCGCGAAAACTGGCTGTTCCTTGGTCGAGGCTTCAACTATCCCGTCGCCCTGGAAGGTGCCCTGAAACTCAAGGAAATCAGCTACATTCATGCTGAAGGATTGCCCGCCGCCGAAATGAAACATGGCCCGATCGCCTTAATCAATCCCGGGATGCCCGCCGTTTTTGTCGCCACCCGCGGCAGCCAATACGAAAAGCTGCTGGGCAACATTCAGGAAGTGAAAGCCAGGGGCGGTAAAATTATCGCCGTCGCCAGCGAAGGCGACAACCATATCCATGGCGTCGCTGACCACGTATTCACCGTCCCGGAAACCATCGAACCCCTCCAGCCATTGCTGACCGTATTGCCCCTGCAACTGCTGGCCTATCATGCCGCCGTTGCCCGCGGCTGCAATGTGGACAAACCCCGCAATCTGGCCAAAAGCGTCACCGTGGAATAGGGCCTGCAAGGCCGGCTGGATGAAAATATCCCCCACTGTTTATCTCTCGAGGTATCGGGATTGCGCCGGAGTTTATCCCGGTAGCCTCAGGCAGTATTTTGAGGGTAGAAAGGGGTCGGGTACCATTGTTTCGCGCGCAGCGCCCCCCCCGTTATTGGCTCAATTCGCAAGACTTTCATCAGCTCGGCCGCGTACACCCGCCGCCCGGCCCCTCATTTCTCGATTGCCAATTACTATCCAGCCCCACATAATGTCAGGCTGGTAACGACGCGCTGTCGCTTAGCGGAGATTGCCGGCATGACGTTTAATATCTTTAGATCGCTCCAGATGCGCTTCATTGGGCTGATGGCGTTGGCGGTGATTGCCTGGTCATCGGTCGGCGCATCGGTTTTGCAGGTAGGTCCGGGCCGCCAATTTCACAGCATCGCCCGGGCCATGCGCGTGGCCCGGCCCGGAGACATCATCAAAGTCTGGCCCTTGTCGGGTGGAGTGGCTTATCGCCGGGTAGCGGTGCTGGTGACAAAACCACGCATTACCATTGAATCCGCCTTACCTAATCGGTTGGTTAAAATCAACGGCCAAGGATTTGATTATTCCGGCCGCCAACCCCTTCCGCGAGCAATTTTTCAATTTGACCCCACCGCCAGCGGCTGCACGCTTAGCGGCTTTTATCTTACCGGTGCCCATAATAATTCTTCCAACGGGGCCGGCGTGCGGATCAATGCGGCGAATCATATCGTGATTCGCCACTGCTACATTCGCGGCAACGATATGGGCATTATGAGTAATGGCGAGTTGGCCCGCCACACCGGTTCGCAGCAAGTCATTGAAGACTGCCTGATTACAAAAAATGGCACCTTCCATCAGGCCGGATATAACCACAATTTGTATCTGGGGGGAACCAGCGCTCTCATCCGTGGCTGCGAAATTTCCGACAGTCTTACCGGCCACAACCTCAAGAGCCGTGCCCATATTACCTGGGTGGAGTATTGCTATATCCACGGCTCGGCCAATCGTGAACTGGATCTGGTGGACGATCGCGGCAATACCGATCAACCCCACAGCGACGCAGTGGTGCTGGGCTGTATTATCATCAAGAAAAAGAAGATGTCCGGCAATCGGGAAATCATTAACTTCGGACGTGATGGCGGTGCCAATCACACCGGAACACTGTACCTGGTGCACAATACCATCGTCACCCCCTACTACACCGGCGCGTTGGTGCTTTCCGCTCCCGGAGCCAAGCTGGTAATGGTAGACAATAAAATTATCAATTCTTCCCACCACGCAGTATTGCTCGATTGCATCAATGGCGCTCGCTGGAGCAACGTGAAAGGCACCGGCAATTGGATATCGCCCGCCTACGGGGCCTTGGCACAACGGTTTGGCGGGCCAATGATTCCATGGCGAAGTATTAAGCTGCCTTGGCACCGAATCCATCTGCGCAGGCAACCGCTGCTGCGTTTTGCCGGTCTCGGACACCTGATCCGCTATCGTCATCCACAACCCGGTGCTGGACCGTTGCGTCTGCCCTGACGCACCTTCAAGGAAAGACCGTTATGGCACCCGTGCTTTCAAATTTTCACCCAAGGTCGTCATTGAATCTGCCGACGGCTGGTCAATTAGACAAAGCGGCTTTGGACTCCAGAGCTGTTCTACACCGGTCCGGGATGTCCGTCTTGCTGGCGCTGGCGGCGATAACGGGCGCACTTTCCGTGGCTCAAGGCCACACCCCGTGGCAGCAAATCGGACTTACCCAATTGCGGGCAGTAGCTCCCGAGCTTAATGGCACGGGAATAACCGTGGCTCAGGTAGAAGCCTCGCTTTGCCCTCATGCGGACAAATTCGAACCAAGTTGTACGGCCACCGGCCAACCCTCGTTCAAATTCACGTTTATCAATCGCTCCGGAATATCGAGTTTCAAGCCGGAGATTCCAACTCAGTCCGCCCACGCAACGCGGGTTGGTCGGCTCTTTTACGGTAACCTCGGCGGCAATGTTATGACGGGCGTATGCCCCGACGTAAGCCATATTGACGTGTGGAATGCCCAGGCACTCTATCGCCAGTTATGCAGCCCCAGCCCATCGCTGATTCCGCCGGGCCAAATCGCCGCACCCGCAGTGATCAATCAGAGCTATGTTTTTGAGAATGCCACTACCGGCGAAATTCGCTCTGTAGATGCTGTTTTCGATAATTATGCCGCACGCCACAATACGCTTTTTATCTCCGCCGTTGGCAATGGGTTGGCGATGACTACCGACACCGGCTGGCCCAGCCAGGTGAACCCACCCGCCGACGCCTACAACGACCTTGCTGTGGCGACATGCAACGGCACCACTGGCATCGGCCCGGCCTGTGATGGCCGATGCAAGCCGGACATCAGCGCTCCGGGAACGGAAACCAGTTATGCCGCCCCACTGGTCTCCGGCGCTGCCGCACTCCTGCTCCAAGCCGGGAAGGAAGGGCTGGGAGGAAGTACCACCGCCGACACGGATATTCGCGTCATCAAGGCGCTGCTTCTTAATGGAGCGACCAAACCTCCGGACTGGACAAATTCATACGATATTTTTGAACACGTATACATTTTTAACAAACCCAGCGCTTTTACCTTCACGCCGCTGGATCCACGCTATGGCGCAGGGGTGCTTAACGTTTACAACGCCTACGAAGACCTTCTGGCTGGTGAACACCTACCCACCGTCAGCACCACCTTGAATATGCAATCCATGCCGACCCCGTATACTTATGCCGCAGCGCCAGAACCTCTCAAGGGCTGGAATCTTGGGACCAGCCACACCAGGGCCGAGAGCAATCGACTCCATCACTATCTCTTTGATCTGCCGAAGACGGCAAGGGCCTCCTGGAATTTAAACGCCACGCTGGATTGGAATGTCACCTGGGCCGGCACTACACTCCTGATGGACCATTTTTATCTTTATCTGCTCAATTCTTCCGGCGAGGTGGCTTGGAGTAAAAGCCCCATCGACAACGTACAACAAATTCATCTCAACAACCTGCCTCCTGGCACGTACGACTTGGTGGTCATGGAGATTGGCTCACCGGTACCGATTCCCCGCAGCCATTACGGCCTGAGTTGGGATTTTACTTTAGCTTATCCCGCACGCCGCACCCTGACCGATCGACGGCATCCTTAAAATTTTGCCATGGTTTCCGCGACCCCGTACTTCTGTGCGGCTGGTGCGATCATCTCAACCTCCATTGCCCGCCCGTTGTTTTATCCCTTTCAACCTTGCCGTTCCACTGCCACTGCTGTATTAAAGTGCCCAGGCAGGCGACGCCCAAGGTCAGCAACAATAATGCAGTTGGCGTAAGCAACCGTGCCTGCAAGGCCCACTGATTCCAGGAAACCGGCGCATCCTCACGCAGCAGCGCCAGGAAACCGCCCACGAACATGGCCGAACCTTGCAGCGTGAAGAAGAAAATAAGCGCCGCCCGAAAAACCAGAAAGGCCATCACCCCCACCGCGATCAGCCCCAGAATCGCGGCCAAGAGTACCATTTCGGGTGGCGAATGCATCCAGTGGGATACCGCCATGCCCATTAAGCATCCCGCCACCGCCCCGACTAGCGCGAAAACCATTTCCAGCATCGGCACCAGGGTAATGGCCGCAATAACGGCCACCGCCACCACCACCACCGCGGCCAGCAATGATTTGTCCGCCATAACCATGGCCAACACCCAGCCCATGGCGATGACGTCCACGGCAATGATCCAGCGATACAACCACCGGGATAAAAGCAGCAACAGCAATCCCAGCACCACCAAAATCGCCGCCGAGAAAAATTTTTCCTGTTGCAGCACCGCAATGAACTGGGAAGCCCAGCCGTGCTCAAGGGGCTGCCGCCAAAAACTGGTACCCGGATTTTGCACATGGAATCCTTGGTGGCTCAACGACCAGCCCATTTTTTTAAGGAACCTTGACCATCAGACGGACTTTTTGGCCTCCGGCCTTTTGGTCATCTCCTTTTTCTGCCGCTGCGCTTGATGCCAAATCTGCGCCATCTGCAACAGAATGCCGCCGATCGCTGCGCCCGACACCAACCACAATAAATTCAACTGCTTCAACCAGTGCGCCAGAAGTTGGGGGGCAAATGCCCGCCCTAAGACCACCAATGAAAGCCCCAACACAACGGTGCCCGCACAAGCGCTGGCCATTACGGAAGTGGTGCGCCAAAACCACCAGCCCAGCAACAACACGACCAGGGCGGATCCAAAAGCCACGGCCTGGGCCTTATGGCGTGTAGCCCGCGGCAACTGTACTACTCTTTGCCACCAGGCCAACCAACGATCCTGGGCATTGTGCCATATCCGCCACATTCGGGCGTCGGGCTGATGACGAGTGGGGGCGGCCGCAGCCTGCCCTACCCGATGCGGAACCGGTTTGGAGTGGTCTGGAAGTTTGACACGGTGGTGCATGGCAAATGCGGAAAGGATGGTAACGGCCACCAGCCCGGCCACCAGAATCGCCTGAATCGGGCGAAAACCGATGGAACCCAGCAAGGCACCAATAATCGCCAAGATGATCGCGCTGGCGATGTTTACAATGGGCCAATGCCACAGCAATGGGGCCAAGTATCCACAAAACCCGCCCAGGGCCGCCAAGACCATGGTCAAAGCCGGTCGGGCCATACGAAAGCCCGCCAGCCACAACACCGTACCCACAAACAAACCCAAAAACGCCACAATAATAAGCGTTTGATCCGGCTTTAATTGCGAAATAAATGTTCCCACGCGGCCCACCTCGGACAGGGAAACCAACCCAATATCGCCGCAATTGTACCGTCAAAACAAACCGGCGACACCTTGCCCCGTTGGCCGCACCCACCCATACCAACAAGCTCCCCGGACGCACCAGTCATCCGGGGAGCTTAATTTCTGTTGGCACCAGGAAAGCCTTAAATGGCTTCGCCGCCCTGCACGCCATCGCTGATGCGGGTAACATTATCCAGAGGCAGAACAAAGACCTTGCCGTCGCCGATCTGGCCTTTGCCCCCAGGGCCGCTACGGGCACCCTTGAGGATGGCGTTGATCGTGGGTTGCACGAAATTATCGTTAACCGCGATGTCCAGCCGAACCTTGCGGATCAGATTCACCTGCATGGTCTGGCCGCGAAAATATTCGGTGTGCCCCTTTTGACGACCATAGCCCTGCACGTCGGCGACGGTCAGGCGAAATACTTCCACATCGGTCAGGGCTTGTTTGACCGCGTCAAGCCGATGCGGCTGAATAATTGCGACGATCCATTTCATGTTGTTTCTCCAAGTAGAGGTTATCGATAAAACAAGAAGGGCTTTGGCTTGGCTTTCCACCAAAGCCCTTCTTCACTGCATCTATTCTAACCGATTAGCCGGGCATGGAAACTGCCGACTCAGGCAACGTGCCGATATCCCAGCCGTTTTCGCCATGCACACCAATATCCAGACCTTCGATCTCCACACGCTCGGATACCCGAATACCGATGGTCTTATCGAGAACCAAAGCCAGAATCAGTGACACCACGAAGGAATAGATAGCGGCATTGGACGCGGCCAGAAATTGCAAACCCACCTGGCCGAAGTGACCGTCCATGATCCAGCCGCGACAACTCGAATTGGTGGCGGCCGCTGCGAACACCCCGGTCATAATAGCACCCAAATATCCGCCCACGGCGTGTACGCCAAAAGCATCCAAGGCGTCATCATAGCCAAAGATGTTTTTAATCTGGGCACCCCAGTAACAAATCATGCCCGCCATCACACCCAGCACGGCTGCGGACCACGGCTGAACAAACCCGCAGGCCGGGGTAATGGCCACCAGACCGGCCACAAAACCAGAGGCCATGCCCAGTGTGGTGCATTTGCGGTGATGCAGGTATTCGGCAAAGTTCCAAGCCAGACCGCCAATAGCCGTGGCAATGGTGGTATTGGTGAATGCCATGCAAGCCAGGTTGTTCGCCGCATTGGCCGAACCGGCGTTAAAGCCATACCATCCGAACCAAAGCAAACCGGCCCCAGTCAACGTCATACCCAAAGCGTTGGGTTGAATGACATGCTTGGGATAACCAATGCGTTTTCCCAGCACCAGACAAAAGGCCAGGCCGGCTACACCCGAAGAAATATGCACCACTGTGCCGCCGGCAAAGTCCACTGCTCCCAACTTGGCCAACCAACCCGTGGGAACCCACACCGCGTGCGCCAGTGGATCGTAAACCAACGTGGCCCAGAGAAAAATAAATGCCACAAAACCCCGGAAGCTCACGCGTTCCGCCACCGATCCGGCAATCAAAGCCGGGGTGATAATCGCGAACATCAACTGGAACATGCAAAATACCAGATCCGGAATGGTATGCGGAGCCGCGGACATCCGATCCATCACGTAACCACCGCCGGCGGCATTAAAATCTTTCCATAAAAAGAGCGTGTTGGGGCTCCATCCGATAAAGCCGCCCAGCACACTATGGCCGAAGGCCAGACAATATCCAAACATGAACCATTGCAGCGTTATCACGCCCAGGGCCACATAGGAAGTCCACATCGTGGCCAACCAGTTCTTCTTACGGACAATACCACCGTAATAAAGAGCCAGACCGGGCATCATCACCATCACCAATGCCGTCGAGGTCAGCATCCAGGCCGTGTCGCCGGCATTATAAGCCGGAGGCACGTTGCTGGTGGCCGCGGCCACCGCAGTGTTGATGGCCTTAGTAACGTTGGCCGGTACCGCCGGCGTTGTGCTTGCCGCGGCCACGACCGGCGCTGCGGTCTGGGCCATGACCGGCCCGGCCGACATCAGCCAACCCAGCAAGACTACAGCCGCCACCAGGATTCTGGCTGTTGGTTTACAAGGATTAACCCAGCCGGTGAGTCTACGCCCCGCACTCGACCAACCATGGCCCAAAACACACCAAAAGCTAGACAACGGTCTGTTCACATAAGCTCCTTTCATCAAAGCCACTTCACCCAGGTCGATTTCACTCAAAAATTGACCCGATCTTCAACACCACAAACCATGGAGGCAGGTCCCGAATCATCCGTTTCATCGTCTGCCAAGCGACCCTATAGATGCACTGACCGACGCCTACGCAAGCACCAATGCCAGTCCTCCATGCCATCACAAAAGGCAATTGTCGTGCCAGATTTAACAACGTCGGCTTAAATGCTGGGCATATTCTCTAAAATGCCATATTTTAAGGCGTTTTATGCCAGCACTGGCGTAAAACAGATCGCGTATCAATTAGGCATTAAAGATTCAGACGACGATAAAATGGCGACAGTTGCACTGAATTTAGGCAACGATGAGGCGCAGGTACATGAGCTGAAAATATGCTCTCGGGGCTTCCTGTGGCGAAGTATACGCGACGTCTGTTCAGGCAAGGCATCACCGGCCCCCAGGCAGCTCGAAAACGGGCACACATCATGCCTGCACCGCATTTATTAGAGAAGGGCGGCACTTACCCGGACGAATTCCTACCGGCATGCCTCATAAAGCAACTGGATTCTTCGGTTCATATCCTCCTGGCTGTGGCCGTACGTGACGTAGATAGGGTCCATTGCTCCGCCGTGGCGCTGAAAAATCACGGCGGTGGGCATGTCACAGTCGTCCCATCCAGAAATAAGTAGATACCCCCCAGGCTTAATGAGCCTGACAATACTGCGCATCCGGGCGCGCAGAGTTTCAGGTTCCATCTCCTCCATCACGTAGTACAAGTTGTGATTGCAGTACACCGCCTGGAATGTGCCGTCCGCGAATGGTGCCTGGTATCCGTCGGCCACCACGAATCCGCGGGGCGCACATTGGTACGTATCAAGGTATTCGCGGATCAGACTGCCAATGGTCGGGCTATATACGCTTACATAGCCATCCCGCGCCTGCCGAATCGTACGGCGCATGGCGATTCTTATTCTCGTTTCGGATATCTCCAGGCCGACGACGGTACTGTTCTTGTGCTGGTTGGCCAGCACCACGGTGGAGACACCCTCCGAACACCCCCAATCCAGCACCGCGTCGCCGGATCCGATCTCCAGCTTGGCACCTTCGAATGCCGTTTCGCTCCGGCGCACAAGGGTTTTATAGTGCAGATGATAACCGGCCCGACGCGGATACTTGTCCTCCGTCACGGGAGGTATTGAAGCAATGCCCGGAATGTTCTTGAACATCCCCTGCAACTCTAAGTCATAGTGGCGCTTCGGCAACTCAGGTTCGCCTCCTGGCGCAATGAGCCTCGGCGGTCAGGCCGAGGCTCATGCACCATCACTCCAAAACAGTCGGAAACAGGTAGCGCCGCCCTGGCCAAACCCCGGGCGGCGCTACCCACACAACTTACACGGATACACGCGCAGCCTGCCCCGTCGCTGCGGGATCTGAGTCGCTGTAGTCGTCCTCGGCTAGCCCATAAGCCTCTTCACCGTGGACTGCATGATCACCGATCTTGAGCATGGCATCCGACATACGCAGCGGCACGAAGATCTTGATGACGTATAAAATTACCGCCGTCACAATCACATTCAGTGCAATAATGAACACCGCACCCCATAGCTGCAACTGCAACTGGTGGATGCCGCCACCGTAGAACAGACCTCCGTTGGTATTTACACAAGCAAAGGCCGATTCACCCTGCGTGGTTGCCAACAGGCCAACCAGCAGACCACCGGTAAGTCCGGCCACGCCATGGGTATGCACAACGCCCAAGCAGTCATCAACCTTTTTGAAGATGGCCAGCTTCGGGGCTAGCACGTTCATGGTGAACCACGGAATGGTACCGGCACACAATCCCACAATCAGGGCCCCGTAACCGTTGCAGACACCGGCAGAAGGCGTAATAGCCACCAAGCCGGCAATCATGCCGTTGACCGCGCCAAGAACCGACGGTTTCCCGTATTTGGCGTAGTCGCAGAGCATCCAGATCAGAAGTGCAGCGGCGGTAGCCACGTTGGTATTCAAAACAGCTACAGCGGCATCGGCATTGGCCGAATAGGGATCGCCTCCATTGAAGCCGTTCCAACCCAGCCACACCATCCCGGCACCAGCCAAGACCATCAGGATATTGTTGGCCTTAAAGTTGCTCCGATCCTGCGGAAGGCGTGGTCCGATGATCGCCGCCGCGGTGAAGGCACTGGCACCCGCGGCCAGGTGAATCACATATCCACCCGAATAGTCAATCACACCCCATTGGGCCAACCAGCCTCCGCCCCACAGGGTGAAAGCACCGATGGTATAGGAAAAGGTCAGCCACAGTGGAACAAAAAGCATCCAGGCGATAAAGCTCATGCGACCGAAGAGCGACCCGGCAATTAAAATGAGTGTAATGGCCGCAAATACAAACTGGAAGTAGACCATGGCGGCCATCGGGAACGCAGCCGTGGCAAAGGGTGATGCCGGATTTGGTCCGGGCACAACGGCCTGATTTAATTCATCCAACATACTGGCCACCGGTGCCGGGTGTCCGAGAAACGTCGTCCACTCCGGACCGAAGCCCATGTTGTAGGCCCACAGCAGCCACGCGATAAGCACCGCCGAAAAGGCGTAAAAAACCATAAACGCGGAATTGACGGCCCATTTTTTCTTGACCACGCCGCCGTATAGAATGGCCAAACCCGGAATGCTTTGCATACCGACGATCGTGGCCGCAATGAGCTGCCACGCCGTATCGCCATGGGAAAGCCACGTGGGAGTTGCATAATTGACCGCCGCCGGCGCACTCGTTGGCGGAGCCGGAGCCGTGGTTGTTTGCGCAAACAACGGAGCGGCCAGCATGATCACCATCATGACCAAGGCCATGATCGAAAACCAGCGTATCCGCTCGCGTGAGAACAGGTTTTCTGAAAGCATAAAACATCTCCATTAAGCGTACCACAGGAAGGCGATTCACTCTTCCGGCACACGCGGAAAAAAAAGCGAATCACTACATTACTTCCTCAAAAGCCGAAGAACCTACCGGGCTGGCCAATGACGGCATCCCTGGGCTGCCAGACATCCGCACCGGTCTCTCTATTCTCCTGAACTCAAAATAGCTTCTTTATTTCAACATCCTGACCTCCTGTTCCTTTTCTGCGCGCACCACCAGCGGGCAAGGCTCTTGCGAGGAAGCCTTGGCAAATTCACTCCGGCAAACACCTATTGCCGCGGATGGACAGCTTTCAACACGCTGCCAGCCTCGCCAGATAGAAATAGCAAACCCTGTGCCATTGCCCGCAAAGCCGACGCGGGCGTGCGTTTAGCCCCACAGCAAGCCGCCAAGTTCATCTGTTTCTGCCTAAAGTCTAGGCGAACCTGTGAAAATTGCGCGGAAAACTCTCTGATAAAAGAGGCATTCGGATCGGTTACCGGACAGGGCTCAATGCGACGCAATAAAAGTCTTAATACGGGAAAGCGTTTTATCACGACCCAGCAAGGCAATGGTTTCCAGCAGCGGCGGCGAGACCGCTCCGCCACTGACCGCCACACGCATCGCCTGCGCCGCAGCCCCCTTTTTTTCCCCTAAAGATAAAATTTGTTCCATGGCCGGAGTCAAGGCCTCTTTGCGCCAATCCTCCACTGCGGCCAAGATCGGATAAATTTGCCGCAAAAAGGCCTGGCCTTCATCCGTGTTGACAAACTTGCTTTTGGCTTTTTCATCGTACACGGGATCCTGAAAGAAAAAGCCGCAGTTTCTGGCCATTTCCGCAAACGTGGCCATGCGGTCCTTATACATGGCCAATAGTTCCCGCAGGACCGCATCGGAAGCCGCCTTCAACGGATAATCGGTCACCTCGATAAAACTTTTCAGGGCGGCTAGAAGTTCATCCATGGAGGCCTTACGAATGTATTCCCCATTCATCCAGGTAAGTTTTTTGCGATCAAAGCGGCCATTGGTCTTGCCAATGGTTTCAACAGAAAATAACTTCAGCATTTCCTCCCGGGAAAGCACTTCGCGATTTTCTCCCGGAGCCCAGCCGATCAGGGCAATGAAATTCAGCAATGCCTCCGCCATGTAGCCGCTGCGGCGAAAATCCTGCACATCTATTTCCGGTAGATCCAGCCCAATGGCAGCGGCCAGTGTGGCCGCCAGCGCGGTATCGTCAACTTTTTTGGCCATAAACGCCTGTATCTGCTCCAGGGAAACCCCGGCAACAGCCGCTAACTTGGAATAGTCCTCATCCGCCGTCCGCTTCGCATAGGCCTGCAATCCGGCGCGGGCGGCCCGGGTCTTGTCCCGCTTGGACATTTTGGTGGAATCCATATTGAAAACCAGGGGAGTATGGGCATATTGCGGCGGCACCCATCCCAATGCCCGGTACAGCGCCAGATGCTTGGGAGTATTCATCAAATGTTCCTGCGCCCGCAATACATGGGTGACACCCATCGCCTGGTCATCCACCACCACCGCAAAATGATACGTGGGAAATCCGTCTGATTTACGTATAATAATATCATCATGTTCATCGGCCCGCACCGTCACATCTCCCAGTATGGCATCGTGGATGGTGATGTCTTCGTAGGGCATCTCAAAACGAACCACCGTTGGACCATCCGCCCGCGGAGCTCGTCCCGGCATGGCCCGGCGATAGCGAAATGGACGCTTGGCTTTATCAAAGATGGCGCGCATGGCCGCGAGTTGCTCCGGCGTTTCGTAGCATTCGTAAGCCCGGCCGTCCTTGAACAGCTTCTGGATATGTTCCTCATACATTGCCAGTCGCATGCTCTGAAAATATTCATTTTTACCGTCCCCGACCTGTGGGCCTTCATCCCAATTCAACCCCAGCCACAGCATGTCCTGTAAAATTCCCGCCGCAGATGCCGCCGTCGAGCGAACCTGATCGGTATCTTCAATGCGCAAAATGAACTTGCCGCCGAGGCGACGCGCATAAAGCCAGTTGAATAAGGCTGTTCTTGCCCCACCGACATGCAGAAAGCCGGTAGGGGATGGGGCAAATCTGGTTTTTATCATGAAGATTGTCCTTGGTTGAGTGCGTATCTTGCGTTGCCATCAGCCGTGGGCACCGGCGTGCTTGGCGATATTAGCCGACGATCTGGCCATTGGCCAGCGTCCATTGGCCCAATTCCGAGGCACCCGGACCCGAACCGCGGATGACCAACGCCGGGGTGGAAAATTTTTGGCTATAGGCCCGCACAATGTCGGCCAGGATGCCATGATACTGCGGCGAATCCTCCATCAATATGGCCACGCTGCCACCGCCCCCGCCGCCGGTGGCTTTGGCCCCGTAAAAGCCCCCGTTGCGCCCGCCATCGACCACCGCCCGTACCAGAAAATCCGTCTCCCTGCAGCCCAGTTCCACCCGATGGGTGTAACTGGCATGGGCCGCAAGCATCAAACGTCCGGCCCGCCGCAGATTTCCTTTGCGATCCTGGGCCGCAGCCTTTAATGTCGTCACAAACCTCTCCACCCGTTGGTTCTCCATAATGTGATGCTCCGCCGCGGCACGTATTGCATATTGTTCGGCCGGGTTAATCTGCGTCACCGTGTCTGCCGTACGCCCGTAGCGCCGAAGAAAATCCTGCCCGGACATCGCTCGCGGCAACATGGGCCGCAAATACCGCCGGTAAAAGCCCGGCCGCACATTGGCCAGATAACCGCCGGTCGGATCCGCTTTCAGGCCCAACTCCCGCGCCATGGCGGTTATGATTGCGTGGGCCATAAAAGCTGCCACCCGCACCCGCGTATACGCACTCCCGGCAACGGAATGTTTCACCCCGCTGCTGATAGCCGCAACCGTCGTCCCCTCCGGCAGATCTTCGTAGCCGATGAGAGTGTGCGGCTGGCATTTCAGCAGCAGAAGTTTCCCTTTCCGCCCCAGCACGCTGGCCATCTGATCCATGATGCCGCAGGGAGCTTGGGCAATTTGATTTTCCACTTTTTGGGCCAGCACCGCCGTTTCCACTGGATCCAGCGTAAGATGGTAAGCTCCGGCAACGGCATTCAGGGCCGCCACCTCCAGTGCCGCACTGCTCGATAGCCCCGCCCCAATGGGTACATTGGAATAACAACAGATGTTGGCCCCGTTGGTTCTGCCCGTGAGGTGACGGTGTTTTGCCAGTACCCAGAAAATTCCCGCCACGTACGCCGCCCAGTGATCCCGTCCGGTAAATCGAACCCGGATGGCGGAATCCTCCAGCAGCGATCCAGAACCATAAAAATCATCCAAACTTATACGAAAACTCGTCGGCCCGCTGTTTACATCCGCGGGACTGTTGTAGCTCTTAATGACCAGCCAACGATCGGTCCGCCTTTGCACCAGTGCAGCGGTGGCCAAAGCCAACGGCATTTGGCAAACCAGCGATCCAGTGTAATCCGCAATTCCACCCATGACATCCAGCCGTCCCGGGGCCTGACCGATATGTGTTTCTCCGTTGAGAACGAATCGCCATTCCGGGTCCGCACGGATTCTGGCCAGCAGTTCGCCCGCCAGTGCCGGCAATCCGCGATCCGCTGAACCGGCCGGATCTGGTCGTTCATGAGAAACCATATTCCCTCCAGCGTCGACTCACCCGGTCCACGGTGGCGTCATCCATCAAGAGCTCCTCCGGCCACTCACGCACCTGCCCCTCCCCCACCCATTTCTTTGTGGCATCAATCCCGAGTTTAGAACCCGCGCCAAGCGCCGGAGCGGCGTGGTCCAGAATGTCCAATGGGCCATCCACAATAACCGTGTCCCGCCGTGGATCCACATTGGCCGCCACGTGAAACATCACATCGTCCACACTATGCACATCCACATGTTCATCCACCACCACAATCATTTTGGTCCAGGCCATCTGCCCCGCCCCCCACACCGCATGCATCACCTTGCGCGCATGATACGGATATTCCTTGCGAATTTTGATAAAGGCGCAGTTGTGAAACACTCCGAACATCGGCAGTTCATAATCAAGGATGTCCGGAATCATCAACTTCAGCAGCGGCAAAAATATACGCTCGGTCGCCTTGCCCAGATAAAAATCCTCCTGCGGCGGCTTGCCCACAATGGTGGTCGGATAAACAGGATTGCGCCGATGGGTAATCGCCGTCACCCGGAAGATCGGGTACTGATCGGCCAGGGAATAAAAGCCGGTATGATCACCAAAAGGGCCTTCCAGTACCGTTTGCTCTGGATCCACAAAGCCTTCAATCACCATCTCGCAATTCGCGGATACTTCCAGCGGTATCGTTTTGCACGGCACCAAATCCAAACCCCGCCCCATTAAAAAACCCGCAAAAAAATGCTCATCTACACCTGCGGGCAACGGAGCAGTGGCCGCATAAGGCAGCACGCTCTCGCCGCCCAGTGTAATGGCCAGCGGACAAGGCTTGTGCATGGCTGCCCACGCCCGAAAATGCCTGGCCCCATCGTGATGTTTATGCCAGTGCATCGCGGTAAGTTTTTTATCCAGCACCTGCACACGATACATCCCCAAATTGCGGGATCCCGTTTCCGGATGCTGCGTCACCACCTGCCCAAATGTGATATACCTCCCACCATCCTTGGGCCAGCATTGAATAATGGGCAGCCGCGTCAAATCCGCTGTATCGGTAAGCACCACCTGCTGACACAGCGCTGCCCCCGTGCGTATTTTCGGCGCGTAACCGCCAATTTTGAGCAGATCCAGCCCCTTTTTAAACTTATCCATCAACCGGGTGGGCATTTCAGGCCGCAGCAATTCCGCTATGCGCCCCGCCAGTTCATCGAGATGTTCGCATCCCAAAGCCTGTTGCACCCGCGAAAAAGACCCAAAGGTATTAATCGCCAGCGGAAGATCACTACCTCGGACCTGTTCAAAGAGCAACGCCTGATTCACACCCGCCGTGCCATGCTGCGGGTTGGGAGATGCAAACGGAGCTTTGCCCACAGCCGGATACTGGCCATCGCGGGTCGGTGATTTGCTCACCCGATCGGTGATCTCCGCGATTTCTAATAACGGATCCACCGATGCGCTAATCCGGCGCAGTTCACCTTGAGACTCCAGTACTTGGAGAAATTCTTGCAGCGTGTCGTATGGCATAAGGCTATAGTTACTCCAAGTTCATTCCAACGGTGGGATTATACCCTTGAATGCCAACCATGGGCCAGCCACGATTTTTGGTGTGCATGGTGCACATCCTCACTTGCGACGGCCACCCTTTGCGGGCAAACTACGATTTTCGCAGCGTTATCAAGAATACCCTGCACTATGCCCGCACCGACGCTGCCATGGTCGATATTCCGGCTCTTGCACTGGCGTGAGCGACTGCGGGGTGCAAGACTTTTCGGGAAGCAGCGTTTACATGACGCCAGGAGACTAAAGAACACGAATTGCGGTTGGAAAAAAAATATGCCCTCCAGAGAGCCGAATCACCACAGTAGTCTCGGTGCCGGCCATGGAATCCCGCGCCGATGCGATGCAGTGCTTCCGGCGAATGCGTTCACCAAGATTTGCCTGGTGTTGTTAGCCGCGCTGCTAAGCCGATGCTTGCCCGCCAGGGGCGCAACTAGCCCCTCTGTCGCCTTTGTCGCCGCTGGCCTACCGTATCCGGGCAGTACCGATGTGGGATCCATGGCCGCACGACGTGTCTTGCGGGCCTTTCACAAAAAATATCCGCAATACAAGATCAAAGCTTTTGCCATGCCGACCATTCAAGGCTCGTCCATGGACACCGGCCCACTGATGGCTATTGCCGCAGGCATGCCGCCAAATGCCATTTACGTAAACTTTCGGCAATCTTCTACCTATATTGAACATGGATTTTTAGCCCCGATGGAAGTGCTCCTAGCCCGGGTACTCAGCAAGAACCCGGCACAGCGGCATCTGGACGCCCAAGGCCGCTGGTTGGCCAATCCCAACGCCGCCGAAATTGCTCAAGCTTTGAAACTTATGCGCCGGCGGGTGCCCAAAACCGCCTGGCCCGTCATCTATCGCCGCAGTAAACGCAACCGTGTGAAACACGTGTGGTCGATGCCCACCAGTATCTTGGTGAGTGCCTTACTGTACCGCAAAGATCTGTTTCGAGCCGCCGGTCTCAATCCGCGTGAGCCACCCCGTACCTGGAACCAATTGCTTCAAGATGCCCGCAAGCTCACCATTCCATCCCGGCGGCAATACGGTATCGCCTTTGGCGGCGGGCGCGACATCAGTTACAGCATTTTCCCTCTTCTGGCATCTAACGGTTCCCGAGTCGTGGCGCGAAACGCCCTGGGCCGATGGCATTCCGTGTACGCCTCGCCGCAAACCGCTCAGGCCATCTATTATTTTTGTAGACTTGTCCAAGGCGGCTTTACACGCAACGGACGCACCATCCACGGAGCCGCTTACCTGGGAATCAGTGGTGCGGGCAATATGTACTGGCTCTGGAGCCAGGGCCATATCGCCATGATGTTTGGCACCCTTTCGCAGGAATTAATCCAGGCCACCAACCCCCAGATCGTCGGTATTGCGCCAATACCGCATCCACCCGGCGGTACCAGCAGCGGTGAATTAAATGCAAGCATGCTTGGCGTATTTGCCAAATCCACGCCGCAGCAACAAATTGGCGTGATGCGCTATATCTGGTTCATCACCGGTCCGCGGGCCCAGCAGATCAGCGTGCAAACATTTGTGCAATCCGGCTACGGACAATTCGTAAATCCCGATCTCCTGCGAAAGTTTTGCTACACTTGGCTGCTGCGGCAAGTGCCCGCCGGGTGGGCCAAAGCCTTTGACACCGCGCTCGCCAACGGCGTGCCCGAGCCTTACCAGCACAACACCCAGAATATTTATGCTCCCATGTCCACGCCCATCAACTCCGCCTTGGAACAGAATTTGGGCAACATGCCGCGAAGTCAGGCCATTTTGCAGATCAGCCGTTTGCTCCACCAGGCCTCGCAGCGTATCAACTATCAACTGCTCGGAGCCATTCCGCTCAATGTCATGCGTCTAAGAAAAATCGTGGCCCTGATTACTATCCTGGTCATCGGTGCCCTGTTTTTGCTGGAGCTTTGGCGCGTGTGGCAGTATTTCACCCGTGCGGATGCAATTTTTTCCAGCCGTGCAGGGTGGCGGCGGTTTCTCGGCGGATATGCACTGCTCGTGCCCGCCTTTTTGCTGATGATTGTATGGGCTTATCTCCCGCTGGCTGGCGGACTAAGCATGGCCTTCTCTCATTTTGAACTCGTCCAAAACAGCACTTGGGCCGGCGTAGGCAATTTCGCCAAAGTGCTTTTTGATCCCCGCTTCTGGAGCTCCATCGGACGCACGATCTATTTCGTTGCCCTGACCATCGGCCTGGGATTTTGGCCGCCCATTCTGCTGGCCATTTTGCTCCAGGAAGTGCCTACCGCCACTCTGAAATATATTTTCCGTACGGTCTATTATCTTCCCTCGGTCATCAGCGGTGTGCTAATTATGTTTCTCTGGCGGCAGCTTTATGATCCATCCAAATACGGTGTACTCAACCACCTTCTATTGCTGTTGAATCTATGTGGCCCCATACCTGCCACCATCATAAAACTGCTGGCCTTGGGTGTCTGGATTTCATTGATTGTGCTGCTTATCATGCTGCCGCTGCGAATTGAAGAGATGAGCCGGCCCCTCAAAGCCGCCTTGTGGGTCGTAGCCGGCGTCTTGATCGCCGTGACCTTGCGGCCGGTCGCGGCCCGTATCAGTGGCGGCGGCACAAGCGCGGGCCTGGACGCGCTGAAAACGCTTTTCGGCCCCTTCCATCTCACGCCGCTGGGATGGATACAGTCACCGGCCATGGCCATGCTCTGCGTGGTATTGCCCACAATTTGGGCGGGGGCCGGAGCCGGTTCCATTTTGTATTTGGCCGCACTTAAAACCGTTCCCGACGAACTCTACGAAGCTGCGGAAATGGATGGAGCGCGTATTTGGCATAAAATATTCTACATCACCCTGCCGCAATTGAAATATCTGATCGTCATTCAATTCATCGCCGCAGTCATCGCCGCCTTTCAAGGCGGTACCGATTATATTCTGGCCTTAACCGGGGGCGGACCAAACCACGCCACCCTTATTATTCCTCTGGAAATATTCTTCCGCACCTTTCTTAAACTTCAATTCGGGGTGGGCACCGCCATGGCTTGGCTGCTGGGCATTGTTCTGATCTGGTTTACCGCCACGCAACTCAAAATGCTTTCCAAGGCCGAATTCAAGGGTGGCCGCTGACTCAACTAAGGAGCAACCATTGCCCATTATTTCCCAAGCCGAAACACGCAGCCTTCGCGGCAAGCTCCTGCATCTGGGCCTTATCCTATTGCTGTCCCTCGGGGGCGTCAGCATGATCTATCCTTTCCTGCTGATGCTTTCCGGCTCCATGCGCAGTCAAATGGATTCATCAAGCCTGGGCTTAATTCCATCTTTTTTAACCAACGATAAAAGTCTTTACCGTAAATTTCTGGAAACCAAATATAATCAAAGCGTTAATACTCTGAATCAAAATACCCACCAACATGCCTACAGCTTTAATGATGCGCGCGTGCCGGCCGGGACGGCGCGCGGCAGAATCGCCGATGTGCAAGATTTTTTTCGCCAGGTGAAATTTTCCCGTTATTGGTGGGTATTGGGCGGAATTTCCGGCTTTAATACCACGCCGCCCAACCTGCGGCGCTTGCGGACGCGGCTGGCCCAAGAGTTTCACGGTAGCTTGCGGGCCTTTGGCCGGGCCATCGGCGCTCCCACCAGCTCCTGGAACGATATCACACCAACCCCGCCCAACTGGCTCTCCCAGCGGTTTAACTACCACCCCGATCCCATCTGGCACGCTTACTTTCAACTGCTGCGCCAGTCGCCGGTGGCCCAGCGCTATATCCCCTCTATCACCGGCTATTTTCTCGCCACCATGATCCAGCCGAAGTATGGTCTTTCCAGCGTCGCCGGATACAATCGTGTCCATACCCATCATGTGAGTTCCTTCACAACATTTGTCCTCCCCGACCGTGTACCACCCGCGAATCATCCGTTACTCCGCCAGGAATGGCTGACTTTTGTTCATCGGGATCTCAATCCATCATTTGTGTTGCTCAAGGGAGAAAGCCCCGCTGCATGGCAAAGTTTTTTGGCCGGACGCTACACCAATATCGCGGCCTTGAATATCAGTTGGCATGGTCACTATCCATCGTTCGGGGCGATTCCACTACCCCGTGGCCATTGGTTTGGGGGTGACCAGGCGCAGGATTATGCCGCATTCCTCCGCACATTAAACCCCTCCGTTTATCGCCTGACCGGTCCGGGGTACGTTTGGCGGGCGTGGCTGCGCCGGCATTACCACCACAACCTCGCCAGGCTCAATGCCACCGAGCACACCCATTACCCGAGATTTGCCGATGCCCAGCTTCCCATGGACCAGATTACGTATCAGTATGTGCGTCAACACTCCCTGAAACTCCGTTGGGACTTTGCCACGCTTAACTACGTCAATGTTTTCAATCAGATGATCTTCCATGGGCGGGCCATGCTCAACACTCTCATCTATTGTGCGCTGGCCATCCTGGCCGCACTGCTGGTAAATCCGCTGGCCGCCTACTCCATGTCCCGCTTCCGCCTGCCGGGTACCTATAAAATGCTCCTGATTCTCATGGCCACCATGGCTTTTCCACCCATGGTCACCATGATTCCCGTATTCATCATCCTGCGACACCTGCACCTGCTCAATACCTTCGGTGCTTTAGTACTCCCCTCCATCGCCAACGGTTACATGATTTTTCTGCTCAAAGGATTCTTTGATTCCCTCCCCCGGGAGCTTTACGAGGCCGCCCGCATTGACGGCGCGTCCGAACTGCGCATGTTCTTTCAAATTACCCTGGCCCTTAGCAAGCCCATCCTGGCCTGGGTCGCGCTCGGTACCTTCGTGGGGGCCTATACCAATTTTCTCGGAGCGTTGATCGTTTGTCCCGCCCGACACATGTGGTTGATCTCAGTTTGGCTTTATCAGTTTGAACAACAATCCACCCCGGCCGCCGTCTATGCGGCCGTCCTGATCGCCAGCATTCCCACCCTGATGATTTTTCTGCTCGCCCAGCGCACGATCATCCGCGGCATCGTAGTCCCCGTGGAAAAATAATCCCCGCTTTTACTTGGCCCGCCACTGCATGGCTTGCGCAAATTCCGCCATCATGGCGTTATAGGCCAGAGCCTGAGCACTGGAACTCATCGGCAAAATCCGCACCGAATAACCCGGTATATCCACCGTCGCATCCGTGGGCCGCCACGGTAAATCAAACCACAGCAGATTGGGATGGTCTTTAAGCCCGGCCGGACGGCCATAAGGGCTGGTATAAATCAGCTTCACCCCGCGATCAACGATGCGCCTAACATCGCCGATATCCACCGGCGCATAGCCCAGATGCAGTACCACTTCATCTTCCCCGATTTCCATTGGCACCGCACGATTAAGATCGCTCATCGGCGGCCACCACCGGATGGGATATTGCTCCGGCTGGGTGATCTCCAGTATGTTCGGATACGCGTGGCCCACCGCCATCGCGTAAACCTTATGCCCACCGCGGTGCGCCGCGGCCATCCAAGCGCCCGCCTGCGCAAGCACAGGCAGTTGCGATTCCAAACGCCCATGAATCGCCGTCAGCGCCGCCAAAAAAGCCTGCCCGGCGTAGCCCGGCTCCAGCGGCGGAATATAGCGGTTCTCATGAAACATCGGATAAGACCATGGCTCGCGGGTATTGCTATGGTTCATAAAACTCGCATTACGGACAAAAGCGCCCTCCAGCCACACGCTCATCCAGATCACCGGCATCTTGCCGGCTGCAATGCACGCCGCAATCAGTTCGCCCGTCGTCATCCACATCCGCGTAAACTGTTCAAACGCCCGAAATCCCACCAACGGGCCAAACTCCCCGAAGTCGTACTCGCCTTGCGTTGCCGTATCGCCGCCCGTAAAACCCGCGACTCTTTTACGCAGCGCTTTCGGTAGTTCCCCCGGCGTGCCCACCACGAATAACTGGGCCGGCGACGCCGCCAGCTTTTCCAGCAACTCTATAGCCGAAGTGGTGGCGCGGCGTGGGTCTGGTAAGGCAAAAAATGCCACATCCTTATTACTTTGAGGAACGTAATGAGCGCTGTGCAGACCCATGAAGCCGCCCGCACGACCGCCATATTCGCTGCCGAACCAGGTGGTTGTTGGCGGCGTGAATAGGGCCCCGCCCGCTAACACAGACTCGGCCATTTTCCGGCTCAGATCCACCAACTCACCAAGGGACTTGTTCAATCCCTCCAGACGCTCCCGTGCCTGCTGCAAATACCGCGCGCCAGCGGATTTTCCACCGGCCTTGTTTCCACTGGTCATATCAACCCCTGTTCTTGCATCAATACACTTTAAAAACTGCGCATATCCGCCCGGTTTATAGATCCTTCACCCGATTGCGGTACCGCTCCAGCAGTGCCGCATTATATTCATCTCCGCCCGGCAGATTGGCGCTGCGGAAAATCGGCGGTTCCAGGCCCCGCCGCAACATTTCCGCCACGGCCTCCATGACCATACGGTGGGCCAGGTACGCATCCACCATTGTCGAAGTGGGAGCCATCGGCGTATCGAAACCCGGCAGCTTGAAATCCGCATCGCCAAAGGGATTTTCATCATCAATGCACAAATCGGCGTACTCAAAGAGGTGCTTTTTATTCGGGTGGCGAATGTGATGATCCCGCGGCAGGTTGTCCCGCCAGTGCCGCGATGAAACCGCAATAATTTTAACGCCGCGCTGCTTAGCCTCCGCGGCCGCATCAATAGTAGCGGGGTTGTAACCGATATTATGAAAGATAATCAGCAGATCGTCTTTAGCCAGATTGTAATAGCGTATGAGACATGCCCCATAACCGGTGCTGCGCTCAATTTCCAGATACTTCAGGGCCTGACACAGCGGTGAAATATCGTGGCCGAAAATCGGGTTGACATTCGCCAACCCGCCCGCCCTGAAAAACATCTCGCACACCATCATCACTGTATGCCCGCCACCTCCATAAACGTGCAACAACCGATCTTTCTGGTAGGTGTCGGCAATCATCACCCCCGCCTGCCGCAGCCCCGCCGCTTGATGAGCCTCCACACTGGCCAGCTTTTCGCTGACGTTTTTAAGGAAGGCTGGACCCCACTTTTCATCGTTCATGCTTTGACTCCAACAATATCCTGCAACGGACCTGCCTCACCCCACCCGGTTAAAACCCAAAACGTCGCCCTGTTTACAAGTAATCCACGGCCTGTCGCAATTTAGGCTGTATTTCATCCCGGTTCAGTTGAAGCAGTTGCTTAAACAAACTTCTTGCAGCCGGCGAAAACTGCCGGATCGGATAAGCCAATAAAGCCTGCGCCAGCAGCTTCGGGTCTTCCGTGGCCATGGCGTCGCCAAGCATCGTCTGATGATTCGCGATGCCCGCAAGCATGCCGTGCATAATCGCGGGCACTTGATAATGGCCCGCCGCGCGAAACACCCCATGTTCAATTATTTGCGAGTATTCCAGAACCGTCCGATCCGTAAAGCCCTCCACCGCCCCCAAATTGAGCCGACTGGTGACAATGGGAACTTTGTGTCCCGCCCGGCCACGCATGATCTCCACAAAAGCGCTGCGTTTGCTTTTCGCCGCCCATTGTACTCCAGCCGTTTTAGCAGCAGTGTTCCAGAATTTCAGATCCAGATCCCGTCCCAGCAGTTTCTCAAAATGCTCTTGCGCCGCAGCCCGGGCCTGCGTGAACTTTTTAAGCTCGGCGTTCATCTGGGCCGGGCCGGGAGCTTTTACCCCGTGTGTCTGGCGCTGCACACAATATTCATAATCCATGTGCTCCATTCCATCCCCTTCCGTCGAAAAAATCAGCACGCCCAATTCCCGGTAAAACCGCACCACCTCCTCCACCCCATGGCTGATACGTTGATTCACCGCCCGCCCCCGATAAGCATCCATGCGGCACATCTTCCATCCCGGCTTGAGCCTGCGGTCCAGGGCCGTAAATAAGTCTCCACCCTTGTACGTGCCTTTTAATATAAAGCTCAAATGGTTGATTCCCGCGGTTTCCACGGCAAACTTGTCGCTTTGTTCATCCCGCCCGAAAATACGGCCCAGATCCCATTCATGGTTGGTATAACCTTCACAAATGCCAAAGGCCTGAATTTTGGTGTGGTTATTAACCATGCCGCTAAGCACCGCGATCGGATTGGCAAAATCAACCAACCACGCCTGGGGACAACACTGCTCCATCTTGCGTGCGATATTCAGCAGCGTGGCCCCGGTCTTCAGACCCAGCATGGCACCATTGGGCGAAACATTATCAGACGATGCAAATCCGTGATCATAGCTGATCTTATCCGCCAATCGGTGCGTACGGTACGACCCGCCCATCAGAATCACCCCCACCATGTCCACACCTTCCATAGCCTCCTCCAGCGTACTCGGACACGTGATGCGACAGCGCACCGCGGAAAATTCCGGCGTCTTGGTTACCATCTGCGCCACAGCCCGGGCCCGCGACGCATTTAAATCAAAAAGTCGTATTTCGCCATCCGCGAAAAGTTCCGGATAACTCAACGCCTCCCGCAAAATACCCACCAGACGAAAAGCTCCGCCGCCAACAAAAGCCGCTTTCATACACACCAATCCTTGTGATAAAAATAAAAACTCATTCTTCTTGGGAACTACTCACTACCCGGTACCGCTCTGCTATTTACTTTCACCGGCCTCATACCCTTCAGTGTACTTCATAAATTTCCGCGGATTTCCGATCCAGATCCAGGCCGACGGCTCCATCCGTCAATGCCAGGGTCTCGCCCGTCTCTAAGTGGCGTAAAACCTTATAGTGGCCCGTTAGTTTTACACGAAATCGCGCCGCCTCCGGGTAATGATTCATCACAAAAAGAAGCGCCTCGCTCCGGCCACGTTGCAAAATGGCGCTGCCCAGATTTCGCGGCTGGCGATAGACGCGATGCCCGCCACCTTCCTGCCAATCCACCCAGCTTACCGGCTCCTGCACCGTCAACCGCACCTGCGGATTCGCAGCGTAACGTTCCAGCAGCGCCTCGATAAATTCAGCCGCGGCCTGACTTTCCTCCTCCGGTTTCTCCTGAGCCAGATATTCGCGATGCCAAATCAACATTCCTTTGCCCACCCGGAGCGTCGTGGCCGGGCCTCTCGTAACAGGAACTCCAAGGCCCGGAAATTTCATCGCCCGGCCACGTTCGTCCCGTTTTGGCATCGGACCACTAAGCACCAGAATGCCCCCGTTGGCCATAAATTTTTTCAGCCGTTCCGCGGCCCGACGCTCCATCACGGGAGAACCCGGCAAAAAAGCGATCTTGTAATCCGCCAGACTCCGGTCTGAATGGATAATATCCACGACACCGGCCTGAAGACCCGCCTGCTCCACCAATCGGAACAAACCTTCATATTCCGCCGTGGCCAAACCCGCCGAAACCCCGTCAATCGCCGGACGCCCGGTATGCAGATCATTGTCGGCACAAGGCATGGGATCGCCGATGGACGTATGCTGGTGCTGCACCAGATCATAGATAATGGCAACATCATTCACCGGCCGCAACGATTCCCAATCCTTAACCTTATCAAAAAGCAACGCGGGCGTCTCCCGCAGGACATTGAGATTCGCCCGGGGATGGCCGTGGGAACTCACCGGCGCATCACCCCAGCAGTCCCGATCGTGAAACATAAACCAGGCCATGGCTTTACAACCATGCGCCAAAGCGCAGCGCGACATAAACCGCATGTGATCTTCACTCACACGCGATGGCAACACCTTGTTCCACGTGCCGCTCATAAATTCCGCCGACCACGTATGACGCACACTCGCGTTCATCAATTTCAAGACTCGAGCCATCGAATGATAGCCCGAATAGCTCATAAATGTTCCCCGATAAAAGTCGTACCCCACCAGTCCGCCGCCCGTAGCCTCTTCCAAGGCCGGCATACGTGTGGGCACCCCTTCCGGACGGTGTGGATTGAAGTTGGTCATAAACGTCACGTCACGCACACCATTGGCTTCGTGCATCATCCGGAGCCGCCGGATATATTCGGCCATTACCCAGGTCTTAAACTCAATCCAGTCCAGATAATAAGCCATATCGGTGGTGATAACTTCAGGTACACTACGCGGTGGCGCGACCTCTTCCATGGATCTATACTTAGTCGGATACGGCAGGCTCCGCGCAGCGCCATATTTTTTCTGTAAAAATTGGTGGTACCACCCACCCGGCCCCACATTCACCGGGTTGTAATCCGAATCCAGAAAGCCATCGCGCACAATGTAGCTTATTTCATTATCCAAATTCACCATCGTCACGCAGCCGCCGTTGCTCTTCAAATGCGGCCCAATGATGGTGTCCACCGCACGAATCCAGTGTTCACACCACTGCAAATAAGTTGGATGCAGGTAAGAGGGCTGGGAACCCTCCTTTTTGCCAATCCAGTATCCTTGCGTAGTGCGGTTTTGCCAATCCCACACCATGATATTTGGATCTCCGAGCACCAACCAGGGTGGATACCCCCCATGCACCATCTCATTACAGCAAAATGGCCCGCACCGAAAATTTAAATTCAGCCCGTGCTTTTCAATAAGTTCCAGAAAGCCCATTAAATTCAACCGTGGATCGGTCTTGCCGGTAAAATCCAGCACCCCCGCCGGATGCTTTTTATCCGGTGGCGCCACCAGATGGGTTGACCATTGCACGTACGTGGTCACACACCTCAGGCCCGTGCCCTTGAATCTCTCTATAATCCGCTCCCAATAGCGCGGATCCAGCCGAAAATATTGAATTTCAGCCCCAAAAATTTCCCGCCAGACTGGATTATCCACAAAATATTTCCTTTTACCCACGCATTTCATGCCGATTTTATCCGCGGAAATTCACTCCGCCCGTCTCAATCCAGCGTCACAACACGCCCTTCCAAACGCGCCTGCTCCGCCGCAAACACCACGCGATGCGTCCGCAGCGATTCCTGGGCGTTGGCCACTACCGCCGAATCATCCCGACTCTGCAATGCCCTGAGCCAATCACACGTAAGCCGGTAATCTCCTCCGCCATGGCCGCCCGTTTCCGCCCCCGGCTCAATGAGCCTGGAGCTTCCGTCCGTGAAGCTCTGTATGCGGATGGTGCTTTCATCAAACGCCAATTCGCCTTGCGTGCCGTGAATCGTCAGCCTGCGTCCCCCGGCTTTGGTAAACGCGGTCATGGTAAACGTCGCCGTGATGCCACCGGCAAATTCAAAGTTCACCACCTGATGATCCACCACATCGTTATCGCATTTCCAGACACACCGGCCATAAGGACCGGTTTTAAGAGCCTGCAATCGCGCTTCCCGGCCGGCATCCCTACTCACGGCGTTGGCCGGCCAGCCCTGTGGATTGCCCGTGTCCACGTATTGTTTAATCGCCGAATAGGCGCATACCGGTTCCACCGGACATGGATCCGTACAGCGGTCAGTGCTGGCCGCGGGCGCGTTATCCGCCCGAAAATAATTCAGTGATCCAAAGGAACTGACCCGCCGACATGGCTCCGGAATCAGATAACAAAGATAATCCACATCATGGCAGCTCTTGGCCAGAAGCATAAATGTGCTGCGGGTCTGGTTTCCCCAGTTACCCCGCACAAAGCTGTGCGCCTGATGCCAAAATGCCACCTGCTCGATAAGCTCTGCTGTGACGATTCGACCGATGGCACCACCCGCCACCAGATCCTTGACCATACGAAAGCTCTTGTGATAGCGCAGTGAATGACACACCCCCATAATACGGCCGCTACGGCGCTGCGCCGCTTCAATGGCCTGACAATCCGCCAAGGTCGTAGCCATGGGCTTTTCCAGCAGCACATCATAACCTCTCTCCAAACACGCCACCGCCGGGCCAACATGGTCCCGATCCATCGTCGCAATGATCACCGCATCGCACATCCGCTCTTGGGCGGTAAAATCACGCCAGTCACCAAATTGCCGCTCCGGCGAAATCCGGTGCGTTGCCGAAAAGCTCTGCCGGTAATCGTCCCGCGGCTCGGCCACAGCCACCACCTTGGCCAGTTGCGGCACCGCGGCGCAAATCTCGCCAAACCCGCTACCCCGTGACCCGGCACCCAAGATCGCAATTGTTTTTGGTTCCATCAACCCGCTCCTTAACCATGTCGGATATAATACATTCTTTGAAAGGATTTGCACCCACTTGCGCCGCCAGTGGCAATGTGGCCCGTCAGTGGCTCACCATGAACGTCAATGGGCGAGTCACAGGCGAGCTCACCCAAACGCCGACTTTGCCCCGCGTGACGATACGCTTATGCCCCGGATCAACTAAGATAGCCCTGGTTCCCGGCGGCACGGTGACGCGGTACAAAATGCGCCCCGCCGACGTTTTTCGCGCTGCCACCAGCAAAGCGCTGTTCCACGTGATGGGCCCGGTCCGCACCGCCTTGCCGGGAGTGCGGCCAAGCTTTTCATTAAGAACCCTCAAGCAGTTGTTCACCGCCGTATCATCCTGGGCTGTGGTCATGGGTTTTTGGTTTTTGAGCCAGGCCCGCGGATTCCAATACAAAAAGTGATCCACCCCGCGCAAAGCCAATTGATAAATCAATTCTTTATAGTAGGGGTTGTTTTTCACATAACTTTTGTAGCTGATCCACGGCGTGATGGAAGCATCACTGGACCGCTGAATTGCCTGCAGAGAAACCAGCTCATACCGCAGCGTGGCAAAAGGACCGCTGCCGCCCGTGGTTTGCGTGGCCAACCAGCCCTTGAGACCCCAGGCAATACGGTTGTAGTACGATGGGCTTTGCACATTGCCGAAAAATATATCCGATGGCTGGTAATACCCGTTGTCATCCGGAGCAATCAGCCCCAGCATCCTGAAGCTGGCGTAATTACTGGCCAAAATATGCGAATATACCGATCTCGCGGGCTGGTAAATCGCGTGGTCTAAAGCCATGGTAACTATATGGCCCATCATTTCATTCCAAATTCGACGGCAACGTTCGGAACACGGTCCTCCGGCGGAAGTGCCCACGCCCAACAAATTGGAAAATCCCAGTTTCTTCTTCAAGGCCCCACTCCGCGGATCCGCGCTGATGGCCCGCAAATTGGCTTTGGTCATGCTCCAACTGCCCAACCCCGCTTCATAATCCAGCACCAGATAATTCAAGCGGCCACCCGCGGCCTTATATCGACGGAAAAATTGAGCCATCTGCCGGCCAATTCGCGCCGCGCCTCTTGCCAGCCACGGGCTGGGATAGGAGGTGGGCTTGCCCGTGGGCGTGCGACACGTGTCCAGCGGCGATGTTAACAGCGTGGGCGCGGCATTCCACAGGAACATTGCCACTTTCCCTCGGGGAATGGCCCGGGCCTGGGCAGCCACCCCGGCCGCGTTACCATAGCCGCTCCGCCGCACCCAGATCATCGGGATAAGATTGCGATCCGTCTGGGCCGTCGGCGACCAGCACCACGCCCAAAATGTCGGCCCAGCCGTCGGTCCCGCCTGCACCACCAGCGTGTTTCCAAGCACCACGAACAGCCCTACCGCGAATCCAAGAGCCGTAATCCGTCGGCCCCGCAAAAACATCATCGTAACATCTCCATGAAATAAGACTCTGCGTTGGGTTTTGATTGGCTACCCTTAAGAACCCGTTCCCTTTTATCCAGTCGCCCTCCCCGCAGCCCGGCACCGCGGACCTACGGCCTGGCCGTAAAAGTCAACGGCTGCGATCCCGCCGATTTCACCCACACCCCGACTCTTCCCCGTGTGCTGATTTGCCGATCCCCAGGCTCTGCGACAATCCCCTGAGTTCCCGGCGGCACCGTCACCCGATACAAAATATACCCGGCGGAAGTTACCCGCCCCGCCACCAGCAAGGGAGAATTCCATTGCACCTCCCCCGTATCCAGCACCCGCCCTGGTACCTGGCCGAACTGGTTATTAAGCACGGTCAAACAATGGTTCAGCAGACGATCATCCCGGCCGGTGGACATATATTTTTGATTTTTTCGCCACGCCCGCGGATTCCAATACAAAAATCGGTCCACGCCGCGCAGGGCCAGTTGATAAATCAATTCCCGGTAATAAGCTTGAGCGTACGCCGTGTGGGCAAATTCCGGATAACCGATCCATGGCACCACCGGCTTGCAACTGCTGCGCATCGTGGCCCGCAGATACATCATTTCGTAGCGCAGCGCCGCAAAGCTGCTTCCCCCATAAACGTGCCCCCCCTTGATTTCATGGGCCAAACCACCTACGGTTCCATAAAATGCCGGGCTTTGTCCACTGCCGAAGATACAGTCCTCAAGCTGGTAATGCCCGTTCACATCCGGAGCCATACGCAACCCCAACATCGCCACTCCCCCAAAGTTGCTCGCCTGAACCTGCGGGAAACTCGCCCGCGCCGACCGGTAAAAGGCTCGGTTCAAAGCCGTCGCCACACGTCGCCCCGCCAGCAAATTCCACATTCTGCGTGCCACCCCCGCATGAAATATCAACTGCATGTTGGTAAAACCCAGACGTCGGGCCAGTACCGTAAAACGGGGGTCCGCCTGAATGGCCCGCGCCCCCGCCGACGAAATCTGCCAGCACGTAATGCCCGCTTCATAATCGAGCACCACATAATTCAACCTTCCTCCGGCGGCTTTGTATCGCCGGAAAAACCTGTCCAACCGACCGCCCAGTTCATCCGCCCCACCCAGCAGCCATGGGCCGGGAAACGCTGTGATCCGGCCGTGCGCCGTGCGGCACGTATCAACCCGGCTGCTTAACAGCGAAGCCGCCCCGTTCCAGAAAAACAACGCCACTTTCCCCGCGGGAATAGCACGGGTTTCGGCGGCAATTTTCGCCGGTGTGGCGTAATCCGCATGGTGAACCCATATCATCGGATACAAGTTATGGTCGCTGGCCGCTGGAGCCGACCAGCACCAGGCCCAAAATACCCGCTGCGGCTTAGTTCGCTGCTGCCCCGTGGCCACCGCATGGGTGTGCCCCATGACCGCACAGCCGCCCACACTCATGAGTCCGACCAGCACTAGAACAGTCAACCCGCCCGCATCCGCTCGTACGGCTGAGGCCTTGCATAACGAAAATAAACGCTTAATAAATGCGCTCCCTATTCATGAACAACACGCGGCTTGTAAACCACCACATCCGCCCGCCGCGATGCCGGCGTCACCTTCAAATACACCAGCTTTCCCTTCAGCACCCTGCCGACAACCATGGTCCGCTCCGGCGCGTGCAGTTTGAAGTAGACGTTCCAATTCGCCGGCCAGGCCGGCAGCAGCAGCAATTTTTTCCCGGCCGTTTGCAACAGCATTTCCTGCAGGGCGTCTTCACCAACGGCCCCGTCATCTTCACAAGGACGGTAATCATTGACCCTGGCCCAAAACGCTGGAAATTTCATCCGCGAACTTTTATCCGTAAAATTAACGATCACATCTTTCATGGCCAGCCCCGTCCGGCCCAGCATCGCCGCTTCAATGGCATCCTCATACCAGTCCCCGGTCATCCGATATTTGCGCGCCGCAAACGTGTTCTCGGCCAACTTCAGATGCGGCCGGCCCAGACCGAACAGACGGAATGGATAAACGGCATAGAGTTCCGGATTTTCCGAATTGTGCCGCGGCGCTGTTTGCGGGCCGGTATAGGGCAGCAGTACTTTTTTGCCATCCTTCAGGCCCATCGGCAACGGCGGCAACTCAGTTACCATTTTTTCCCAGCGCCGGCGTAAGGAGCCGTTAACCAGACTCGGCGGCAAAGCCAACAGTCCCGCCAGCACGGCATGGAGCCCGGCAATATCCGGTGCCGGATCGGAAACACTCCAAAACTCCTCAATGGAATTGTCCGGTTGCAGCAACAGCTTCCCATGGGCGTCGCGCGGAAAATGGCGGTCAAAAAACTCCAGCCCCAGCGCCGCCATCGGAATCAGTGTTTTGCGGGCAAAAGCTGCGTCACCCGTGTAATGGTAATACGCCAGCATCATCATGCTTAGTTCCAGAATCGGCGTGTAATACCGCGTGGTATACACGCACTTCATCTGCGGCGTAATGTCCGGAATTCCCCCATAAAACGGCGCTGTCTCCGCAATATATGACCCTCCGTGGTGGTAATACTGCCGCACCAGAGGCTTGTTGAACATCAATTCGCGGTAATACATGTTAAACAGCGGTTTCATCATGTCAAAATCGCCGGCCTTGAGCATGGGCCAGTAGATGGCCCGAGTATTTTGAAACCAGTACTGCCCGCCCCAGACGCGAAAATCGGCGGTAACACCCGGTGGGTTTCCCGCTCCATTGTTGTGCCATGAGTCGGCCACCACAAAGATCGACCCGTTGAATTTGATCGGATACGCTCCCCGCCCCGCGCAGGCGGAAACAAAACGCTGCAGCACATAGCCACGTGTGGTGCTCTGCGCCGCCTTATCTCCACTCACGAAAACCCAACTGCGGTGCCAGAAATTCGCCCACCAACGATGATCGGCCCGCAGCGCCCCGGCCACCGGCAGAGCCGAGAGCTGATGGGCTTGGCGGCGCAACATGCCCACCCACTCCCCGGCCGTAGCGGTGGTGGCGGTAAGCGGATAAATGGATATATCAAAGGTTTTGCGCGGTGCGGTGGATTGCAGGGTTTCGGCATTTTTATCGCGGCACCCCGGACTCGCGATGAGCGCCCCAAAAGTGAGATTCTTCACCGCGGCAATGTTCGTCCGACTATCCCGGTGGTACCAGATAATCCGCCGCTTGAGCTTCGGCACAATCGTGTCCGGTTCGCCGCTGTACCCAGGCTTGACCCGCCAATCAATAAGATGCGTAGCAATGGAAATCGGCCGCGCGCTGCGCACCTGAACGTGAATAACCGGGTGATTGGCATCCACCCACAGCCGAACTTTAACGACGCCGGCCCCTCGCCCCTCCGTAATACGTATTTGGCCCTTGTACAATTGCAGATCCTGCGCAAAGTGATGGCGCGCCGCCAAGGGTGCCGGAGTCATGGTAATTTTTATCTGGCCCAGTTTCATCAGGCCGTAATTGGCCCCACCCGGCCAATTGCTCCAGGAGTCCGTTTTCCCAATGTAAAAATTTATGTCACCGTTTTTTTCCGTCCAGACATTCAAGCCGATGGCCCCATTCCCCACCGGCATCGAGGCCGACGGGCCGCCACCGGGCGTGGTCCAGTGGGTATCGTATGGCTTCATCAGCCGGGCAATAGATGCCATGCCCCCCGGTGCCGCGCCCGCGTGCGCACACCCCAGCCCCACCAGTAAACCGCCGACTCCGGCCAAAGCTCTGATTTTCCAGCGGGAGCACAACGTGGCATGCGCCAGGTTTTTTATTTTTTTCATTTTACTATTTCCTTTTTTGAGTTTTCAGGCCTCCGCTTCATGGCAGGCTCTCCATCCTAGCTCGATGGCCCCGCTATGCCAATGAACATTTTCACAATGATTAGCCCCCTTTGACGGGATGGGTGGCACCGGCGAGAACCGGTTTACAGCTTAATTTCACCTTGGTAAATTGGGCCTCCGTACCCGTTTTGGCCGATGTGCCCCTCTTGGCCAGTGAAAGCTCGATGGTCAAATTTCCCGAAACGCTTTTTCCAGTCGTCACGCTCGTGGATATAATCACCCCCGGACTGCTGACCACCACACTCGCCTTGCCCAACAGATGCCCCTTAAAGGTTTGGCTCTTGGGATTCGCATCGGCCTTCGTATTAACCAGCGCGATCCGGCCAACGCTGCCCGCACCCCAGCGTCCCGTATTCTCCCGCACCAAAACGCGCAGGGACCGCGCAAAAATAAATTCGTGTTTTACGGCGCAGAAATTTTGGCTGCTGGCGAGGCGCAAGCGACGCGCATACCCCGCCAGTGGGTCTGTAAGGAGCCGGCAACGAAGCCAGCGGCCAAAAGGACCAGCCGGAAAGTGTGAAGTTATTTTTGCCCGGTCCCTCAACGTATAATGCCGGTTTGGCGGCAACGCGCCCACATCCTGATAAATCACCGTGCCGATATAATCCGTATAGGCGGTATATTGCGCCGGTGTGCCATGAATACCGGCCGCCGCGTACCCGCCACTCGATCCGATTCCCCAATCGGGAATGATTTTGTCTTTACCCGGCGGCACCACCCGACTTCCATCGTAATGCCCAGGTGCCACGCTACTCTCGGCAAAATCCCGGTTCTTCACCGGCACGCTCTTGGCCCGAACTAAAGCGCCCGTCCCCACAATGGCCGCCAGCCCCAGCATGGTAGAGCCTATCGCATAAAGCCGCGCCGCGGTATCCACACCGATGCCCCACCGCCGCTGGCTTGGCCCCCCTCCGTTGGTTAACCCTCGACACGTAATACGCCCGCACCGCACCCCATCTGTTACCCGCGTCTCATCCTTGAACATCAATGCGACCTCATTGCCATACCCTAAAAACCCAGCCCAACACTCGCCCCGGCACAACGCCCGACTTACCCCGGCCCGCCCAACCACCACGTCTGCTCCCAAGCATGTCCGTCAGGCGGCGGACCATGCCACGGCGGGTATGCCCAATGCCCGGTGCCGTCACCCACCGGAATCTGATTCTCGTTTTCACTTCCAACATGCCCATCCAAAAACAAGATGTTGGCCTGCCCGTTATGGACAAACCATGGGTAGGTCGCGGCGTTATCGCTCACTTCCCACGACTGCACGCCGCCCTGCTGATTAAAATTATTTCCATCAGAGTCAAAAATATAGCCAATCTCCGATGGATCCGTGATGAATCGCAGGTTGGCCCAATACGTGCCCGCCCAGCCCGGCGGTGGCATCAAGCTGGAAATAAATCCGTTGATGCCGTAATCGTAACCCTCCCCCGCCCAGAAATCCCAATCGCCGTTGGCGTACATATCATGAAACGTATCCGCCGGGCATTGGTCAATTTTATCCAGATGATAGCCGTCATAAAAATTAGTCTTCAGCACCGGAATCGTGTACAGCGCCCACAGCCAGACTGGGCCATTTTCGCTGCCCGGACTGCTGAACTGCGGCGTTATCAGAGCGTCTTGGTAATCGTTTTCGTAATTAAATACCATCAGACCGATTTGCCGCAGGTTACTCTGGCAAATCACCGCATCCGCATCCTGCCGCGCCGCCGCCAGTGCCGGCAAAAGCAGCGCAATCAAAATGGAGATAATTAAGATCACCACCAGCAGCTCGACCAGGGTAAATCCAGATCTCGGTAAGCCTCCGTTGATTCTCGGAGCAGGGGCGGGGCGAGCACCGGCCCGCCAGACGGAAGCACACGCTGACCGCTGATTGCCGACCGCCAACCCCGGCTCGGATCCTCCCAGCCCGGCCATTATTTGGCCGTGGCGCGCTGAACTTGCGCCAAGCGACGGCGTGCTGGAATCCAAGTCCGCTCGCCGGACGAAGGCCGAAAACGGTTTCACTTCGGAGTGTGACACGTTTTTATTCATGGCGAGATACTCCGTAACAATATGCCCTGCTCCGGCAGCGGCCCGGCGGATGTTGCCGCTAGCCCATCCGGCGCTTGCGGCCCACAAGCAGCAAGCCCAACCCTCCCACCCCCAGCAAACCCAAGGCCGCAGGTTCAGGAACCGAATAGGTCAGGCTGAAGTTATCCGCATTGACACCATTCAGCCATTGCTCGCTGGGTGCGGCAGTCCCCGCAGTCCCGTTGTTCTCACTCTTGATCGTGCCAAACATAGATTGTTCGTTCAAAAGCGGTATGTTAGTCGCGGTCCAATCGGGCGAGTCCAGTGTACCCAGCAACGTGGGCGTGGCGGTGCCGTTGGTACCCAAGTCATATAGGGTCGCGCCAAGCGTGTAATTACCACTGCCCGCATTGGTAATCGAAAAGCCCATCTGAAACCATTCCGACGTGCTGCCGGACGCTGCCGCGCCGGAAATCCCGCCTTGGGAGGAATCAGAATGCGGTGCGTACGAGCTGCTGCCTAAGGTAAGTTCCACACTACTGGCACTTACGTTGAGACTGGTAAAAACGTAATAGTTGTCGACCCCGCTGCTGGGGGCCGTTAGCTCAGCATAATTCACTCCCAGCCCAACGGACATAATCGAAGTGTTGGTGATGACCGTGTTGCTGTTGATCGAATAATTGAAATCGACAGAATCGGAAATCGTCTGGCCGACGCCAAGATTCGTAGCCAGACTAACCGGCGCTGCGCTCAGGTAGGCTGCGGCATAGGCCCCCGCACCAGTGGGGTTGCTGCTGCTGGTGGCACCCACCGAGCTAACCCCCTGACTGCCGCCAACCCCGTTGGTGCCCAGGACTGTCCAGGCCGGGCCATACCCTCCCCAGTTGCTGGAGTCAGCGGTTAAGGTCTTTCCGGCAGTGTACGAATTAAAGTTGTCGGACACCGTTGTGGCACTCGCCACGGCATTCCCGCCGATCGTGGCCGCCACAAACGCCGCCGCCGCCAGCGCCGCTGCACCCAAACCCAACTTGCCCACCATCCGTGCCGATGAATTGGCCCGCGCCACCCCCGTGCCGCCGTTACCAAAATCTTTTGCGTTCATCTCTTAAACTCCTTAGGCAAAACCTTTTCCCCTTCCCGAGGCCCAACCATCACCCTCAAAAAAAGGAAAGAAAAAATTCCGTATTTCGACGTAACCGTTGCGCTTGCCTCCTTGCAAGCCCCCGTCATCTCAAGCCATCTTCCGCCGCCGCACCAGCAGCAAACCCAAGCCGCCCATGACCAGCAGAGTCGACGTGGCAGGCTCAGGAATCGGACCGCTAAGCTCCAAGCTGGTAAAAGTGCCCCCAGTCTGGTAACTGCCGAGGATGATGCTGTCCACGTTGGCCAGTTCCGCAGCGGTCAGGGTGACCGTTTGCGGGTTTAGACTTGAACCAATTAAATCCAGCGAATCATACATGGAAACGCTCGCCGTCCCAGTGGCCAAATTGGCCGGGGTTGTGAGCGTTAGGGTAAAGGTATCGGCTATTCCACCAGTGCTTGCGGAACCTCCAACGACGGTGTTGTTGGTATACCCACCGTAAAAGCCCTCTGTCTCGCCGTTATCGCGATAGAGCAGCCAAGCCTCCGTATCGGCATTATTAATATTCCCGGTTGGCGCGGTGGACGTGCTGTTGCCGAACCCCATCCCCAGCCAATTGCCAGTCGTACCCGCGGCGGGGGTGATGGTAGCCGTGAAGGCATACGTTGCGTTGGCCTGCGGCGTAAATGGCAGCAAGGCGGCCTGCACATTGGAGTAGTCTGCAAAAACCGCCGCGCTACCGTTGGTGGTAGGCGTGGTCCCAGGGTTGGGGACGGAATAAACAGTCCACGTACTCGCCGTGGCGTCCGTTGGCGCGGGGCTGCTGCCGGCCAGATTTCCAGTGCGCCCAAAATTATCCTGGTAAACCATCCCAGCTCGGGCGGCCGAAATGCCAGCTATGGTTACTGCCGCCGCCAGCGCCGCTACACCCAAACCCAACTTGCCCACTATCCGTGCCGATGAATTGGCCCGCGCCATCCCCGCGCCGCCGTTACTGGAAAATGATGCGTTCATCTCTGAACTCCTTTATAAAACTTTTTCCCTTCCCGAGGCCGAACCATCAGCCTCAAAAAAAAGAAAGGAAAAATTCCGTATATCGACGTAACCATTAAGCCTGCCTCCTTGCAAGCCCTCGTTATCTCAAGCCATCCTCCGCCGCCTCACCAGCAGCAAGCCCAACCCCCCCCCCCCCCGCAAACCCAACGCCGCAGGCTCCGGCACCCGGCTAAGCACAATGCTACTCGGGTGCAGGACAGTGCCACTGTAATCAATCGTCCAGCCCGCCGGCAACCCGGTTACGGTCGCAAACGCCGTGCCAGTCAACGTACCACCGGCATAATCCACCAACACATATTGCGAAAGCGATTGCGTGCCCGTGATATTCAACACCAGGTTCAAGCCCGTTATGTTCAGCGTGCCGTTATCCGTCAGCAAATCGCCGGTGTTGCCGCTTAAATTCCAAGTCAGCGTACCTGAACCGTTGAGGGTGCCGCCCGAACCAAGGGTGAAATTCATGCTCGAAAGCGTGCCGGTACCGGCCACCTGCACAGTCCCGCTGGTAATGCCGCCGCTAAGCACAAATTTGCCGTCTTGCAGCACCAACGTGTTCAGCGTCGCCCCACCCGTACCCGCCGAAATAGCCCCAAGTGTCACGGTATTACCACTCCCACCAGCGTCGATCGTGTTGGTGGAGGCATCGGTTGTCGTGCTCATCGCGACCGCACCAAGCGTCATCGAACCGGTCCCCGTGAGGTAAAGAAATTGGCTGGTGGCGGCGTTGCCGCCATTGTAGACACCGCCGATGAAGGAAATTTCATTGCCGCTCAGACCCGCTGCCATGGCGATGGTTACATTAGCGCGGTTATCCAGCCCAATCGTTCCTTCAAGGTTGGCCAAAGCGTTTGTGCCGTTAAGGGCCAGACTGCCGCCAGTTGCCCAGGAATTTACGTTGTTGACAGTGAAGTTGCCGCCCCCACTGATCGTACCAGAATAAGTATTCGTTCCTTCCCCCCAACTCTGCAGCGTGCTGCCACTGGCGATGGAGACCGTCGAATTAGCGTCTCCGGTAAGCCACGCCAGGTTGGTGGACAGTCCGGTCGACATGACAAAATGGCCTGATTGCAACTGAAGGTAACCGTAACCAAAATAACCACCCGAAGCGAGTTCTAAGGTTGCGCCGCCGGTAACGATGTCACCATTCTGGGAGTTATGGCCAGGCCCTGCCGTGTACTCCAGCGTCCCGCCGCCGGTAATCGTCCAGCCATTACCTGAGAGATCACCGGTAAGCTTGGTCACTACCCCGTTGGTGTTGAAGACGTCGCCGCCGGTATAGCCTGGCGCCACCGTCGTGATATTGTTGGCCAGCGTACCCCCAACACCCGCCACCAGTGTGCCATAGGTTCCTGACCCCGATCCGGCCCCCATCGTAATCGTCCCCGATCCAAAAGCCGCCGTGTTGGTATATTCCAGCGAAGCCTTATTCTCCACCGTGGTCCCACCCGAATAGGTGTTAACTCCGCCCAGCGTCCAACTGCCACCGGTAACCGCCACAGCCACGTTCCCGCCGCCGCTGCCATCGGCAATCACGCCATTGACCGCGTTGGCCCCGGTATTGGTGCCAGTTAACGTAAGCGTATCGGTGGCAGCCGCTCCGGCGGTGCCGGTAACGCTGCCACCAACGGTAAGCGTATTAGCGCTCCCGCTGGCATCATTGCTGAAGGTTTCATTGCCGCCCAAAACAATTGGCGCATTGACCACC
>JAJYZF010000079.1 GCA_021800165.1 Planctomycetota bacterium | reverse complement strand
ACTTCCATTGGTCGGATCATTGTGAATCCTCCTTGATTCGTTACCACATCCTGGGCCTTGGCCGCCACAATGGCGGCTTTCCGCCTCTAATCCTAACCCAAAACCGCCAACAATAGGAGTTACACCCACGAGCTTGACCAGGCCGGGCCAGCGCTTTGCATCAAGCCGGGTTTATGCTATAAGATAGCAATGGCAAAACCCACGGTCATGGCGATTGCTCATCGTGGAGCATCGGCTGTTGCCCCTGAAAATACCGTTGCCGCATTCGATGAAGCGATTCAACTGGGATCATCGGCGGTTGAGTTTGATGTGCGAATGTCCGCTGATGGCGTTCCGGTGGTTATCCATGACGACCGGATTGATCGGACCACCAACGGTCATGGGCGGGTGACGGATTTTACGGCGCTGGAGCTGCGTCGTTTTGACGCCGGCTCGTGGAAAGATCATCGGTTTGCGGCAGCACGCATTCCCACACTGGAAGAGGCCCTGCTGGCGATTGTGGATCCCACGATTCCAGTCCTGGAAATCAAGGCCCCTATTCCGGCAGCGGTGCTGGCGGAACTGCTTCACCGCCGCAATGCGGAGGCCCGGGTGATCGTGATAAGCTACCATGCGGAGCTGTTGGCTCCGTTGAAAGCCTTGCTGCCGAAACTGAAGCTGGGATTGCTGGTGGATGAATGGAATCAGGATACGCTGCGGCGAGCGCGCATGCTGGCCGCAACCACGGTGGTGGGCAACGTGCGGTGTGTGACCATGGAACATGTGGCCGCTGCGCATGCGGCGGGCCTCAAGGTGTGGTGCTTCACGGCCAACGATGTGGGGCTGGTGGCGGCGATGACGGCGCTGGGGGTGGAAGGGATTATTACGGATTATCCGGACCTGATCCGTTCGCAACGTGGATGGTCGGCCAGGACAATTTAGCATAGCGAGACAAATGAATGGAAAACCAAGTGACTGGTTTGCTGGAACTAACCGAGAAAGGGCACGGACTGTTGCGCACGGAGCTGCGAAAGTTCAAGCCGAATCCGACCGACGCCATGATTTCCAGCGAGATGATTGAGGCGCTGCGTCTGCGGCCCGGGCTATTACTCACGGCCACGGTAAACTCCAATGGTAAAGGCTCGCCGGCGCAGGTCGCGGAAATAATATCCATCAACGGCAAAACGCCGGCGGAATATCAGCACATTACGCCCTTTTCCGAATTGACGGTTATTGATCCGCGGCAGCGTATCGTTCTGGAGACCAAAGGGGGGCCGGAGTCGATGCGCATCATGGATATGCTCACCCCGATAGGCCGCGGACAGCGCGGCCTGATTGTGGCCCCACCCAAGACCGGCAAAACCACCTTGCTCAAGCAGATTGCGGAAGCGGCCTTGATCAACCACCCGGACCTCAAAGTCTTTATTTTACTCATTGATGAGCGCCCGGAGGAAGTCACCGACTTCCGCCGCTCGCTATCCGCGGAGGTTTGGGCAAGCAACAACGACGAGGATGTTCCATCGCACGTGCGGGCGGCCCGCGGCATGATAGAACGGGCCCGGCGTCTGGTGGAGTTTGGGGCCGATGTCCTGGTGGTGCTGGATTCGATCACCCGTCTGGGACGGGCCTTTAATCATTTCGTAGGCTCCAGCGGTCGCACGATGTCGGGCGGCGTGGATTCCTCGGCGCTGCTGGAACCGCGCAGTATTTTTGGGGCCGCACGCAATATCGAGCATGGGGGATCCCTGACCATTATCGCCTCGGCCCTGATTGACACCGGTAGCCGGATGGATGAGTTGATCTTTCAGGAATTCAAAGGGACGGGCAATATGGAAGTGGTACTCTCACGCAAACTGGCCGAACGACGGGTGTGGCCGGCCATCGATCTGCCGGTCAGCGGCACACGCAAAGAGGAATTGTTGATGGGTCCGGAAATGGCGCATAAGTCGGCGCTGCTGCGGCGCAACCTTATTCATCGCGATCCGGTGCAAGCGATGCAGACGCTTCTAACGGCCATGAAAAAATATCCGACCAACGCGGAATTTCTCAACAGCTTTCGTGATCCGACGCCCTTGCGCCGCCGGTGATCCATTTATTTTCGACGGGCCGCCCGGGCCGCCAACTCCGCGGCCTTGTCGGTTTTTTCCCAGGTGAATTTTTCACCGGTGCGGCCGAAATGACCGTGCCGCGCGGTTTCCTGGTAAATCGGACGCAGCAGGTTCAGATGTTTAATGATGCCGGCGGGTGTGAGCGGAAAGACTTCGCGCACCAGATCGCTGATGACGCCATCGTCGATGGTGGAAGTTCCTTCGGTGTCCACGGCCACACTGACCGGCTCAGCGACGCCGATGGCATAGCCCAGTTGAATCTCACAGGCGGTGGCCAGTCCCGCGGCCACGATATTTTTGGCGATATAGCGGGCCATGTAACTTGCCGAGCGATCCACCTTGGAAGGATCCTTGCCGGAAAAAGCGCCGCCGCCGTGGCAGCCCCGGCCACCATACGTATCGACAATAATTTTCCGGCCGGTAAGACCGGAATCCCCGTGCGGACCACCGACGAGAAAATTGCCGGTGGGATTAATATGAAACTTGATCTTATCGTTCCAGAGCTTCGGACATTCCGCCATGATCACCGGTTTGATGATTTGCTCGATGACGGCCCGCCGCGAGGTGTCGGAAAAGCTCTGGCCTTTCATGGCCGCTTCGGTATGCTGGGTGGAGAGTACAACGGTGTGGATTCGCAACGGCGCTCCATTGGCGGCGTATTCCACGGTGACCTGACTTTTGGCGTCAGGACGCAGCCAGGCAATTTTGCCGGTCTGCCGCAACCGGGCATGGCGTTCCATGAGGCGATGGCTCAGATAGATCGGCAGCGGCATGTAGGACTTGGTTTCGTTACAGGCAAAACCGAACATAATGCCCTGGTCGCCGGCACCCTGATCTCTGGTTTTGGTGGCGGTGACGCCGCGGGAAATATCCGGCGACTGGCCGTGAATAACCCTGAGCACAGCGCAACTGCGCGCGTCGAAACCGGTGGACGGGTCGTTATAGCCGATGGCGGCGATGGTTTGGCGTGCCACACGGTCCACTTCATTGAGGGCCTTGATTCCGGCCTCGTTGACGGTCACTTCGCCCGCCAGCACCACCAAACCCGTGGTGACCAGCGTTTCGCAGGCCACACGAGCGTGGGGATCCGCGGTCAAAAGCAAGTCCAAAATTGCATCGGAAATTTGATCGGCGACTTTGTCGGGGTGGCCCATGCTCACCGACTCGCTGGTAAATAAATGCGTCCCCTGATTCACGTGTACCATTAAAAAACCTCACTGTAGTGCGTTAAAAGACATCCGGCTAAAAACCACAAGTCGTTGATTATAGGGTATCGCGTCTTCCTTGAAAAGCGATTTTGGCGTGATTTCGGTACCGAGGGGTATCATCAGGCTTTAGTTCAGGCGCTCAAGCTGGAATAACATCCCCATCAAAAACCTTGCGCGACGGTTCCGATACCATCTCCGGCTGCGCCTCGACACGCTCCATCACCAAGCCCCGGCCTGGCCCGCGCAAAACCACGGGACATTGGTGCCAAAAGGTCTTGCCGGTTTCGTTGGCGAAATTTACGACGCTGATGGCGCGGCGCAAGGCAATGCAGACCTTGGCCGGTGGTTCCCGGCTTTGGTCCAGGATCTCCAGCCTGACGGGAATATTGCCTTTGCGCTGCGTGATGAACGCATCGAGTTCCGAGAGCAAGCCCGGCTCGATGGCCATGGCAGGAAGGCGAATGGTGGCGTCACGGGTCAGTTTTTCCACCACATCTTTGACGGTAAAAGCTTCGCTGCACTGAAAGTTAGGCTCTTCGCGGGAGCGGTCCACCCGTCCGCGGAAAAACACCACCGCTTCCGGCACCAGCAAGGAGATATATTTCTGGTATTCGCCGCTGAACACCAATACCTTGATGCTGCCGCTTAAATCCTCCAGGGTCACGGTGGCCCATTTCTGGCCGGCGCTGCGGCCGCTGCGGGCGATGCGCGTATCAATTTTGGCAATCAACCCGCCGATAATGCCACCGCGCCGGTCTTCAGCGTTTTGAATGGTGCGGCTGTTAAAGGTGGTGTAACCGGCCAGAAGTTCTTCCAGATCACGCAAGGGATGGCTGCTGACATAAAAGCCCAGCACGGCTTTTTCAAAGGCCATTTTCTGCCCCTGGCTCCATTCCGGAACGGTGGGCAACTGCAGCGACACCGGCGTTGGCGCAGGGGAATCACCGCCGCCGAACAATGATTCCTGGCCGGAGCGCCTGGCTTCCTGGGCGGCGGCTCCGCTTTGCATGGCACTTTCCAGGGCGGCAGTGATGGCAGCTCGATTGTTGTGCAGGGTATCAAAGGCACCGCATTTGACCAAAGCCTCCAGCACCGATTTATTCACCAGCCGCAGGTCCACACGCTCACAAAAATCATAGATACTGGTGAATGGCCGCAGGGGTTGCCCTTTACCATCGCCCCGCGCCGCGACAATCGATTCCACCGCCTTAGCACCCACCCCTTTTACCGCCGCGAGGCCGAAACGAATGGTTCCGTCCACCACGCCGAAATCCGCGACGCTGGAATTGATATCCGGCGGCAGAACGGCAATACCCACTTTGCCGTCGGGGCGGGTTAGAAAGCGGCACTCATCGATGTTCTCGGTCAGCTTGGACTGATCGGTCATTTCAAAGGTGAGCTGGGCGGCCATGAATTGCAGCGGAAAATAGGTTTTCAGGTAGGCCGTCTGAAAAGCGATAATGGCATAGCGTGTTGAATGGCTTTTGTTGAAGCCGTATTTACCGAACTCTTCAATTAATTCAAAAATTTCCGCCGCCCGCTTTTCATCCACGCCATTGGCCTGGGCACCCTTGATGAAATTGACCTTTTCCGCGGCGATCACGTCCACGTGCTTTTTGCTGATGGCCTTGATCACCTTGTAGGCCTTGGCCAGGGGTATGCCACCGAGTTGGTTGAAGATGCGCATCACCTGTTCCTGATACACCATGATGCCGTAGGTTTCCTCGAGGATGCCGTCCATGATCGGATGCACCTTCAAGACGGGTTTACGGTGGTGCTTGCGGTCGCAATACTCCGGAATCAGATCCATCGGTCCGGGCCGAAACAAGGCATTGGCGGCGATGAGATCTTCAATGCGATCCGGCTTCATTTTAATGAGCAGCTCGCGCATGCCCGGAGATTCAAATTGAAATACCGCCTGCGTGCGCCCCTTCTGAAATATCTGCGTGTACACGCGCTGGTCGGTGAGATCCACGCCTTCAATATCCAGCCGACCGGGACGTCCAGGCAACGTGGGATGGGCGGTCTGAATGGCCGCGCCGGCCGGCTGCATGGGAACCCGCGGGGGCAACCCCGGTCCATGATCGCGCTCGATGAGGTCCAAGGCCCGTTCGATGATGGTAAGCGTGCGCAAACCCAAAAAGTCCATCTTCAGCAACCCCACGGATTCACACGTGGGGCCATCCCATTGGGTCATCACATCCGGGCCGTTTTTATACAGCGGCACCACCTCGTCGAGGGGTTTGTCGCAGACAATGACACCCGCGGCGTGCATGCCGGCGTTGCGACACAGGCCTTCCAGGCGGCCGGCGATATCCATCACCCGCGTGACGGTCGGCTCGCTCTGATAGAGCTTTTTCAAGTCCGCAACCTGCAGGGCGGAGGCCAGGGTCACATTGACCCCGGTGGGAATCAGTTTGGTTATCTTATCCACGTCGGGCAACGGCACGCCGAGCACGCGTCCGACATCTTTAACGGCGGCCTTGGCCGCCAGCGTGGAGAACGTGATAATCTGCGACACATTGCCATACTTGCCGCGGACATATTCAATGACCTTGTCGCGGCCAATCTGACATATATCGATATCAATATCCGGCATTTCCGACCGGCTCGGATCCATGAACCGCTCAAAGAGCAGATCGTAGCGGATGGGATCGACATTGCACAACCCAAGTACGTATCCTACCAGAGTACCCACCCCGGACCCCCTGGCCCCGACCGGTATTTTATTCTGACGGGCGTAATTGCAGAAATCCCACACAATCAGGAAATAACTGGAAAAACCTTTGCTCTGAATCACCTTGAGTTCCTGATCCAGCCGCCGGATGACGGCCGGTGAGGGCTGACCGTACCGTTCGACCAGGCCGCGCTGACAGAGTTGCCGTAAATACTCGTCGGGTGTGGGAATTGCCCCGGTGGCGGTATCCGGCGGCGGGGCATAAACCGGGGCATGCCGCCGGGAAAAGTCGAGCGTGACATCGCACATCTCCGCAATTTTGAGCGTGGCGTCGCAGGCTTCCGGAATATCCTTGAAGATGCGGCGCATTTCCGCGGGGCTTTTCAGGTACAGGTGCCGGGAATAACGCAACCGGTCGGCGTCATCGAGCGTTTTGCCCATGCTGATGCAGCACAAAACATCGTGGGCGTCGTAATCTTCTTTGAGCAGATAATGATGATCGTTGGTGGCCACCACGGGAGATCCGACCCGCCGCGCCACTTCCAGGAGTTGCGGAATCATTGCGATTTGCGCCGGATCATCATGGTTTTGCAGTTCCACAAAAAAGTGCTCGCCGAAAATATCCTTGTATTGACCGGCGGCAACCACCGCCGCCTGGCAATCATTGCGCTGCAGGCAGGCGGATATCTCCGTACCAAAATGACCGTTGATGACGATGAGGCCCTGATGGTATTTGGCCAGCGTTTCTTTATCCACCCGCGGGCGGTAATAAAATCCTTCCAGATACGCCAGGCTGGCCAGTTTCAGCAAGTTCCGGTAGCCCTGCTCGTTGCGGGCCAGGACCACCAGATGATACGCGGCCTCACTGATACCGTGGGCATCTTTGTCAAAGCGTGATCCGGGGGCCACGTAAAACTCGCATCCAAGCAGCGGTTTGATATCGGCGGCTCGGGCCGCTTTATAAAATTCCACCAGCCCAAACAGGTTGCCGTGATCAGTCAAGCCCAGCGCCGGCATCTTCATTTCCGCGGCTTTGGCGCACAGGCCGCTGATGGTAGCCCCGCCGTCGAGGAGGGAATAATGGCTGTGGCCGTGCAGGTGCACAAATGAATTGGCATAATCCGTCATAATTTTCATGCCTCCTTGCAGGGCTGCGGCAAGCCGGGGCTAGGCACACTCACGCATGGCCCGCGGATCCAGCCCCACGCCGACACACCAATCGCGGTAGGCCTGGGGCGCTATTTCGCTGGGTTTTATCTCACTGCGCCCACCCCAGAATACGTTGGTATACGCAATGGGAATTCCCACGGCCGCCAGATGGCGATCGATGGCCGCTTTGTGCTCCAGCAGCAGGCTTTTGTCCTGGCCGTGGGCCACCCCCATGATGTTGACATTGCCGAAATCCGGCCCGCCTTCGCGCCAGTAGGCGTGGGTCATAATATGGAACCGCCCCACCTGCCGGCCGGTTTCAATTTCCCGACCCACCGGCGCCGCCCAATGAAACAGGGCGTTGTATTGCGTAACCCGTTCGCCGGTGGCCAGAGGTTTAACGTGCTCCAGGAAAGTCGAAAATCTGCCGATCACACCCTGCCGCACCAGTCCTTCGGCAACCTCACAAAACGTGCGCAAATCCACCCCGGCCTGAAGCGCCCGGGGTCGCCACAAATCGACGGACAACTCCTCCGGAGCAAATTCCCGCTTGAGGGCGACGAGAATTTTCCATTGCAGATCAGTCAGGTTCACAATTTCGGTATCCAGTACCTGCGCGGGCTGATCAGCCATGCTGCCAGGAACCAAACCTTTTCTGCGCACATGCCCCACCCCCAGAGCAAAAAGCCGGCGGGCAGGCATGATCTTGTAGGACACACCGCCCACCCGGGCCAGGAGAAAATCACAATGTTTCGCCAGGTCAAAGCCCTGCGGCACTTTCAGCGTGGTCCAGAGCTTGTATTTGGATCCCGCCGTTTCGCCATCGGTGGAACGAAGCACGACATGGCCGGAAAACGGATCCTCCCGGAACATATATTCAAAGGCCAAATTGAGCTGTTCGGGCGGAATCCGCCACGCCACCAAGGCCCCTTGGGCCAGATTGGTGGCCAGCAGCGTTTGCCGGATTCGGCGGATGACCCCCGCGCGCAGCATGGCCGAGAGGCGTTCGATGACCGTTGCCACCGGTACGCCGCTAAGTGCGGCGATTTTGCCCAGCGGATCGCGGTGGAAACCTTCCACGCGATCCTCTGATACGGTTAGTATTGCGGCATTGAGCGGATCGTCAATCTCAACAGGAATACCGGCCACGTTCATCAGATAACCTCACAGCTTGGTTTTTTTTTGCAAAGCAACGTTGCACCCCGGAGCCGGCCGCACCGGCTTCCATGCTTTGTCAGTATCGTGAGCCGTCGTGGCGGATATGCACCACCGGTTTGGCTCCATCCGGGCCGAGAATATCACCCATGGTGGCAATGCCGATGTACAAATCGTGATCGGCTTGCAGATCCACCTTGTGGGAAAAATCGCACCAGAGATAGGCGCAGGCATCCAGCAGGATTACCGCACCGTTATCCAGTCGGCGAATGGCCAAATCTGCAAAAGCTTCCGTACCGCGCAAGGTGTGCCGGGCAAATCGCCGCAGCAGATTTTTATCGCCGGCGTGGCAGACGTTGATGACGAAGCCTTTATTTTCTTCGATCACCGAACCGATGGACCTTCCATGGTGCAGGCTAACGCCGATGCACAGCGGCTCAAAACTTAATTGCTGCACAAAAGATACCAGTGTGGCCGACGCCGCCTCACCGCTGCCTGCCGTTAACACAAAAAGCCCGGTGGCAATTTTTCCCACCGCCTTGAGCAGCGGTAAAACAGGTTCAACAGTGCTGTCAATAATCAAACCAAACCTCCGCTTGCGCCGGCCAATCGGCCGACGAGCTGATTATAATCAAGGCCGGGTGCTGCCGCCATTGGATAACCGGGCCGCGCCCCAGACGGGGGAATATTTTATGCCGCGGCCCATTGGCATACCCCCATCTCCGGCAAAATATGCTGTAAATCCGCAATGTTCCGGATGACATGATGGGCCCCGGCGCTCCTGGACTTCGTGCGGGACTGGTTGTCGGCGGGTTTCCATATTGCAGTCATCCCCGCCCGCTGCGCTCCGCGGACATCGGTCTTGAGTAGATCGCCGATAAAAATAGCCTCTTCGGGTTCTACCCGCAGTTCGTGCAGGGCCAGGCGAAAAATTTCGCGGTGCGGCTTGCGATAACGCGTTATAGAAGAGTAGATTCGGATGGGAAAATATTCGAGCAAACCCTCTTCTTGCAGATGTCGGTCGAGGCAACACGCCGGGGCCAGCGTATTGGAAATAATCGCCAGCTTTATGCCCTGCCGGCGCAGGTTGCTAAGCACTTCGCAGGTGCCGCGGTCCACATGTGAGCGCCGCGCCGCCGGACCGTACCAGATCCAGGCAAGGTTTTGGTATTCCTGTCTGGGCAGTTGAATGTTCAAGTGATCGAGTACTCTCACCATCACATCCATGCAGTCAAAATCACGCCGACAGATGCGTGACCAGATAAATCTTCGTTGAAACGCCCGCAGATGGGCCTTCGAGTAGCGTTTGAAATCCGGCAGGGGCAGGCCCAGCGTTTGCAAATGGCGATAAGAATCCTTCGACCCTTCAATAAACAGGGGATTGAGCTGCAACTCCCGGAAGTTCAAGAGCGTGTTGGCCAGATCAAAAAGTACCGCATTCACCATGCCCGCGTCTTTCCTGCTTACCTTGGATATTGCTATTATCTCTCCGGCCTGTCGCAGCCGCCACCAACTGGCCCCACCCGCGTGTGGTCCAAGAACATTCTCTACCTTATGTACCTTAGGGATGACGCTGGTAAAAATCAACCCTGCAGTAACTGATAAAGGGGTCAGGTACCATTTTTCCGCGGGCAACTGCAAGCGAACCACCTCTATGGTAGAATCAATTTTGGTGGCTTTTTGCGGCCGGGCCGGGACCGGCCCGGGGGCGACATTCAGGCGGAGACTCATGCGGCCAAAGATCGCAATTATTGGGGATGGAGCCATGGGAACCCTGTGCGCCTGGATTTTGGCACAAGCCGGGCGGGAGACTGTTTTGTGGTGCCGCCAAAGCCAACACGCCGCCGAACTGGCACAGGCCCGCATTAATGTACGGCATTTGCCCACGGTGCGACTGCCGGAATCGGTGGAGGTTACCGGCCAAGATGCGGCTATTTCGCAAGGCGAGCTTATTTTTCTGGCCGTGCCCTCGCAGCATCTTCGTTGGGTACTTACGCGGCTGGCGCGGCACATTCCGGCATCGGTTCCGGTCATCAGCCTGGCCAAAGGCATTGAAAATGACACGCTGCTGCGGCCCACCGAAATCTGCGCTAACCTATTGGGGCCGCGTTTGCTGGGGGTTATCTCCGGTCCGAGCATTGCCGATGAAGTGGCCCGGGGCCTGCCGGCCACCGTCGTAGCGGCCTCGAGCGATGACGGGCTTAGCCGCAGGATGCAGGAACTCATGAGCTGCCCGTTTTTGCGGGTGTACCGCAACGCTGATGTTGTTGGGGTGGAACTTGCGGGTGCCTCCAAAAATATCATTGCCATTGCGGCGGGGATTCTCGATGGCTTGGCCATGGGCGTTAACGCTAAAGCGTCGCTGGTGACGCGCGGCCTGGCGGAAATTACCCGGTTGGGCATGGCCTTGGGAGCCCAGGCGGAAACCTTCAGCGGCTTGGCGGGATTGGGTGATTTGGTAACCACCTGCTTTTCGCTATCCAGCCGCAATCGCAGTTTCGGTCAGCGGATTGGGGCCGGCCTTTCGCCAGAGCAGGCCCAGGCGGAGATTTCCGGCGTAGTGGAAGGTTTGCCCACGACGCGCAGCGTGGTGGCATTGGCCCGTCGGTACAAGGTGGAGATGCCCATCAGCGAAACGCTGTATACCGTTTTGTTTGAGGGTTGCAATCCGCGTGAAGGTATCAGTACGCTCATGAGCCGCCAGCCCAAGGCCGAGCATCATCAGCGCCATTGAGGCCATCCGGTGCCCGCGCGGCCGGCCGAAACCCTCCAGCCGCGGGGCAGCCATGTTGGCCTGGCCTTGCCACTTAGCCCGATCGTTCACATATCGGTTGGGCACGCGGACCGGCAGGTTTTTGCGGCCCACCCCAAGCAGGCCAATCTAATATATTGTTGCCGTGCTCTCCATCACGCCCAGCCCCAGCAACAGCCCTACCATCAGCAGTATCCACAGACGGTCCCACACTTTAGAGCAAGCCGCGGTTCGGGAACTGACCTTAAGAATTTTGAAAACAACCTCCAGATGTTTCTGCACCGTCCGTGTGGAAATGCCCAATTTTCCCGCAATTTGCTTATCGCCCAGGCCCTGGGCCAGGCACAACAATGTTTGCGCCTGACGCGGCGACAACCCCAGTTCCTCCAGCGGCTTGGCCGAGGTGGCCGGGCGCACTTCGCTCATCACCAGCATCCGCGACGTTTCCGAAATCACCACCACGCGCACGAACAGTGTTTCATCACCACGCTGCCGGGTCAGAACGGGGTGTGATTCGCCGCCGGCGGGGGTTTCCGCGGCGGCGGATTGCCGGCGCAGCCACAACACGACTTCTTCGGGCAAGGCGTAGGCACCCCGCACCGGACCCGGAAAATATTTGCCCACCCACAGACGGGCTTTATCCGTCCACATTTCAACCCTGCTGTTGCCGCTGAGCAGAGCCACGCCATCCGGCAGATGCTCGAGCATTCCATGGTGGCGGTCCAGTTCCTTGCGCAACCGCTGGAGCGTGCGCGCCACCTCAAAGGCCTGCGTCAGGTGCGGCCTAAGGAGATTAAGCAGGGCTTGGTGCCGCGCTGAAAAATCACTGGTCCGCCGGTTAAATACCAGGGCCGCAATAATCGGCTTGCGTGCGGGAATAATCATGCTCACCTGATATTCCACACCCATACCGCGGTACAATTCCTGGTAAAGCCCGGTCTCGTGGAGTTCACGCTGCGACATAAAATCGCTGATCCGCAACGCCCGGGCATCGCCGGTGCGGCGATGGTGGTTAATCACCGGATGCTCGTGCATATGCCGCTCCAGCACCTGCGCCAGCATGGCCACATCGTATTGGTCCGGATGAATCAGGCCGGTAACCATACCTGTGACCGGGTTAACCTCGTTGTATGAAGTTATGTCGGAACCTACCAGAGCTGCCAGCGCAGGAAGAACCTGCCGCGCCAGTTGCTCCCGATCGCCGATCGGGCGCAGCAATGCCAGCACCTCCATCATTGATTGATAATCGTCACCGGAAATATTTTCCACAGACGCGCCTCGGAAATGCCCCAGACCACGGGCGATCCAGCCAATTGACCGGCAAAACAATCCCTTCGACGACTAGAATCCAAAGCACCGCGTCAAAGCGATGCCGACTCTCCCGCGAGCGGGCCGGCCTTCAAACCCACTACGTATCCTTATTTATCGCATAATCAATATCATGGGTCAATACGTATTTTTACGTAGTGCCGCCAGAACCGAGATACCTGCACCAGTGGGGCCCACGCCATCGGGGCGACCGACACTGGGCACCGGGGATCCGCAGCCTCGATCCGGCCTGACGGAAATGCCTGGGGCGGCCTTAAAATGCCCCAGCCTTAAAATATTTTTCACCAATTTTTCGCGGATCCACCCAAATCCTGAATTTACGGCCGGATCGCTGGTTGCTCCGGCCAGTCTGACCGGTGCCCACCATTGCGGAAAATAATAAACACGTAAAATCCATATTTACCAGCACTTATGATCCATCTTGAAGCCCATTTTCCGGCCCGTTATTCCGCCTCAATTGCCGCCGTTTCCGCCCCATTTTGACGGTAATTTTTGTCCCATTGTCTGGTCCACACCGCGCGAAAAAGCCAATAAAGATGAGACTTTAACGACAAAAAAAACCGCTCCCTACGTAAAAATACCCATTTCCATGCCTGCTGAGTCTGACTATAGAAGTGGTGTACCTTGAAATTGTTTCAAGGGTTGAGAGTTGAACGGACAGCACCTTTTTTACAAGGAGTTTCTATCATGGTAAAGTCACACCCCACCGTTTTATCTTCCGCCAGCCACGTTTTTGCGAAAATAAGGTTTTCCACAAACAAACGATCTCACCTGGGCAAGGCCCGGCTCATTGGAGCCTGTGCCATCGCGGCGACCGCCTCCTGCGTCACCTGGGCCTTACCGCAGAGAGTCAACGCCGCCACCATCACCTGGACCGATGCCACTGGCACCCATACCTGGAGCACCAATACCAACTGGAACCCCAATGGCACCCCGGGCAGCACGTCGGATGTGGTCATCGGTAGCCCGGCGAGTGCGACCACACCATCATTGGACGATATTACCTTTACCATCGCCAATCTTACTGTTAATGCCAGCAGCGAACTGGTGATTGAAAACGCTGTCCGAAGCACCGTCGGCAATGGAACCACCGGCACAATCGCCAACAGCGGCGTCATCACCGTTGACGATGGCAGCAGCGGCACGCAATTAAACATTAACGGAGCGGTAACGCTCAACGGTAGCGGCACCATTAATCTGGGCCAGACCAGTTCGGTCGGAAATACCAACAATGGCATCAGCGGCAGCGGCACCCTTACCAACGTGGACAACACCATCCAAGGCTATAACAATAGCGGTTGGTCACTGGGCAGCAATTCCATCGGTATCGTCAATCAGACCGGCGGCATGATTATCGCCAATACTTCCGGGCAATCCCTTTGGGTGGACCCCAACGCCACCTCCGGGGTGGTTAACACCGGAATCATGGAAGCCACCAATGGAGGCAACCTGGAACTTACCGGCAACGGCGGCGGCGCATTCGTCAATACCGATGGCACCAACAGCGGCACCATTGAGGCTGCGGGTGCCGGATCCACGGTAACGCTTACCAACGGCGCGGCTATTTCCAACGGCACGCTTAGCAGTTCCGGCGGAGGTGCGTTCTTTGCTGATAGCGGCTCGCTGGCCAACCTTACCAACGCGGCAACCCTCAACGAGGACAATGGTGCCCGCCTCACACTCATCGGCACCATCAACAACACCGGCACCATCAACGTCAACGATGGCAGCAGTGGAACGGAATTGCTTATTGATAGCGGCGGCGTCACGCTTACCGGCGGCGGCACCATTAACCTCGGCCAGACCAGCTCAGTCGGCGCCAACAACAACGCCATCGGCAGCAGCAGTGGCAATACAACAGTGTTTACCAACGTCAACAACACCATCCAAGGTTACACCAACAGCGGCTGGACACTCGGCGAAAACAATCTCGACATTGTCAACCAAACCGGCGGCACCATTGATGCCAACACCGCAGGCACACAACTTTGGATTGACCCTTCCCCCGACAAGGGCCTGGTCAACGCCGGCACCATGGAAGCCACCAATGGCGGCAACCTGGTGCTCACCGGCAATGGCGGCGGGGCATTCAATAATACCGGAGGTACCATTTTGGCCACCGGCTCAGGCGTATCGGGAGGCAGCACCATCAACTCCGCGGTCTCGCTCACCAACGGCGCCGCTATCAGCGGCGGCACACTCAGCAGTGTCGGTGCGGCGCAGTTTTATGCCGATTCCGGGTCGCTGGCCAACCTCACCAACGCGGCAACGTTCAACTTGGATAACGGCTCCCGTGTAACCCTGATCGGCACCATCAACAACACCGGCACCATCAACGTCAACGATGGCAGCAACGGAACAATTCTCCAAATTGATAGCGGCGGCGTCACGCTCACCGGCGGCGGCACCATTAACCTCGGCCAGACCAGCTCAGTCGGCGCCAACAACAACGCCATCGGCAGCAGCAGTGGCAATACAACAGTGTTTACCAACGTCAACAACACCATCCAGGGTTACACCAACAGCGGCTGGACACTCGGCGAAAACAATCTCGACATTGTCAACCAAACCGGCGGCACCATTGACGCCAACACCGCGGGCCAGCAACTTTGGGTTGATCCATCCCCCGACAAGGGCATGGTCAACGCCGGGCTTATGGAAGCCACCAAGGGCGGCAACCTGGTGCTCACCGGCAATGGCGGCGGGGCATTCAATAACACCGGAGGTACCATTTTGGCCACCGGCTCAGGCGTATCGGGAGGCAACACGGTCAATTCCGCTGTGTCGTTGACCAACAATGCCGCCATCAGCGGCGGCACACTCAGCAGTGTCGGTGCGGCGCAGTTTTATGCCGATACCGGCAGTTCCATCGCCAACCTTACCAACGCGGCAACCCTCAACGAGGACAATGGTGCCCGCCTCACACTCATCGGCACCATCAACAACACCGGCACCATCAACGTCAACGATGGCAGCAACGGAACAATTCTCCAAATTGATAGCGGCGGCGTCACGCTCACCGGCGGCGGCACCATTAACCTCGGCGTACAGCCGGCCGGCAATACCAACAACGCCATCGGTGCGGCTGGTGGAACACCAACGCTTACCAACGTCAACAACACCATCCAAGGTTACACCAACAGCGGTTGGACACTCGGCGAAAACAACATAGCCATCCTGAACCAGGGGACGATCAACGCCAACACCAGCGGCCAGACTCTCTTTATAGATCCCGCCAGCGTCGCCAATGCCTTCGTCAACGACACCACCGGCCTTACCGAAGCCACCAACGGCGGCACGCTTATGCTGGACGGCAACGGCGGCGGCAGCTTCACCAACAACGGAACCTTCGCCGCAATGGATGGCAGCACCTTCACCAATACCAATAGCGCGGTGCTGACCAACCTGTCGGGAACCACCCTTACCGGCGGTATTTATCAAGTGATTGATGCCGGCCACGGTGCCACGATGGTCTTGCCCGGTGGCAACATCACCACCAACGCCGCCGATGTCACCATCAGCGGTGCCAACTCCGTCTTCGCACAGATCAATACCCTCGCCGTCAACCAGGGCGAGTTCCGCGTACTCAATAACCGCGGCTTCACGGCTCAGGCCGCGTTCGACAACCAAACCGGAGCCTTGCTGCAACTTG
>JAJYZF010000195.1 GCA_021800165.1 Planctomycetota bacterium | reverse complement strand
ACAGGGAACTTGCTGCTGGCAGTGGGCCGTAATGTGCGTGCTCCTTGTGTTGTGTTTTTTTGGTGTGGTCGGTGGTTTCTGCGTTGCCATTTGCCTGCTTGCGCCCGCGTTAGTCCCGCCGAGCGGCATCGGTATGGCGCTGGGCGCGTACGAGGCTCTCGTGGCCATCGCCTACCTCTGGATTTTTATAGGGTATTCCGTTCGGGCGTACCGACGGGTACTTGCCGGGGGTGAGCCGGCTTACCCGATGGCCAGGGGTTTCAGACTGTTTTAGGCACGCGCGTTGGCGAAGCGGCCGTCCAGCAATAACAGGAACAGGCCGCCTATTAAAACGGATCCCATGATCGTCAATCAGGCGATGGCTTCACCGGGAGCAGGTGAGAGTAGAGCAGGCGAACCCCGCTACCGTAGGCGACCGGTCCGCGGGAAAAACTGAAAGGTTCGCTGTGCATTTGATGCGGATTTTGCGACAAGGTTGGAAAGCTGGCCCACCGCCCGGCTTGGGGTGGCGGCTGCGGTTCCGCGCTGGTGGCGCTTCTGGTGGAATCCTTGCGATCCTCGGCGGATGGGCGCTGCACGACTGGGGCGCTCGCCGCCAAGAAACGTCGGCGTGCCTCCGCGTAGGCGTGGCGTCGTTTTTGTTGCGGCGTGCCGTGGGCCTGGGCCTGGCATGCACGGTCTGCGTGCCAGCCCTCACGGTAGCTGAGCGACTACTCTTTTCCTGGGCCCGCCTTCACGCGAATTACGTTTGGTTCGGTTGGACCGCGGGGCTGTTTGTGCATCTGATATTGGGGACCCTCGCCGCGAGCGTTGCCGCCCAGGGTGTCGGCTGGCAAATGGGGATTTTGCGATGCCGGTGGGCGTGGGTGGCGGCGACAGTCGCCAACGTTGCGCTTTTTTTGGCGATCCAACGTTCGATGCTCGTGTGGTACTGATCGGAGGTCGGACGACCCGCGTGCGAAGCACGCGTTCGTGGAACTGAAAGCCATGGCACCGGTGCCGAAACAAATAGGCGCGCGGCGGCTTTAGCTGGCCGCCGGCGGAGGCTTGTGGCAGTTGAAGCGAGGCGGGGCGAGTCTATGATGGGCGTACTATGGTAGCGTTGAATGAATCAATCTCGGGTCCCGGGCCGTGTAGACCAGCGCGGTGCTACGCTGTAACGGCGTCCTACCCCCAAGGTAGCACAGGCATTCCTGCCTGTGAGATTAAATATCCCGGCGCTGCGGCGCAGCCTCGACCGTCGGCCTCGGCGCGATTTCGCGAGGCCGACGCAACCAGCGGTCTCGGCTTGTCACCGAACGCGCTCGACATCAACGGTGCCAATACGTATCAATTTGTGATGAGCAACCCGGCGGAGGTTGTTGACCCGTTTGGAACTACATCCGTGGAGCTAAGCCAGTCGCAAATGAGAACCCTGGCCAAGGATATCGCGGGCGTGATGATGCATAACGGAAGAAACGGCTTGGTTGGGTCTTCGAGGACCGGGGCGGAAGCGTTCTTGTCCTTTGAGATCTACCACCATTTTGCGGAAGGCCTGGTAGGGCAGGTTGGCCACGCACTGCTGCACATCCCGCTTTTCATCGCGAAGAACGTGCTTGCTCCTGAGCTTGACCTCATCAAAGAGGGCAGCAAGATGGCGGCGGAAGAGGCCGAAAAACTATACCGGGAATGGCTCAACAAGGCGGTTAAGACTGGGGAGGTGGAGACGTACTCTTTCGCCTGGTCGTCGGGCGCAAAATGCGGTGTGCAGGCGAAAATGTTTTTCATTTATTTCCCCGCGAGCCACGATTTCAGGGGCTACATATCGGGGAGGGTCGGGAACCTCAAGAGCATCGCGGGCGAGCCAGACGTTCCGCCCGAGATCGGCACGGTTCGGCCCTTCGATTACCCTTTCTCGGGCACGGCAAATTTGTACCAGAGCGGCTGGTGGGATCTCTACCAATGGCACCTGAACTACGCCACCGGCGGAATCGTTAGGGGCAGTTTCTTTTATGACGGCAACTACCAGAGATAGGCTTGGGCCATCGACACTTGCCGCGGCCAGGCCGTGGCGGGCTGCAGTCGTCGCGGCCACGCTGGCGGTGGCTGGGTGCCGACATCGCGCGAACTGGATCGACCGCGGCGCGTTTGCAACACCAGGCTTCACCCGGCCCTTGGTGCGCTTGCAGCCCGTGCCCTCAGAGGCAACCGGGGCGACGCTCGACTGGGGTGGGTTGCGCCTTCGCCTCTCTGGTGAGATGCGCCCCACTGCCCCAAGGCCGGGCCGACACGCGAGGCCGCCGATCTTCCAGGATCGGTGCGTCCTGCGCCTGCCGGCCAGCGGCGTTGAGGTACCCGTTACGGTCCGCTACTGGCACTATTATCAACTGAACGTGGCAACCACCGTTTCCGCCAACGACCTTCGCCGGCGGGTCCGGCATCCGAGGAGGTTCCTCGCCTCGTTTAAGAACAGCCTCCAGGTGTGGGACACGGTCGCTCGCCTTAACCAGGCTAGCGCGAACGAAGCCAACGCCGCGGGGCCCAGCCGCGTGCGAGGCCTTTTTATGCTCAAGGGCGTGACCGGCGAGTGGTTAAATTTCTACCGGCTGGACACTCCAAGGCTCCACGCGTTTATCCGGTTCTTCCCGACGCGGTACCCAGATTGCGTTGCCACACTTTTCGATAACGACGGTGCCGAACGCGGTGCCCTTTACCTCTATTCCAGGGCGAAAGGGGTCTACCGCTACGACCTGCTGCCGCAAATGGTGATTCTGCTGTCAGGTGCGAAGTTCACCTCCGGCCCGAAGGGGGGGAAATAAGATGGGCAGCGCTTTCCATTCAGCCAGTGACGTCTGCGGGCAAGAAGGCTGGCGAATATCCGAGCCCTATCCGGTGGCCGCATCAGGCATCCCGGCTGGCACCGCCAATTATCCCGGCACCGCGGCGCAGCCCCACCCGTCGGCCCCGCATAAAAATTAAACACCCGGACCGCAGTGGTTGAAGCCGGCTTAAGCAATCGCGATAATGGGCTTCCTATGGTAACGCTTGCCGAAAAAATTTCGGAATCCGAGCCTCGCCGATTCCGGCGATTGCCCGGCTCCCCTTGCACATGGGCGACTCAGGATGCCACCGCCGTAAAATCTCTTCACCGCGACCATCTTTCGAGATTCTATCCCCAGGGAAGCACAGCCATTCCTGCCTGTGAGACTAATTATCCCGGCGCTGCGGCGCAGCCCCAACCGCCAGTTTCGGCGAAATTTCGCGAGGGCGATCCGACCCGTGGCTTCGGCTTGTCGCCGAACGCGCTCGACATCAACGGTGCTAACACGTATCAATTCGTGATGAGCAACCCGGTGGGCAGCGTGGATGCCTGGAGGCTCTCGGCCGCAGTGGACTCGCTACCTCAGGCGGCCGATTTAACCCCGGCACAAGCCCAGCAGCAGGTGGGTCCCGGCTGGGAGGTGACCGGGAATCCGG
>JAJYZF010000019.1 GCA_021800165.1 Planctomycetota bacterium | reverse complement strand
TAACATTTATGTTCTCTAAAAAACTCAGTTTATCGTTGGCCGCAGTGGCCGCTTCCATCTTTGTGGCATCAGCCGCACAAGCCAGTTTCACCGCCATTATCACCAGCACCGGCGGTGGTGGGCCAGTTAACCTGACCGGATCGTCGGCGGCCCCGGCAGCTCCTGGTACGTTGCAGATTGGCCCGACCAATGTGTCGATCAATTCGCCGCAAACCAATGGCACGCAATTGTTCAGCATCACCAACTTCACCGCCACATCCAACAGTCCCAGCGCGACTAACCAAGCGGTGGAAGTTGGATCTTCGGTGCAGATCATGAACACCAGCGGCGCGACGGAAACCTTGACCATTGAGCTTACCGACGACGGTTTCACCTCGCCGGTTGGCGCGAATCTGCAGGCCAGCGCCCACGGCACGCTCTCTTGGAGCCTGACGAATACTCAAAACTCCACGGACGTGGTAACGGCGGAGAGTGTGGTCAATGGCACTCCGGTGGCCAACACGTTCACCAGCAATACGCTCAATCCCAACACTTCACAGGTCGATTTGTCCACCTATATGCCGCTGGCCAATGGTGGCTTGGGCACTTTAGCCTCGCCTTATTCCCTGGGCAGCAATCTGACCGTTACGCTCAAGGGCGGAGACTCGGTGAATGTGGCTTGGTCCAGCACCGTCTCCGCGGTGCCGGAGCCGACCGCGACTTCCCTGATGGGCATGGGCGGATTGGGAGCCTTGCTGCTCCTGGGCGGCCGCCGCAAAATCAAAGCCTGAATCACCAGCGGTTGAAATCATTAAAGACCAATCCCCAGCGGGGAGCCAGTAAGGCTCCCCGTTTTTTATTGGCCGGCCGCTGCAACCACCGGCCCGTAAAAGAGCACAGCCGGGATAGGCAACCTATTGGTCACGGGACCCGCGATCGCAGTATCATGAGGCAGTGGCACAGGGGCCATGGACCCGGTATAATCCATTGATCCGGATTAAAGGATGGATGTCATGCATATCGAAGATATCTTTGCCCGTGACCGCACCACGTTTTCGTTTGAGTTCTTCCCGCCCAAGACAGATGCGGCGGCGGAACAGCTTTTTGAGCATATTCGCCATCTGGAACCGCTCAAGCCATCCTTTGTTTCAGTCACCTACGGGGCGGGCGGTTCCACCCGGCAACGCACGCACGAATTGGTGCTGCGGATCCGCCGCACTACCACGCTGGAACCGATTCCCCATCTGACCTGCATCAGTCACAGCCGTGTGGAAATTGAAGAAATTTTAAGCCGCTACTCCCATGCCGGAGCCGGCAATATCCTGGCTCTGGCCGGCGATCCACCCAAAGATGCTCCGCATTACGACCGCTCCAACGATGACTTTCAACATGCCGGGGATCTGGTACGGTTCATTCAGGAGTTTAATCGCCGTGGCATCCACCCGGATAAACGCGGCTTTGGCATTGGAGCGGCGGCTTTTCCGGAAGGGCACCCAAGCACGCCCAACCGCCTTATGGAAATGGACTTTCTCAAGGCCAAGGTGGATGCCGGTGCCAATTACCTTTGCACGCAGTTATTCTTTGACAATCACGATTTCTATGATTTTCGCGACCGTTGTGAACTGGCCGGTATTCGGGTGCCGATTCTAGCCGGCATCATGCCGATCAGTTCACTCACGGGGATGCGGCGTATGGCGGAATTGGCCTTGGGCACGCACTACCCCGCTCCCCTGCTGCGGGCTATTCGCCGCTGTGGGGAAGATCCAGACGCCATCCGCCGGGTAGGCACCCACTGGGCCACCGAGCAGTGCCGCGATTTACTGGACCACCAGGTGCGGGGCCTCCACTTTTACACGCTCAACCATTCCGGCGCAACGCTGGAAATCTTCAAGAATCTTGGCGCTGCGGATGCACAGAGCCTGGGCGCGGGCGACGGCTTGTAGATACATCAGGAGGCGGCTATGCATACACTTCAAGAACTGCTCGATGAAAATCTCTGGCAGCAATACATAACGCTTAACCCGCAGGTGAAAGTTATTCATCGCCTCCTGCGTGCCCGCGACGAACGGATCGTCAACGATCATATTGCCATGCGAACCTTCGGCGACCCGCGCGTCGGGATCGCGGTCATGGCCCAACCATTTGTGCAACTGGGTTATCGCCCGGCCGGCAATTACACCTTCATTGAAAAAAAACTGCGGGCCACGCATTATGAACATCCTGACGCCGGACAACCCAAAATATTCATCAGCGAATTAAAGCTGGAGCAATGTTCACCCGCCTTGCGGAATTGTGTCGATGGCTTGTTGGATCAAATGCCACCCGGAGCTTCGCGGGCCTGGTACTTCCCGGGTAGCGGACGATTGTGGCAGCTTTCCTATCAGCAATACGAAAGCCTGCGCGTGGAATCCGAATATGCAGCCTGGGTGGCGGCCTTCGGCTTCATGGCCAACCATTTCACCGTGCTGGTGAACACGCTGAAAACCTTTGACAGTCTCCAGAATCTCAATATGTTCCTGCGCGGGCACGGGTTTAAGCTCAATGTCGCCGGCGGTGAGATCAAGGGTTCGCCGACCGTGTTTCTGGAGCAGTCTGCCACGTTGGCCGATAAGGTGACGGTGGAATTCTCCGATGGCGTCAGTACCATTCCCGCCTGTTATTACGAATTTGCCCGGCGCTATCCAATGCCCGATGGCCGGTTGTACCAGGGGTTTGTGGAAAAATCCGCGGACAAAATATTTCACAGCACCGATCATTCGTCGTAACCACCTCCCCAGACCATCGCCGGTGGGCTGCGATTGCGACCCGATGCCAAGCTCCAACGGTCCCTGTGGTAATCGCCGGAAATGCCCAACCGCCGCCGGCTGGGCCTCGCCCACGCCTCCGCCTCCTCACCGTCGCTGAAAATCGTAGAGATTGGGCAAGTGCAGAAGCTGCGTGAGTTCATCCAACGCCCTGCGGGATTCGGTGATGAGGGCCGGATCGGCCAGATCACGCGGTGAGAGCCGATCTCGGTAATGCCGGCCGATCCACTCCCGCAGCGTACGGGCCAGCCTCGGCGTCAACATCACGCCGCGATGCACCGCCGCGAGTTCGCCAGGCGTAACCGGCACCCGCAGCCGCAAACACGCCGGCCCACCGCCATTGCGCATGCTCTGGCGGACGTTGATAAACTCCAGCAGCGAAAATGCTCCTTGGTCACGCAGTGATTGCAGCACCTCCATGGCCAGGCCATGGCGCTGACATTCGTCCGGGGCCAGCCAAAGTCTGCGTCCATCCGGCAGCGTTAAAAGTTGACTGTTAAACAGATACGTATCCACGGCCTCGGCCAGGGAAAATCGCCGGTCCGGCACAATATGAATCACCGGCGCCGCCTGAAAGAGTGCACGATACCGGCGGCGGATGTCCTCTACCGTGTGGGCAACAAACGCGTGTTCATGGCAAATCAACACATTGTCCTGGGCCAGGGCAATCACATCATTATGAAACACGCCGGCATCAATGGCCACGGGCTTTTGGCGGATGAAAACCACTGCCCGCGAAAGCAGCCCGTGGTTGCGCGCGACCGCCGCGGAAGCCGCGGCAGTTTGTCGGGCCGGATAGCGTTGACCGGGCACGCCCGCAGCGCTGGTTTGCGTGAGTGCATCAATGCCGTACACAAAAAGTTCCAGCCCCCGCCGCCCACCAGCCCGCGTCAGCCGCATTTGATTGGCCGCACCTTCGTCGCGCAAGGCCAGCGCCGGCGGCAATGGATCATGATGTATAAAAAATTGCGGCGGGCTGAATATGGCGCGTAAAATGCGCGCCGTGGTCGGCGTTTCGATGGACCGGTGCAACTGCCCGGTAAGGTTGGCGGGGGTGAAGTGGATGCGCCCATCGGCGGTATCCCCCGAAGGGGAGACACTTGCGGCATTGGCCGCCCACATGGCCGCGGCACTCCACGCCGCCGACACCAGTGGGGGCGTATGGCGAATGGCACGGCGGATCACCTGGGCGTCGGACCCGGAAAAACCCAGCCGTCGCAACAAGCCCAAATCCGGTCGCTCGTGCGGCGGCAGCACCAACTGCGGTATGCCCAGCCCCGCCACCAGCTCCATCTTCGCCAGTCCCTGCAAAGCGGCCAACCGTGGATTGGCCGTCTGGTGACCATGCTTCATCGAAGCCAAATTGCCCCACGCAATGCCCGCATAATTGTGCGTTGGTCCAACCAGACCATCGCATTGGATTTCCAGGGTGGTGTTCATTGGTTTATTCCCGGTGGCAACCACGACGACCCCAGCTTGTCGGATTCCAGCGAGGCCACAGGGTAATCGCAGTAATCGGCGGAATAATATCCGGCCGGCCGGTGGTTGCCGCTGTGGCCCGTGCCCCCAAAAGGCAGTTCGCTGGAGGCTCCGGTCGTGGGCCGATTCCAATTGATGACGCCCGCTTTGCTGCGTTCACGAAACACCTGATATAAATCCCGCCGGTCGGTGAGAATTGCCGCCGAAAGCCCATAACGCGTCCGGCCGGCCTCCACCATCGCCGCCTCAAAATCCGCCACCCGAACAACCTGCAGCAACGGGCCGAAGATTTCTTCATCACCGCGCTTGGCCATGGCGGTAACATCCACGATGCCGGGCGTCAGCAGCGCTGGCGATTCCGGTCGGGCTTGGGCCACAAGCAGTGCTGATCCGCCGCCGGCCACCATCGCTCCTTGCGCCTCCAGCACCCGTAGGGCCGCGGCCCGCGTGATCAGCGGCCCCATGAATGGCTCCGGACGCAGATGGGGCGCTCCAATGCGAAGCTGCCCTGTCGCACGTATAAGCTCTTCCACCACGGCGTCTCCCGCGCCCTCTCGCGGAAGCACCAGTCTGCGGGCACAACTGCATCTTTGACCCGCGGTGATAAATGCCGACACCATGATGGTCCTCACCGCCGCTTTAACATCCGCCGCCTCCCAAACGACCAGCGGATTATTTCCTCCCATTTCCAGTGCCACGATGCGCTGCGGAAATGCCACCGATGCCTTTGCCAAAGCCGCGCCGGCGCGAAAACTGCCGGTAAAAAATAGACCATCCAAATCCGGCTCATTCCCCAAAGCCTGGCCCACCCGCCCATCACCTTGAATCAAATTAAACACCCCCGGAGGAAGCTGCGCTTCCTGCCAGAGCTCCGCCAGCCATTGGCCCACCCCCGGCGTAAGTTCACTGGGCTTAAAAACAATGGTATTGCCCGCCAGTAGGGCTGGCAAAATATGGCCGTGCGGCAGATGTCCGGGCATGTTAAACGGCCCGAAGACCGCAATGGCCCCGTGCGGTCGAAAACGGGTATAGCCCGTGGCCTCCGGCAAGTCGATCCGGCTCTGGGCGCGGCGCACGGCATAAGCCCGGCAGGCAATGGTAAACTTACCCTGCATCGCCGATATTTCCGCCTGGGCTTCCCAGTGGGGTTTGCCGGTTTCCACCGATATGGCCGCTGCCAATGCCGCCCGATGCTTTTCCAGCAAGCCTGTAAAACCAGCCAGAAAGTCGGTACGTTGGCCCGTGCTCAAACCCGCCCAGCCGCCAAAGGCCGCCTTGGCCGCCGCCACCGCCTGATGAACCTGTGCCGCATCCGCGGCCCGACCACGCCACACCACCGTCCCATCCAGCGGATTGTGCGATTCAATAAGGTCGCCGTGGCCGGCCTGCCACGCGCCGCCGATAAACCCATCGCCCGCGTCAGCCATGATCAGTACCTCGCACCGTGCCGCTGCGCAGTGTTACGTAGCGAATGTCGTCTCCCGCTTGCACCGACAGGGCCTTAGCACTGGAGCTGTCGATTTGCACCCCGCCATCACCGTCCACCAATACCCCCGCCCGACATGCCCGAAAATCCAGCGTGGTGTTCGATAGCCCAAGAATCTGGGCATCCTGCGGCAGTTCGGCAATGCGCCGGACCTTGCCCACGCGGCTTTCCCGCACCGTGCGAATCTGATCGCGGGGGCAACCCACCACCGCTCCGGCTTCAAATATGTCCACCATGTTTTCAAAGACAAAGCCCTCATCCTGTAGAATTTTCAGCGCTGGTTGCGTGGCCGGATGTACTTTGCCGATGGCTTCCTGGGCCGCCGCCCCCAGCAAAGGAATATAAATGGGGTGCCGGGGCATCAATTCCACAATAAACTTCTTGTCCACCATGGTCAGATAATCCGCCCGGGGAAAGTCGATATCAAAAAAATGCCGTCCGACGGCATCCCAAAAAGGCGAGCGTCCGTCGGCCTCAATCTTGCCGCGCATTTCCGCAATCACGTGCGGATCAAAACGCTGGGGAAACTGCGCCATAAACAGAAAACGCGCCAGCGACAGCAACCGCCCATTGCCGTCCTTGCGGTACTCCGGCAATAGAAACAAACTACCCACAATGGCTGGCCCATCGTACATAATGGTCAGCTCCAGCACCGGCATGGTTTTGTTGAGGCCCAGCATGGGCGAAACCAGAGGAATGCCGCGGATGCGGTAGCTGAAAAACGGATCAAACCCGCCCACCTTGGAAACCATGCCGCACACACCCGCCGGACGGCCGGTGGCGGTATCCTCCAAAATAAACAAATAGGTTTCCCCACGCGGCTTTTCGGGATGAATGACAAACGCATCCATCGACTCCTCGATGCGCCTCTGCAGCAGGGTTTTATCCGGCGGCAATGTGGTCATCCCATACCCCGCCTGACCAGCCATGGCCAGCAGCGATTCCAGATCAGTATGGCGAATTGGGCGAAGCACCATCATACAATTCCCCTTTCTTGATTCTATCGGCCCAATCACCATGGCGGCCGTTTTATTTTCGGGAGCTTCGTCCGAGCCGTGCATCCGGCATCGCCGCTGACGATACTACGTACCGGAACAGCCGTATTCGCCCGCGGCCACTTTCAGCAGCAACAATGCCGCCAGCGACGCCCGGGGCACCAGCGAATCCAGCAGCAGATATTCCTGCGGGCTGTGAATCTCACCCCCCACCGGCCCCAGGGTATCCAGGGTAGTTAAGCCGTTCGCCGCCAGGCGGTTGCCGTCGCAGGTTCCACCACTGCCTTGCCAGGAGATATTCAAACCCAACTCCGCCCCGCAGGCGCAAGCCCGTTCCAGCCACAACAGCATGGCCGCATCGGCCGCGCGAGGCGGCGCATGAAAATCGCCCAGAACCTGCGCACTAAAGCCCTCCCGGCCGGAAATGTCCGCGGCTATGGTCTCGAGGTGGGAACGCACCCGGGCCTGCTGTTCCTGGGCTTCAACACGTACATTGATCCGACACAGTGCCAGTGCCGGCACCACATTCAGCGCCGTTCCACCTTCAATCTGCCCCACGTTCACGCTTACCGCGTCCATTCGGCCAAGCACGGCATTGATACGAACCACCGCTTCCGCCAAGGCCGCAATCGCGTTACGCCCGACGGTAATATCCCGGCCCGCGTGCGCACTGCGGCCCCGCACGATGAAGGTAAAATTGCCCGAACCCTTGCGATCACTGACCAGGTTGCCGTTGGGCAGCGCCGGTTCAAACACCAGGCCCAGATGGTTCCGCCGCGCCGCCGCCGCCAGGATCGGCCCGGACCCCGGCGAACCGATTTCCTCATCCGGGTTAATCAATACTTCCCAGCCGATATTGCCGGCCCACGGACTTTTTTCCAGCGTTTCAAGAGCTAAAAGCAGCACCGCCAGCCCACCCTTGGCATCCAGCACGCCGGGACCGGTAAGCTTACCGGGCGACGTTTCGCAGGCTTTCTGAAATGGGTTCGCCGGAGAATAAACGGTATCTGCATGAATTCCCAGAAAGACACGCCGCCGGCTTTTCGGTCGCTTGACCATCGAAATCGCCGGTCCCAGCGGCACCTGGTGCAATGTCCCATCCGCGGCCACAACGCTCTGGGCAGGCAACGCGATCCGCTCGACCGTGGCATGCAGCCCCGCAAAATCCTCCACCACCACCGCAGCCATCTTTTCCAATCCGGCTACGTGGCGGCTGCCGGAATTGATGTTCGCCCATTGAATGATTAAATCCCGCATCCGATTCCGCTGCGATGCGATGGAGGCTATATGACTTTCGTAACCACTCATCAACACGCACCTTCATACCTTTCAGACGCGACCACGAGCCTGCGGCGAATTGATGCTCTTGCCGGGAAACATTGGCGGCCCTTTCGCCGATGAAGCCCCAAAAGGCCGGTCCACAAACCATGTTATCCGTGGCAACGGGCAGTGCAAGGACCCAGCGGACACCAAAGTGTGGTCATCCATTGTGGCCGGATCTGCGCATACGGAAGCAAAAATGCTTCCCTTGGACCCGGATTGGGCGTGTCCCCGCCATAGTTCCGGCCTGGCTTGCGAGGATGGGATCAAAAAAAAAAGACCCGGGCGAATCTTTCGATTCACCCGGGTCATAAATCCGGCACTGACCTACTCTCGCACTGTTGAGCACTACCATCGGCCGTCAGGGCTTTACGGTGCTGTTCGGAATGGGAAGCTGTGTTACCCCTGACGCAAAGGCACCGGAAATCCGGAAGGATCGGTTTCCCGATCCTTCCAGGGAACTCGCCGTTCGTGGCGAATGAAGATTGCGTGATGGGCCAAGACTCACAATCAAGAGCACTATGGTTACTTAAAGGTGGCGTTGACAACAAAGATTTCGATCAACGACGATTGAAAATCAAAGTGGTCAAGCCGATTGCCTGTTAGTACCGGTCAGCTCAATACGTTACCGCACTTACACTTCCGGCCTATCAACCAGCTAGTCTAGCTGGAGGCTAGTAGGGACGTCTCATCTTGAGGGAGGTTTCACGCTTAGATGCTTTCAGCGTTTATCCTGTCCGGACATAGCTACCCAACTGTGCCCCTAGCGGGGCAATTGGTATACCAGGGGTCCGTCCATCCTAATCCTCTCGTACTAGGGATGAGTCCTCTTCAAACGTCCTGCGCCCACGGCAGATAGGGACCGACCTGGCTCACGCCGGTCTGAACCCAGCTCGCGTACCGCTTTAATTGGCGAACAGCCAAACCCTTGGGACCGCCTTCAGCCCCAGGATGCGATGAGCCGACATCGAGGTGCCAAACCGCGCCGCCGCTATGGACGCTCGGGCGCGATCAGCCTGTTATCCCCGGAGTACCTTATATCTGTTGAGCGATGACCCTTCCACTTGGAATCACCGGATCACTTGGTCCTGCTTTCGCATCTGCTTGTCATATCCGACTCGCAGTTAAGCTGGCTTATGGCCATGCCCATACAGCGCGATTTCCATACGCGCTAAGCCAACCTTAGAACTCCTCCGTTATCTTTTAGGAGGAGACCGCCCCAGTCAAACTGCCCACCTAGCAGTGTCCCACAACCGGATTCACGGCATGTGGTTAGAATTCAAGAGTAGCAAGGGTGGTATTTCACATTGTGACTCCCCACCGGCCGAAACCGGTGGATCAACGCCTCCCACCTATTCTACGCATGCGACACCTGAGGTCGCTACCAGGCTACAGTAAAGGTTCACGGGGTCTTTCCGTCTTGCCGCGGGACTGTGGTATCTTCACCACAACTCCAATTTCACCGAGTCTCCCTTTGAGACACTGGTCCAGTGATTACGCCATTCATGCGCGTCAGAACTTACCTGACAAGGAACTTCGCTACCTTAGGACCGTCATAGTTACGGCCGCCTTTTATCGGGGCTTCGGTCGCCAGCTGCACCTTACGGTTGACCGGCTCCCTTAACCTTCCGACAGCGGGCAGGCGTCAGTCTGTATACATAAGCTTGCGCTTTAGCACAGACCTGTGTTTTTGATAAACAGTTCCCAGACCCTTTTCTCTGCGGCCCATCTTGCGATGGGCACCCCTTATCGCGAACTTACGGGGGAAAATTGCCTAGTTCCTTAAAGGGAGTTGTCTCGAGCGCCTGAGGCTATTCGCCTCGTCTACCTGTGTCAGTTTGTGGTACGGGCATACATGTTGTCCGGAAACGGTTTTTCTTGGCTGCAACTTTGCCGGCTTTGGCAACCAGGGCCTGGGCCTTGCGGCACACCCACGTCTAACCGGGTGACCGACTCTGTTACAGCGTCACGCTTCCATCAGCCTTCATGTACGGTGCGGGAATATTAACCCGCTGTCCATCGTCTACGCCTTTCGGCCTTAACTAAGGACCCGACTAACCCTGGGCGGATTTACCTTCCCCAGGAAACCTCAGACTTACGGCGAGCAGGATTTTCACCTGCTTTATCGTTACTCATGCCGACATACGCACTTGCTGCCGCTCCAGCCGTTCTTCCGATCGACCTTCACTGCTGACAGCAACGCTCCTCTACCGATCCAATTGCTTGGATCCCGCGGCTTCGGCGAATATCTTATTCCCGTTCATTTACGGCGCTTTAAATCTCGGCCAGTAAGCTATTACGCACTTTTTAAATGGTGGCTGCTTCTAAGCCAACATCCTGGCTGTCACGGAATTAAAACTTCCTCTATAACTAAGATATTCTTTGGGGCCTTAGCCGGCGATCAGGGTTGTTTCCCTTTTGACCTAGGAGGTTATCCCCCCAGGTCTTACTCCCGTGGAACTCGCACCGGTATTCGGAGTTTGATTGAAGCAGGCAGCCTTGCGGGCCCCTGACTTCATTCAGTAGCTCTACCCCCGGTTTGATATAGCACGAGGCTACCCCAAAAGGTATTTCGAGGAGTACCAGATATCTCCACGTTTGATTAGACTTTTACTCCTCCCCACAGGTCACGACAGACCTTTTCAACGGTCACGTCTAGCGGTCCTCCTGAAGCGGTTAAGCTCCATTCAACCTGCCCATGGGTAGATCACGTGGTTTCGGGTCTATCGCCCACGACTGAAACGGCCTATTCAGCCTCGGTTTCCCTTCGCCTCCGGTCCTGAGAACCTTAGGCTTGCCATGAACGATAAGTCGTCGGCCCATTATGCAAAAGGTACGCGGTCAGGCCACTCTTACCTTGCGGCAGAGATCCGCCCTTCCACGGTCTGTAGGTATACGGGTTCAGGTGCTTTTGACTCTGCTAGTAGCAGTGCTTTTCAACATTCAATCGCCCTACTGGTTCACTATCGGTCGTACAGGAGTATTTAGCCTTGGGCGGTGGTCCGCCCGGATTCACACGAGATTTCACGAGTCTCGCGCTACTCTGGTACCTCTAGAGGCTCTGCGGTTGTCTTTTAAGGGGCTTTCACCCGCTATGGCCTGACTTTCCAGACAGTTCAAATAACCGCGCGGCTCTCACATTGAGGCCCGCAACCCCGGAGTTACCTCCGGTTTGGGCTCTTCCGCGTTCGCTCGCCACTACTGACGGAATCGATTTCTCTTTCTTTTCCTGCAGGTACTTAGATGTTTCAGTTCCCTGCGTTCGCTCGCACCCGCCTATGCATTCAGCGGGCCGTGAATGAGTTACCTCATTCGGTGATCTCCGGATCACAGCCTGTTTGCCGGCTCCCCGGAGCATATCGGAGGCTACACCGACCTTCATCGCCTCTGTACGCCAAGTCATCCACCGTATACCCTTAGTAGCTTGACCACAATGATTTACAATCGTCTATCATTGCCTTCAAACCACCTTCGAGTAACTATGGCGACTACATTCAATGGGTAGAATGTAATCGTTTTTTAGCGCTCTTGACATCGTGCGTCGCCAACCACCAGAAACTCAGCCGATCTCCACCACGTTTTACCGCAGTTTCAACCGCCTCGCACCCAGCGTTACCGACTCACGATTTAATATGAGCTTGGATTTGTGTAGTTTTTAAAACCACATCACGCAATCTTCACTTGTCAAAGAACGTCCGACGAAATTCATCAAGTCGTCGGCACTTACCCAATCGGCGGACATAGCCACCATTGAGCAGGTGCGGAAAACCTGACACCACCACAGCCTACTTGCGGCTCTATTTCAGTTGTATCATTGGCACATCGACTTCCGCCGATGGCCCCCTTTTAGTGGGAATCCAAATCAGGCGGGATTTTATACGATGCATGCCAACAATGTGTTAATTGGCAACCGCAGCTCCTTATTTAAGCCAGCCTTGAACCCCGACATGCTTTCGCCAGTAGGGCACGTTCGACTGACTTTTTTCCATTTCCTTTCGCCGGATATTTCCGGTTTTACAAGCTATTGGTCATCGGCTAACACAGGCGTTTGGCACCAGACCAACTTCCTAATTTTTCGCTCGCATCTCTCATTTCAGTTTTTCATTCTAACCTGCCATCCGCAGGTTGGCAAGCCAACGCCTTTTACCTTGGCTTGCTTTCATACCTTAACTTTAGCCGACCTTAACGGCTATGTCAAGTCACGCTCACCATCTCTTAACAACCACTCCCGCTCCTCTTGCCCATAACCCTAGCCGCTCCAAGTCTCCCCGTCAACTCGGAACACTTGTGAAGTTTAACCGGGCCGCCGGATTCCGTCAACCGTTGGCCGCAACGTCCGGCCAACAGCCCTGAACCACCCCATTACAACGTTTCCAAGGCGCGTGGAAAACTGCCCAGCACCGCCAACTGCAGGCAGTGCTTTTGGGCCTCCGCCAAGGCCTTGGCCACGGGCTGATCTTCCGCATGGCCTACCAGATCGGTGAAGAAATAATATTCAAAATTCCGCTTCTGGCTCGGACGGGTGTCGATGTTTGTCAGGTTGATCTGGTGGTTGCGAAACACCTCCAGCACATCCACCAGCGCACCGCTTTTATGCGTGGTGGTAAAAATAATCGACGTTTTATCATCGCCACTGCGTTTAGCCGGCGCACGGCCAATGATGAGAAAGCGTGTAACATTGTGCGGATTATCTTCAATATTGGCAAAGAGCGTTTTCAGCCCGTAAACCTCCGCCGCCAGGGATGAACCAATGGCCGCGGTTTTGTCTTCCCGGGCCGCCATTTCCGCGGCTTTGCTGCTGGAACCAACGGCAATGCGCTGGGCCTCGGGCATCGTCGCATTCAGCCACCGCCGACACTGATCCAACACTTCCGGCTTACTGTAAATGGTTCGGATATCCGCCGCCTCGCAGCGCGCCAGCAGATGGTGGTGAATGGCAATCAGCACCTCGGCTACAATGGTAATGTTGCGGTGCTCCAGAAAGGCGTCCATCGTTTCCACAATGCCGCCGATGGTGGAATTTTCAATGGGCGCCAGGCCCAGATCCGCATGACCGCGCCCCACCTCATCAAAAACCGCGGCAATATCCACCACCGGAACATGATCCACCGAAGAGCCAAACTTCTTTTTTGAGGCCAAATGCGAAAAACTGCCCTGTGGTCCTAAAAAGGCAATCCGCAGCGGCTTTTCCAATGCAAAACTGCCCGACATCAACTCACGGTAGATCGCCTCAAGACACGTATCGGGCAGCGGACCGCCCTGCTCGCGGTTCACCCGACGAATTCGCTCCAGCACGGTTTTTTCCCGATCCGGCGCATAAATGGGCGTATTGGCCTGATGTTTGATCTTACCTATTTCCACCACGATGCGCGCACGGGAATTGAGCAATTCAACAATGCGGCGGTCCAACTCGTCTATCTGCCCCCGCAACGGAGCTAATGAATCATCATCGACCATAAACCACCTCGTTATCGAAGCCGAATCGTAAGCGGACCCGACACCTACGGCAAGCGCCGCCACCACAGATCCACACGCCAAGCGTGCCGGAACATCGCTTAGTCGTTGGCTGCGTGTAGGGCCGTCGGCGAGGCGTGAGTGAGGCGCATACCCCGCCGGTGGGTCTGTAACGAGCCAATAGCGAAGCCCCCGGCCAAAAAGGACCAGCCGGAAAGCCTAAAGTAATTTTGCCCCGTCCCTACCGCAATTTCACCTTGCCCGCCCACAGCACTGCCAGCATCACGATAATCCCGGCCCACAGCAGCATTGGAGCCAGGCTCAGCCGGGTACCTTTTCGTCGCGGCTGCCACTTGGCACCCGCTCTAACACGCTGGTGGGAAACCGCAACATTCATCCAACGCACATTTTTCCACGGACAGCGATACACGCGGGCGGTCGCCGGAAAATACGGCCCCGCCAAAGCCGGCCCATTGAGCATTCCAATGAATATATCTCGACCCAACCGATGCTCCGTAACAGTCGCAGCCACGGCCTCTCGACCGGTCAGCCTGGCCGTCGCCTGGTATTCTCCCGGCCCAATCTGCCTCAGGGGAATCTGCCTGGCGGCCCCGGGTGAAGACGCCGCCAACCGCATGAATAGAGCAGCGCCATTGATAAAGCCCTGAGCATTTCTCGCCCGCACCCGTACCCGCCAGGTCCGGCCCGTCCGACGCTGGCTTAGCACAAAGTTGGGATTCCCCGGAGGTGGCACAATGGTTTGGAGAATCCGCTGGACCAACCGCCGATAGGCCGCCGATTTCTCCGAGAAGGCCAGGGCCGCCACATGCCCCAGCCCCAGTCGCCAAACCGCCGCCAGCGGATGATTCCCCTGATTGGCCGCAGCCAGCAATTTGGCCCCCGCCTTTTGATATACCTCAATCCAGGCATGGGTTATACCGCCTAGACGTCCTCCCTCTTCGTGCCAGGATAAGGCCGTGGTTCGCGCCTTTCCCGCCAGTTCTCTCTGCAGAGCCGTGCGTAACATCGCCGGCCAACGACGAAATTGATGCGTGGAAAACCGCAGGGCCCCGGTGGCCGCCGCCACGTGTGTCAGCAGCGAATCTTGGGTCAGCGGGGCCACCACCACCAACTTGATATGCCGCGCGCGAATAATTCGCCTCCAGGCCGCCACGTTCATTTTGGCAATGCGCCCGTCGGTAAGCACAATTAAAATGTTTCCGGACCGCAGCACTCTTCTTAAGACCGGCAGAGCGGAATCCGGGTTGGTTGCGCCGGTCGGTACAATCGCGGAAAGGTGCGAAACAATTTTTTCCCGGATCGCGCCCACCGTCCCTCCCAGCAGCAGCCTGGTCTGGCCGTTAAATCCAAAAATCTTTACCCGGTCGGTCTTATGCAGCGCCGCTACGGCATTGAGTACCGCATGGGTGGCGACGTTAAATTCACTCTGGCCCGCGGTACCTGGGACATGATCGATCATGGATCCGCTCTCATCAATGAGGAATATCACATGCACCGGCTTGCGGTTGGGCGGCACGCTGGCCAATGGCGATAAACCTTCCAGTGTGAACTCCGGGCGGCCCTCGGCGCCCACCCCCCGCCGTACCGCATATCCCCCCGGCCCAAACGCACAGCAGGAACCCGCGATCAACAACCCGCCTCCCGTCCGGCGGACAAACCCGCCCAGAATCGCGGCGGCCCGCGGCGGCAGAAACGCCTGCGGAATGTTGCTTAACACCACCATCCGATAACGTTGCAACCGCCGCGGGGTGGTCGGAAATGCGCCCGGCCCTACGACCCGCCAATGCCACGCCCCCATTGCCGCAGGCCAATTCCCAGGGTGCCGCGTCACGATCAACACCGACGCAGGATGCGGCGGCTCCACCAAAATAGCGGCCTGATTATCCTCCGGCCACGGGTCGACACCGACCAACTTCACGCGGTAATCCCATATCCGATGGTCGTCCGGCAAAACGTCCCGGATGCGCACCCGGCGCACGCCCGCCCGGGCCAACGTGATCGGTTGGTCCGCAATACGTATACCGTTGCGGTAAGCCTGCAACATCACCTGGGCCTTGCCGGTGCAGCGAATCGTGCCCACCAGGGTAACACTCCCGGCGCTGCGCCAGGCCCGCAGGTTGGTTATGCCGACATCCACCCTCGTGGGTCGCACCAGGGTCAGCGCCACCGTAAACGGCAAACTTTTCAGCTTCAACCTTGGCCAGGGGGCCAGCCCCGCGGTGAAAAGCCAGCGCGGTGCGTGCGATAACCCCGGCCTGTTCCAGGCCAAGGCCCGCGCGAACACCGCATGAGACAGCGACCGCACCGCCCAGGCCTTCGGCCAGCCACCCGGATTCTCCAGCGACACGTCGCGCCGCAGCACCTGACATTGCGTGCCAAAGCCCACCACCGTAACCCGCATGGCCGCTGGCAGACGCTGGCCCAAAAACGCCCGCAACCACTGCGGATCCTGCCAGGGGGCGGTGCGGGCTCCGGCGGACAAATCCAGCAGCACCACGAGATGGTCGGTCCGCGGCGCAACTTGTAAAAAAGGCTCCGCCGCCGCGGCTGCCCATAACATCGCCCCCAGCGCCGGCCAAACAAGGCATCGCAGTTTCCATCGCCACGTCATCCGACCGCTGCGCACCAGCAAAACCGCCAGCAGCAGCACCACGGCCACGGCCACGATCAGCCGCCAGGGATGAAGCCAAATCAGACCCATGGGGCGTATTCTATCGCCATCCGCCAAAGCCCGCATGGCTCAGGCCCCGCCAGCCCTCCTTGCAACCTAATTTGTTGTCACCAATTCTTTTTACCGCCATTTCATGCCCGGACATTGACGGGACCTCGCCGCCCATTTAAGATGCAACCCACTCACCTTGAGGACTAAATTCACGCATGAACATTGATAATCCTGCCCGACGATCCTCCCACGCCAAGGATAAGCGCCAGGGGTTGGCCAATCCCGGTCTGCAATTTGACCAGCCTACGCCCGTCGCCCCGGAAGGGCTTGGCGGCTTGATCCGCGATCATTTTTCCAACGGTCGACTCTTTGCAACCGTCGGCTGGCACCAAGGGCTGGTCAACATTTCCTATTGGGGTCGGCAACATCTCGGTGGCCCGGCATTTTTTCAAGGATCGCTCGACGGGGCGTGGACCAAGCTGTTTCGCACTTGCGCTGGCCTTGGAGACAAGCGTTATTACCTGCCGCTCTCCGACACCAAGCTTTATCCCTTCGGGCTTTCCGGCAACAGCCACCTCGAGGGCATGGATTTTAAGCAGGAAATACTGTTGCTGCCCGATGCTCTCGTGCAGCGCTTTCAAGTGCTGCGTAACCCCAAAAAGCTGCCGGTATTTATCGAAATGTTCCATCAGGAACAAGGCTGCCGCGTTAACCGCGCCAATCGCACCTGGTCGGACTTCGCGTTTAATGCCCGCGGCAACGCCATGGTCTGCCGCTGCACCGATACCAATCCGGATGTCCATCCAGTGGATCACAGCCTGGCCCAGCAGGGAATGGTCATAGCGCGGGATGCGGCCCGTGCCACCACCTGGATTGGATTAGGATGCAACGCTCCGATTCAATCTCGCCCCACCCATCAGGGTTTCAAGCTCTACCTCACCAGCAAGCCCATTGCCCAAGGGGAAGCCTGCTTTTTTGTGGTCTTCGCCGAGAGCCGGGAAAAACTGGAACAGCGACTTCGGTATCTATCCGCGCATGCGTCGCGGGAATGTGACGCTTTGCTCGCCGATTACCAGCAAAGGCTCACCCGACGCCCACGCATTGACCTGGGCAACAAGGTGCTTAACTCCGCTTTCGCCCAATATCCCCAGGCCATTCACTTCATGAAAATCCCCGATCAGCCCGGTGCCGTAAAGGCCACTCAGGCCGGTTACTTCGTCTGGGGATGGGATGGCATGATGCCGATGGTACCCTGCACGCTGGCCAATGAACCCGAGTACACCGCCGCTATTCTCCGGTTCTTTCAAAAAACCTGCCATCCCAAGCTGGGCCTGCCCCACCAGTTTACCACCTCCTTTACCCTGAAAATGAAGGCTCCGATACCCGCCCAAACCCAATACATCACCGGGCTGTATCAATACCTTGCCACCACCGGCCATCGAGCCCTGGCCAAGGAAGTGCTGCCCACCTGCGAATTCATCCTGAATCAGTGCCGCAAAAACCTGGTGCGGGATACCGGCTTGGTGGCAGGCTCCGCATTGTGGCCCGATTTTCCCGAAGCGATGGAGGAAAATGGCCACGACATCAGTTCGCTCAACAATTCGCTGGTTTATCAGGCTCTGCGGGCCATGGAATATATTGCCCTGGCGTGTAGCCAGCCCGCTCTGGCCAGGGAATGTCGCGATTGGGCGGTCCAACTCCGGGCCAACTTCGTCAAATATCTTTTTGATCAGCAATATGGCTATTTTATTTCATCTTGTTCTTCCCGGGATTTTAAGCCCCGGAAACATTATTGCTGCCAGGCCATCCTCTGGCTCACGCCCTTTGCCCGCGAATTGGTCGCCCACGATCCCCAGCGCATTGCCGCTTTCATGAACCAACACCTCCGCTCCGCCCGGTGTCTGCTTTCGTTACCACGCTGGGATACGGCATGGATGGCCGATGGCAACCAGCTTGGATCGAGCTTTCCGGCGGCGGATTATTTCTATCTCAACATGCAGAAAATCACCGCCAACACCCGCGGCCTAAAGGCCTGGCTGGGAGATCTCCAATGGTTCTGGCAATACCACACCGCCCCCGAAGCCTTCACCCCGGAAACGGAAAATGAAAACCTCTTCGGCCCGGATAACCATGGCTGCAAGCAATTGCAGGCTCTCTCCACCTGGTATTCCGGTCTTTACAATGGTGTGGCCGGTATGGATTTCGACCACGAAGGTATCACCTTCACGCCCTGGCATGATATTCCGCTGACCATCCGCGGTTTGGTCTTGCGCGGAAAACGCCTGGACATCACCATTCGCGGTGCCGGAGAGCATATTCAAACCTTGCAACTCAATGGCCGCGCCCTGCCCGCCGGATCCCGCAAAATCGCCTGGAACATGCTGCGGTCCCCCCATTCGAAATTAGACCTGCTGCGAACCCAACAGCCGCCGAAACACCCCGTTATCGTGCGCGCCGACGGCTTGGCTGTTACTCAGGTATCCACCAAGCCTGGCCACCTGGCGGCCGGCGTTACCGGCGCGATCAGCGGCGAAGTTATCATCCAAACCCAGCCCGGGGCGAAGGTCATCGTGGATGGAGAGGCTTTCCCACAGGCCCGCGTTTCCGCCACCGGCACCGTCTGCATTCCCTTTGACCGCGCCGGTAAAATGAAGCTCGATATTCTGCAATAATCCCGCTGCGGGTATAATGCAGCCTGTGATTTTTTGCCTTGGCTGGTCACAGGAGACGCGGTGGCGGATTTATTTGCTCCAATGCGGGAAAAACGCCGGGCCGCGGTACAACCGCTGGCGGTACGTATGCGCCCCGCGACCCTGGATGAATTTGTCGGCCAGCAGCACATTCTGGGGCCGGGAAAACTCCTGCGCCGTATGATACAGGCCGATCGGCTTACCAGCCTTTTGTTCTCCGGGCCACCCGGCACCGGTAAAACCACCTTGGCCACCCTTATCGCCGGCACCACACGCCGCCACTTCGTGGAACTCAATGCCGCCGCCGCCGGCGTCAAGGAAGTGCGCGAGGTGATGTCCCAAGCCCACAGCCTGCTGGAAACCACCGGGCAAGGCACGGTTTTATTTTTGGACGAAATCCACCGCTTTAACCGCGCCCAGCAGGATATTCTCCTCTCAGATGTGGAACGCGGCCTGATTGTATTAATCGGTGCCACCACCGAAAATCCCTTTTTCGCCGTCAACGCCCCGTTGGTTTCCCGCAGCCAGATTTTCGCCCTCGAGCCGCTCTCCACCGACGATATCCACACCATTATGGAGCGGGCACTGCGCGATCCCCATCGCGGCTTTCCCAACCTGCTTATTGAGGTCGCCTCGGAAGCCCTGCACTTCTGGGCCACCAGTAGCGACGGCGATGCCCGTCGGGCTTTAACCGCCCTGGAAATCGCCGTACTTTCCCAGCAGGATCAACCACGTCCGGCCGGTGCGCCACTCCGAATTGATCTGGCCATCGCCCGCGAATCCATGCAGCGCAAGGCTTTAGTCTACGACCCCACCGGCGACGAACATTACGATTCCGCCAGCGCCCTGATCAAAAGCATCCGTGGCAGCGATCCCGATGCGGCCATCTACTGGCTGGCCCGGATGCTCTCCTCCGGCGAAGATCCCCGGTTTATCGCCCGCCGCGTGGCTATTTTAGCCTCTGAAGATGTCGGCAATGCCGACCCCATGGCCATTATTCTCTCCGCCGCCGCGGTGCAAATCACCAATTTTGTCGGTCTGCCTGAATGTCGCCTCACCCTCGCCCAGGCCGTCACTTATCTGGCCTGCTGCCCGAAAAGCAACGCCGCCACTCTGGCCATTGATGCCGCTACCGCCGATGTGAAGGACAACCGCACCATTCCGGTGCCCCGGCATTTGCGCGATACCCATTATCCGGGTGCCGCCGCGCTCGGGCACACCGGCTATCAATATGCCCATAATTTTCCGGAGGGTTATGTTCCGCAGGTGTACCTGGGCGTGGAAAAAAACTATTATATCCCCACCAATCGCGGACACGAGGCCGAGTTTGGCCGCTATCTGGAGAAACTCGCCGCGATGCGCCGGCAAGCCGATACCCATCCGCGGGAAACCTGAAAAAAGGGTTGCCGCGGCGGAGATCAACCGAATTGGCACGGGATGAAACCGCGACCTAAAAAAAAATGGCCCCTGAATCAAGGAAGCGAACTCATGGACAAAGTGACAATTCGACACAACATGAAAGCCCTTTTGGGAAAAATTGATGCATCAGCCCGCCATGCGCGCTCATTGGCGGCGTGCAATCGTCTGGCCAAGACCGCCGAATTTCGCGACTCCCAACTGATCATGCTTTTTTTATCCATGGAAAGCGAGGTGGAAACCTCCACCCTGGCCATTCAAGCCTGGACTGCCGGAAAGCGCATTGCCGTGCCGCGGGTCTTCTGGGAAGAGCGCGCTATCGAACCGGTCGAGATTCAGTCCTTGGACTTTCCGCCCCAGGGTAAGCCGACCAGCCCGCGCGACCCGGTGCATGGCACACTGCTGTCCCTGAGCCAGATTGATTTGGTCGTCGTACCCGGCATCGCCTTTGACCGCCGCGGCTATCGCCTGGGCCGCGGCCAGGGATTCTACGATCGCTTTCTGGCCCAAAAAGATCTCCGCGCCGTGCGCATGGCGCTATGCTTTCAAGAGCAGGTGTTGCCGCAAGACCTTCCGGTTGAACCCCATGATATCCCCATGAATATGATTGTTACCGACGAAACCGTCATCCGATGCTAAATTCATAGGGAAAGGGAATCGCCAAAAGGCCGGAACCAATGGAGCTACTGCAAAGACGGGTTTGGTTTTACGATGCGAGCTTTTGGTCGAATAAATCGCCGTCGCCGATGGCCGCTGCTGACAACGCTGATGTGGATTGGCGTGGCCGGCCTGATTGCCTGGGGGCTTTGGCAGGGCTATCTGGTGCGCAAGATGGTTCTCGCCCGGGCTGATCTTCAAATGCATCATCACGCCGGCCGCCCCCACAAACCTCGGCCGCCACAGCCCACGGATCTTTCCGATACCCCCGGCTCGGCACCGGTTATCCAGCGCGTATTTTTGTCTTCCCATGGCGAATCGCCTTGGGGTGCCGCACCCCACACCCCCCACCGTTTGCAGGTCATCGCCGTGCTTTCACCCGGCGTCATCCACCAAACCAGCCTCAGCCTGGATCTGGCCCGACAGGATCTGCGCCATGGAAATATTCTCACCGCAAGAACCCTGCTCAACCAGGCTCTGGTGAAGCTGCGCGGATTTGCCGAGCCGCAAGCCGCCACCATGCGTCATATCTTAAGCCGCCTGAACCGGCGCACCCTGCTTTCCGGCGGCGTTATTCCCAATGACCCTCTCACCCGCGTCGTACCCGTTGCGGCGGGAGAATCGCTGGATTATCTAGCCTATTTGTACCGTATCACGCCCCATCTGCTCCAACGCGTCAATCCCGGCGTGCAAGCGCGAAACCTGCGCCCCGGCACCGGAATTAAGGTGATTCTCGGCCCATTCGACGCTCGAATCCTGCTGCGCCAACACCGCCTCGACGTCGTGGATCGGGGTATTTTTATTACCTCCATGCCCATCCGCATGGCGGATCTGCTGCCCATTGCGCCGGGCCGGTATCGCCTCCAAATCGGCGGCGAAACCCAGTTTCCCAATCCTCTGGGCCAGGGCCGCGGCTATCGCATAACCCTGGTTAAAATCGGCCAAGCCCCCGCGGCCACCAGTCCCCATTCCACCGTCATCATCACCACTCCCCCGACCACCGTGGGCGAAATTGAGATATCCCAGCGCCCCATGCGCCGGCTTTTTGAACTCCTCTCTCCAGAGTTCTCACGTGTGGAGATTCTGCGTTAATGCCGTTACCATAGCACTTTGTGGACCCAGTCAAGGGATGGTATCAGCTTCGGATCGGTGAGAAGCATCTGTTTTCGTTAAGGAGCCGGCCTTATGGCGATTATGGTTCAGTGCCACAAGTGCTCCAAAGTGTTGGAGTTGGACGATGGCTTCCGCGGCGGTGTATGCCGTTGCAGTAGCTGTGGAACTTTGCTGCAAGTTCCCATTGAAGCCGGCCCCACCGCGTCCACCTCCCGCCGGGCCTCACCCGATGCCACCTCCACCAGTCGGCCCGCGGCACCGGATCGCGATACCATCGGTTTGGGCAGTGGCATCGGCAGCGGAATGCGCCGACCCGCCGCACCACCCGCCGGCAGCGGCGCATTTGCCGGATCCGGTGGCCTCTCACGCCAGCCCGCATCAGCGCCGCCCGCGGGTTCCGGCTTCACAGCGCGCGCGACGGAAGTCCCACGTCCGGCGGCACCCGTCCCCCAACGTGCTCAACCCGTCCAGCGCAAGGCCAGATGGCTGGGCTTGGATCCGCTGGTGTTCTGGTCCCTGCTGGCAGTGGCGATGCTGTTTCTTATCGCCGTTGGTCTGGTCATCTGGCAAATCATGGGCCAACAACAGCGCCGACGCTCCACGCCATCGTACGCACCAACCAGTGTGCGCCCGTCTGGCCAGGGCCGACCAGCATCCACCGGACCGCAATTTCTGGGCATTCCGTTGACGGGGAGTAAAATCGTTTTCAGCCTCGATGGGTCCTCCGCCAATATCAATAGTTTCAGTTACGTCACCCAAGGCGTGCAGGAAGCGGTGGCCACACTCGCACCCGACCAGCGCTTCCGGGTGGCCATCTGGCGGGATAAGGGCCTCACGCTGCTGCCGGCGAACGGCTGGTTGGGGCGTGCGGATGTCAAGGCTCTTCAGCCCGTCCTACGCCATTTGCGCAACCTCATCAGTTACGGTTCCAACAATACCCTCAAGAGCATGCTCGCATCGCTGGCTTTAGGCGGCAATCAGGTGATCTTTGTTACCGCCAAATTTCAAATGCCCCACAACCTGGTATCGGCGGTGGAAGCCAAACGCAATCCGGGCCAACGGCTCGATGTTATCAGTGTCGATGGCGAGCGCCGCGAGCTGCAAAAATTGGCCCAGCAATGTGACGGCCGGTTTCATAAATACTCGGTGAGTGAATTGAATTCGATGACCGCGGACAATGCCTCCAATTAAGGGGCCGCCCAACCACCCGCGCCCCAGCACCGCCGGACCCGTGCAGCTACCAGCCATGCCCACCCCGCGTCTCTGGAAACATCCGCCTTTAATTTTTCAGGATTAGCCCATGTGCACAGAGCCAGATATGGATCATCAAACCACCACCCCGGCCCAGGAGGCCGATGCTCTGGATGCACTGCCCGTGGATGAGGCACGCGACCACATCGAGTTTCATATTCGCCACGATTTGCAAAAACGCCTGGATCTGTACCTGCGCGATCGGCTGCCGCACCATTCCCGATCCATGCTGCAAAAATTAATTCGTGCCGGTGCCGCTCTGGTCAACAATCGTCCCGCCAAATCCAGTACCCTGCTGCGGGCCGGAGACATAGTTCAGTTGGATATTCCGCCGGCGGTGGACCATCACGCCCTGCCCGAGAATATTCCCCTGCAAGTCATTTATGAGGACGACCACTTTCTGGCCGTCAATAAGCAAGCGGACCTGCTGGTTCATCCCGCCCGCGGCCACTGGACCGGCACCCTTATTAACGCCCTGCTCTACCACGCCGGCCAGACCGCCGGCACACTTTCCACCGGCAGCGACCCTTGGCGACCCGGCATCATTCATCGTCTGGACCGCCACACCACCGGCCTGATCCTGATTGCCAAAACCGATGAGGCCCATTGGCGGCTGGCCGGACAATTTGAGCGCCGCACCATTCACAAAACCTATCTGGCCATCGTCCATGGCACCCCCGCCCTGGACAACGATATGATTGATGCTCCACTGGGGGTTCACCCCGGCAACCGCGAAAAATATGCCGTGCGCACCGAGGGTGGCCGCCCCGCTCAAACCATTTACCACGTACGCGAAAGGTTTGGCCGCTGCACCCTGTTGGAATTGCACCCGAAAACCGGCCGCACGCACCAGCTACGGGTGCATTTGGCCCATATCGGCCATCCCATTGTCGGCGATGTCACCTACGGCGGACATGAACTCTCCCCGTTGGATATTACCGGACCCGCGGCCCCCGTAACCCCTAAGCCGATCTGCCCCGTCATTGGCCGGCAAGCTCTCCACGCCTGGCGGCTGCAATTTGTACACCCCTTCAATTTCATCCGCATGAGCCTGGAAGCCCCCCTGCCCGCGGATATGATTGATTTATTGTCGGTCCTTCGCGGGACTGGTCGATAATGAGGGCGGCGTCGGCGGCGACCCACGGGGCGCACCAGGCCGCGCTTCACCGGCACGGATGCTGTTCATACGTAGTCCAGGGTGGGACTCATTACCTGTTGCTGGACTGACAAAGTCATGGTTATTCAGGAAATATTGGATCAGTGCCAAGCCATCATTGAATACCAATTCCGCACGCCGGAATTGTTGGATGCCGCGCTGACCCATTCCTCCTGTGCCGATAACCGGTTGCTCTCCAACGAGCGGTTGGAATTCCTCGGCGATGCCGTGCTGGGACTTATTGTCTGCCAGCGGCTTTATGAAATTTATCCCGAACATCTCGAAGGTGAGTTGACCAAACTCAAATCCGCGGTCGTCTCGCGCCGCACCTGTGCCGCCATCAGCAACGCCATCGGCCTCACCGCCCTTATTCGCGTCGGGCGGGGAATGGAAGGGGCGGGCAATCGCCCCAGCAGTCTGGCCGCGGGAGTCTTTGAATCCGTTGTAGCCGCCATTTATCTCGATGGCGGCTTTGATCATGCCCGCACCTTCGTGCTCAAACATACCGACGCCTGGATCTCCCAGTACGCCAAAACCACGCACCAGCAAAACTACAAATCGCTGCTCCAGCAGTACGTACAGCGGCAGCTCGGCGGCACCCCCACCTACGAAGTCCTGGACGAAACCGGGCCGGACCACAACAAATCCTTCCAGGTACGCGTCGTCGCCAACGACCGCGGATTCAGCCCCGCCTGGGGCACCACCAAAAAAGATGCCGAGCAGCAAGCCGCTCTCAAAGCCCTGCAGGAACTGGGCATGGTCGACGAGCACGGCCACGAACCACCCCCCGTTTCCGCCACCAGCGTCTGAATTGGCCCGCCCCCCGCATCCGCACCCGCCGTCACTCCCGTTTTCCTTGAGCTCCCCCGTTGAGGCATGGATGCCGAAATCCTCGATGTGGCAGGAGCCGCGCATCGGGAAGCCATGGATGCCGAAATCCTCGATGTGGCAGGAGCCGCGCATCGGGAAGCCATGGATGCCGAAATCCCGATTTGACAGGAGTCGCGCATCGGGAAGGCATGGGTGCCGAAATCCCGATGCTGGGGGACCAGCGCATCGGGACTGGCCGCGCCGCGTTTGACGCATCCGCAGCCGCCCTTACTCCCAACTCCTAACTCCCAAATTCTAACTCCTGCGGCCACAGCCGCCGTGCTCCTCTCTCGCGCAGCGCCCTCCGTCCATCCTCCGCGCTCCCCTGCGTCCCCAGCGGTGAGCCCCCAACCGCATCCGCAGCCGCCCTTACTCCCAACTCCTAACTCCCAAATTCTAACTCCCGCGGCCGCAGCCGCCGTTACTCCCGACTCCCGTCTCGCGCAGCGCCCCCCATCCTCCGCGGTCCCCTGCGTCCCCTGCGGTAAAAACTCGTCGTCATTTAATCTGTGAAATCTGTGCCACAATCCAGCAAATTCTTCGCACGGCGCAAAGATTTTCCTGCCCGCACCGCCGCTCCGTGAAGCCATTCCTTCGCGCAGCGTGCAAAAACTCCTGAATTCTGTCTCCTGCCTCCTAACTCCTCCGGCCGCAGCCCGCGCTGCCCCCCACCGGCTTGGGTCAGGGGTTGGCGGCAGCGGCCCGACGGGCTGCCGCCAGAACCGGGCCATAGTTGGGCTGATGCGCTATGTTCGCCACCAGTTGAATGTAGGATATTTTGCCCGTCTTTCCCACCACCACCACCTGCCGCGCCAAAAGACCGTTCTGTTTCATCAGCACGCCATAAGCCCTGGCAAAGCTGTGGAAACGATAATCCGAAACCGTCATGATGTGCTTAATGCCTTTGGCCGCACACCATTGCGTCTGGGCAAACGGCAAGTCCATGCTGATGGTGATAACACCCACATCCTTGCCTAAAGTAGACGCCACTTGGTTGAAATGACGGGTTTCCAAGCTGCACACCGGCGTATCCAGCGATGGTACCGACGAAATAATCCATACCTTGCCATGACCGGGTCGAAAATGGTAAACCGTCATGTTGTTGGCCACCGCCTTAAACGGCGGTGCCGCTTCACCCACATAAACCGGCTTGCCCAGCAGTGTAATGGCCTGGCCGTTAAGTGTCACCAATCCGGTGCGCTGCGTGGCCGGCGAAGCCGCACATCCCCCCGCCGCCATAACCAACACTGCCGCCAGTAACAAAATTGAAATTCTCTTAACCGCCATGCGATCGCTCCTTATCTGTTCATGGCGATTATAGCCGCAAGACTCACAGTTGGTAACAAAATGCGATGCTGCCCCCCGGCCAGTTGCCGGGCCTAAAAGCTCTCAGCAACTGCGCGACCCGGCAGGCCGAGGATACGCCACATGGTCTGATCTGGCTCTTGGTGATGGGAGCGTCCAACACCTACCGCCCAACCAATGACGTTGCCCAAGCCCGCCAAGTAAATATCAAATAGCGCCCCACATCTACGCTGGAATCTCCACCAGCAGCCGGTAGCCTCTTTACGCCACCTTATCCTGGGCATCGTTGATGCGGTCGATCATGTCAATGGCTCCGGCCACGCCTTCCAGATGTGGATTGATCACCAAGGCCTGCTCATAATAGTGGCGGGCACGCACAAAATCGCCAAGATTGCAATAGCAATGCCCCAAATTGGCCATCGCTACAAAATGCAGCGGTTCGAGCTTAAGGGTGGCCTGGTAGTCGGCGATTGCTTCTTCAAACCGGTCCGCCAAGCAGTAGGCAATCGCCCGCTGGTTGTAGGCCTCCGCAAATTCCGGGTCCGTTTCTATAGCCATGGAAAAGCGTTCAATGGCCGCTTCCGTGTTGCCATGGTTAAGATGGCTGTTACCCTGTTTGATAAGATGGGAACTCTGCTTTTTACCCATGCCACACCAGATGCACCGCAGAGAATTGTCCGCGAGCTGGATCACTTTCGGGTCTTGATCGTGGAGGGTGCGCGTCAGCGGTGCCACGGCTGTTCCATCGCCGACCAGACCCAGCGACATAATGGCGAGTTTTCTGGCCTGCGCATCGCCTTCAAGAAGAAGCTGAATCAGCCACCCCACCGGCCATCCCTCGTGAAGAACCTCGTAGGCCCACCGAAGGTCACCTTTTTCGAAGGCTGGTTGCAACTCTTTGACAAAGCGAGTAGTATTAAGTTGTAATCCGTCGCTCTCAGCCATGTGATACTCCGTTTCCTTCGCCAGACGCCCGGAAACTCTTAAATCGCGAAACCGTCGCATCTTCGAGCACTCCGTGCTGGTGGTTACCCGTTCACTTCCGCTTACGCCGACTGGACACCTGCACCTTGTTAGCTGTGTCATCTTAATCATAGGCACACAATAAACCCTGGACAAGGGCAATAATAAAAAATAATATAGGACGCTGCATTTCACCAACAACTTCCGGCCATCGGACCACCTGGCCTTCGCAAAAGCGGCTAACCAACGGTGCCGACGAGCCTTTACCATCGCCGCCGCCAGTCGTGCCGGGCCACTCTTCTATCTAAAAAGGTATAGTCAGAAATTCGCTGATGGAAAGTAAACCTCCTAAAAAAAATCACAATTGCATCTATGCGAACTCTTGCCGCCACCTTTGTTGCACTTGCGAAATATCTTCAAATCTCGTCGGCTGCACCTGACCCAGGCCCACCGAAAGCAACCGCCAATTCCCTGCCCTCCCCGACCGCCCCCATTAAGGCATGGATGCCGAAATCCTCGATGTGACAGGAGTCGCGCATCGGGACTGATCGCTGAAAGCTGACCGCTGATCGCTTCCCAGCGTCCCCAGCGATAAAAACCCCAACACCCACAATGCACCAAACCAGCGTCATGGTGTCGGCGGTTCTTCTGTATCCACGGTTTTCGCCGCCAGCAACAGCGCTGCATGAACCACTCTATCGCACTTCGGTCGGCCCAGCGAGCACGGATCTACCCAGCCGTGTAGGACGCAGTTTCGTATATTCCAGCCGCGTTTATCCGTAAGTAAAATCCGCAAGTATTTGGTGCAGTCATCACCAAGCACTGTCTTTGCGGCGGTATCGGTCAACAGTCCGTCAAGCAATTTATAGTCCATAGCTGCATTCCCTTTTGGTAGCTGCACGCCTGAACGCCCGGCCGCCTGTACAATGTTTTGCACCGCTCTCTCTATCTGCGGCAAGAGAAATAAAATTGCGGCCGCATAATCTCGCTGAAGCCAAGCCGCGAAACCACGACGAAGCACCTCGCGACGGTCCACGCTAATAAATGCACGCGAACCAATGCAAAAGTCGGCCAAGACCTCAGCCGTGATTCCCTTGCGGGATATCGTTTCATCGAAGAGGTATTGGATACTTGGCCGCGCCGCGTCCAAGACGCTAAGATATGCATAAATAGCACGAATTTCCGCGCCCTCCTCCGCTGATGCCGATGATGAAGTTACCCGACCTGTATCGTCGCCGGTTTGAACGCCGACAAAACTACTAATTGACGATGCCGAACCTTGCGGCACAGGTGGGAATGCCATCAATTCCAGCGCCAGCCGATGAATAGCAGCATAAGTTTCCAATACACAGATACGTTTAAGTGCCGCTCGTATGTCTTCCATGCGGATATCCATTTGAAATCTCCGTTCTGGGAGCAATCCGGGTAGGGATTTGGATAAAATCCGTATCTTGGCCGCCACTTCATCTGCAAGTGCAGGATAACCACAATCGTGAAGGAACTTCACAACCGGTGGCACGAACATCGAGATATACCCCGGATTCAGACTAAGTGTTTCACTTCCCTTGAGCACCGCCTGCTGCAGGGACTTTACCACGCGATCAATATCGTCCGGTCGCTTTTCTCGCTGGTAGAAATCCACGAGCCATTTTGCATAGTCGCGAGCAAGCTTGAATTCGCTAACGTCACCCGCCTTAATCGACCCGAGCGTCACCTGAAACGACGCTTCCGTCTCGGTGATGATTTTGTCTCGAAGGCCCGGGGAAATGCTTAGCTTTCCCTCCTGCTCCACTAGGATTGCATCAAAGCACTGTGGCCAAAGGTTCACTTCCTTGGTCTTCGCGGACCAACATTTCTCCGCCAGGGTGCCCATCGCTTCGGCAACCTGAGTGGCCATGTCCCGGTGCCTTAGGGAGAGTGCCAACCGCAATGCGCATTTAAGCGGGGGCATCGCCTCACTCCAAGCATTTGGTTTGCACTCCGCGGCCATTTCAACGGCAGCTCTGATTTGAATTTTCGCTATCAGAAAGCGTTTCACTTTTAAGCCCCTCGCCCCAGAAACCTGTATTGCAATCGCGGCGTATCGTTCACGCAGTCGGCAGTTCCGGGCAGCTTTTGCGCGGCTGCTCCAATAATCCAAAAATGCCTGCACTGTCTTTAAAGGCACTGAATCCGATAAAGATATTGTCCGCAGTTCCCCTTGGGGTAATTCCACGGCTTGGAACGCGATAAGCTCGGCTTGCACCTTCCACGAAAAGGAAGCAAAGGTACTCAGGCGTGCCATGCCAATGGCTTCACTGAGTCGCTGCCTAAGAACCGTGCATGCAATATAACCATTGGGTGTATCCAGTTCGTGCAACGTTTTCAGGATATCCTTTTCGGGGTCCGTCATAATCCATAATTCCATGCTTCCTCAGAATACCACCGATGCACCCACGATCAGAACGGCGTGAATCGCAGCGCGACCGCCGGTCCGATCCCGAATTAAATAAAGAAAAGAAAGCAGTGCTGCGGAGAAAACCAAGGCTCCCGCGCCGAGAAAGAACAGACGATTACGCGTGAACATGTTCTACTTCTTTTTGCACCCGTGGATATAATCGTGCCTGTTGCACCAGCCCTCCAGGGGGTCTTTATAAAAGTATAACGTGCCGCCACGGGTGCTATCTACAACGACGGTTCCCGAGGTGGCCAATCGCTTGGGTCGTTCGACCCTTACCTTCTTGCCCGTTTTGCAGTCGCATTTGTAGCAACTATGCACAAACCAGCACCCCGGCGATCCCACGCACATGTAGTTCCCTCCGCCACTCCTATCCTGGCCTGATGAAAACCTTGACATTTTGAGCGGTAAATGGTGTAGTGTCGGAGCGTGAATGTGTTGCGCCGTGACAACGGATTGTCGGTGAAAGGAGTGTCGTATGGACGCGATCAGCCAGGATGGCGATAAGAAAAAATACACAACCCCACGTTGGGTTCAGGTCTGGTTTTTACAACGCAGCCGAGACAACTGGAAAAAGAAGTATAAGGAATTGAAATTTGAGGCCAAACGTATGCGGAATCGCGTCAAGGACGTGACCGAGAGCCGGGAGAATTGGCGTGGGCAAACCGAACAACAGGAGCAGCGAATCCAAGAACTTGAAGCCGAAAATGCCGCCTTGCGAGAGCAGGTGGCTAAAAAAAAATACCGACTGCGTGATGGGGGCGATGCCGGCTGATCCACCGCTGGCCGGCCATGGGTTTGCTGTGGAAGCGATCGGATTGTCGTTGCGACTGATACAGGCGGGGGTCTCGTTGCGTGGTGTGCCACGGGTGCTGGAAACGCTACGCGATGCATTGGGCTGGCCCTTACCGGTGCCGCACTGGACGACGGGGCGGTTATGGCTGCTGCGGCTGGGCCACGCGGTGCTCAACGCCGCGAAGGAGCCATCCGATGATTGGGCGTGGCTGATCGATCACTCGGTACAGATTGGGCAGGACAAGTGTCTGGTGATTGTGGGGATTCGCCTGGCTGATTTACCGCCGCGTGGGCAAAGTCTAAGGCATGAAGACCTGAAGTTAATCGCGTTGCTGCCGGCCAAGAGTTGGACGCGATTTCAAGTGGATCAGGCGTTGGAACAGACGGCGGTAGATACGGGTCATACGCCACGCGTGATCATTGACGACCATGGAGGGGACATCAACGGCGGGGTGGTGCTCTTTCAGCAACGACATCCGAAAACCGTGGAGATATACGATACCAAGCACAAGGCCGCGTGTTTGTTGAAGCGGCGGCTGGAGAACCACCCGCGCTGGCGGGAATTCCAGACTGCCGTTGGCCAGACCCGTTGTGCGGTACAGCAAACGGAACTGGCGTTTTTGGTGCCGCCCGGCCCCAAGCCCAAGGCGCGTTTTATGAATCTGGGGATGCAACTGAAATGGGCCCGTCGCATGCTGGCGATTCTGCGTGAACCACCATCGTCCGTGATGCCGTCGGTCAGTACCGCGCGGTTAAATGAAAAACTCGGCTGGATAGAAGCCTTCGCCGCCGATATCTCCGCGTGGTCGCAATGGCAGCAGGTGGTCGATCTCACCGTAGCGTTGGTCAGTGAGCAGGGGCTTTATCGGGGCGTATCGCGTTTGCTGGTCAAGCAACTGCCACAAGGTAAGACGTTATGCCATAGCTCCAGAGTGTTGGCGGCGGAGTTGATCCGTTTTGTGCGATCTCAAGAATGCCGGACTCGCCCCGGCGAACGCTTCCCCGGCAGCACGGAAATTCTGGAATCGTGCTTTGGTAAATTCAAACAACTGGAAAAACAGCAATCGCGCGGCGGATTCACCCAATTGTTACTGGGCTTTGGCGCGTTACTGACACGGGCAACAACCGACACCGTAAGGCAAGCCATGCAGACCAGCCGCACCGCTGACATACGAACATGGGCCAAGCAGACGCCTGGGGTCACACTCTTTGCTCAACGTCAACGCGCCTTTGCTTGCGCAACAAATATGGGACGAATGCTATGAACAGATTTTCATCAGGCCACTCCTATCCTGCCCGTTGTTCGCATTAACGATATTGGCCCAAGCCGCTTTGTCCTGCGCATATCTGTATGCTAAGCCGTCGTTTGGAGCGCACTGCCCCCCATGCATTGGGCAGACGGCCGCTACGCTGGCCTTGGCATCCGCCAAGCCGGCTGGGGCCCTTAGGTTTTTCGCGCTGACGATCGCCCAAGCTCCTATTTCACCAAAGGTGTACGTGTCCGCATTCCCCACCGTCGTGCCCGGAGGGTCCACCTCTGCCACCGGTGCCGAACCAGCATATCCATACAAATTCACACCGCCCTGATACCCGACCGGATCCCCTTGCACCCACCGGCTCAGCGGCGGACTGTACGTGCGATTGCGAACGGGGGAATTTCCAACACGACGATCACAACGACCACGACTGGCAGCCAAGCGGCCCGTTGATCGGTGGCCTTGGGTTATTTCGTTTGCTGCGACCATGGCGTCATTCTACCGAGAATCCAACAATTTAGCTTGGTCTATTATCTTTGGGGCGACTCCGTCGGCTTCGAGCGTTGCCGGTGTGGCGGGAAACCACAAAAATGACCTCCCCGCTACCCCCGGCGCGCAGGTTCTGCTGTGTTTGCAATTGCCGGCTCGCCCCGTCAGAAACCATAATCGTGGTATTTTGTTTAGGATCAATAACATTGGTCTGATTTCCCCGGCTATCGTAGCCGTGGAAGGTGAACAATGTCGATGGATCGCTGAAGCTACTGGAGAGCGTACCATCCGCACCTTGATCCGCCCGCACTACCAGCCGATTCATGACATCGTACATCAACAGCAAGCCAAAACTTTCCGTGGGGATGGCAGACGCGATGGTGCATTGCTCCGTGCGCGTCGTGGCGGTGAGCTACCCACCCCGCAGTTCCGCGTAGCTGTGCCGCCGATCCCGACGCCGCGCCATTTCGCTCGCGTAGCGGCCACCGAGCCATTGGCGATTCGCTCTCGCCCATTCCGTCAGCCGCGTGTTCCCGGCGGCCGGCGCGTCCACATACAGTCGGCCCTCCATCAGCCCCCGTATCTCCTCCCGCGTGATGACCACATCGCGAACCATGGTGCCCACTGCCCAGGCCAAGGCATGGCCCAAACGGGGATTTACGGCAATAATCCTTCGCGGGCAGCCGATGGCATCGCCGATCGCCCGCACCAGCTCGCGATATGTGAATGTCTCCGGGCCGATTGCCTCTATCACACGATTGCCCGTCTCGCTGACGGACCTGGCGACCAAATCCGCGAGATCACCGACGTAGATCGGCTGGATTTTGTACTGGCCATCGCCGAACACGCCGAACACTGGCAGATGCCGCAGCATCCACGCGATGTTGTTGACAAGAATGTCTTCATGGCCAAAAAGTACCGCAGGCCGAAGTACCGTGTGGGCCAGGCCGGTGTCGGCCAGAGCTTGCTCCACCACGGCCTTGCCGCGGAAGTATTCAAGGCCGGACTTCTCGTCGGGGTTAGTAATGCTCACATGCACCACGCGCCGAACCCCGGCCAGCTTGGCCGCGGCAAAGAGGGTCCGGCTGTTCTCAATCGCCTCGGAGAAACAAAAGCCGCGGCTGTTAAAGCGCACCCAGTAGGTGTTGACCAGCACGTCCACCGCATCCATGGATTCGGCCAGCATGGCGGGATCGTCAAAGGCCAGGGGAAACGCTGGCACACTGCCCCGAAACGAATTTTGGCGTGCCGGGGAGTTCGTTAACGTGATAACTTCGTGGCCCAAGTCAACCAAGCGGCGGGCGATGTACCGGCCGGAATAGCCATAGGCACCGGTTACTGCCACGCGCACCGGCGATGGAAAATCGGTATCGCTGGTTGGACTCATTTTCCCCGACTCCGTTGGTCGCGCCGCCGGTCCAAAATCTCAATGACAAGCCAGAAAATACACAGGAACTGGGCAAACTCCAGCAGGGCCAGAACGAGCACGGCCGTTCCCGCCGGAAGGGTATCGGCCCCGGAAACCTGCCAGAATTTAACCGCCGGGCACAATAGGATGAGCCCCGTCCAGGCCGGTACAGCGCCCAGCGCCGCGCCACCGAAAAAAAAGATTGCTGCCGTCACTTCCACCAGGGCCGCCAGTCCTACCGCCACCGCAAAATTCCGCATTCTTCGCATTTTAAGCCCGCTCACGGTTAAACGACAACGATGGGCTGCGTTTACCCGCCGCAGCCTTCCAAGCAATCTAACAGTTGGCCGAGTGGCATGATGTGGTGGAAAAGCGCTGTGGCGTCGGGAATATTGCCCGTTAAGCCAACGGTCGCCCCCGTTCCAACACGAGGATCACAACTACCACGATGGGCAGCCAAGCTGCCTGTTGCTGGGTGGCCTTGGGTTATTTCGCTCACTGCAACCATGACACCCGCTTCCTTAGTTTCCGGAGGTATTTTATCGTGCGGCGGCCCCTGCCGCCAACCCCGACCGCCAATCGCTTCCCAGCATCCCCCCCCGTCATTTAATCTGTGAAATCTGCGTAAGGCGTTTATCCCGAAGTCCACCGGGATGGATCCCCTTGTCCATCCTCTGCGTACCTTCTGTCCGGAGTTTATCCCGACGCCTCGGGATGTTTAACTCGTCGTCATTTAATCTGTGAAAATCCGCTAATCTGTGGATCCCCCCGCCCATCCTCTGTGGTCCTCTGCGTCCCCTGCGGTGAGCCCCCCCTGCGGCCGCAGCCGCCTTTAACTCCTAGCTCCCAGATTCTAACTCCTGCGGCCACAGCCGCCGTCTCCCGTCTCGCAGGCCGCAGCCCGCGCCATTACCCTCCCCCATACCCCGCCTATCACCCATCAACGGAACTCCCGATGGAAGGCGAAACTGCCCAGCGCAGCCGAGCCGCGTTCCGCCTGACCGCAGGCCCCCAAACCGCCCGCGATCACTGACAAGTAAATACGTACCCCTCCGCAACGCCCGCAGCGAAAACAGCACCGCATTCCTTGCGCTCTACTGTTCTCCCTCCCACGTTGAGGCATGGATGCCGAAATCCCGATGCCACACGAACGATCCATCGGGATTCTCGCGGCCTGCAGGCCGCGTGGCCCCGTCGAAGCCCCAGGCGTGCGCCACACCAAAATAAGGAATTCGACCCATGCCCATGCTGCGCCTGCAACAAGCACAAAACCGACCTTTAACCCGGAAAATTAAAAATGTTTGGCCACGTTGGCCATCTTGGCCATCTTACCCCAAAAACCCAACAAAACTGCCCATTTTTCAACCTGTCCAACATGGCCAACAACAAATACCTTGGCCATCTTGCCCCTCCCCGACTCCCGTTAAGGCATGGATGCCGAAATCCCGATGGGGCAGGAGCCACGTATCGGGAACTCCCGTCTCGCGGGCCGCAGCCCGCGCCCGTCCCTGTCTCCTTCCTCCTGTCTCCTCGCCCAAAAAAACTTGTTGATCTTGTCGATCTTGACAATCTTACCCGTCAAACCCCAACCAAATGCCCCTGGTTCACTCTTCCCAACTTGGCCGACTCAAATTGAGCGTTGTTCCGGCCCGGTCGTTTGCCAAGCGGCGCAAAAATGTGGATGATGTTTCACCTTGCGAAGGCTGATCTTCAGGAGATTAAACCAATGCCCGCCCAAAATGTGAAAAAAATCGTTCTGGCATATTCCGGCGGACTCGATACGTCCGTGATCTTACCCTGGCTCAAGGATAATTATCCGGGTTGCCGCGTCATTGCGTTTGCGGCGGAACTCGGCCAGGGCGATGAACTTGAGGGCATCAAGGCCAAAGCCCTGGCCAGCGGTGCTGATAAGTGCATTGTGAAGGATTTACGCGAGGAATTTGCCCGCGATTACTGTTTTCCGATGCTCCGTGCCGGGGCCGTCTACGAACACAACTACCTGCTGGGCACTTCCATCGCCCGCCCCTTGATCGCTAAATATCAGGTGGCGGTAGCCCGCGCGGAAGGGGCGGATGCCGTGGCCCACGGTGCCACCGGTAAAGGCAACGACCAGGTTCGCTTTGAGTTGACCTACATGGCCCTGGGGCCGAATTTGAAAATTATTGCCCCGTGGAAGGATGATCGCTTTCAGTTGCGTTCGCGCGAGGCGGCCGTTGAATATGCGATGGCCAAGGGCGTGCCCATCGCCCAGACCAAAAAGAAAATTTATTCGCGGGATCGCAACCTGTGGCATATTTCCCATGAAGGCGCGGATCTGGAAGACCCCGCCAACGAGCCGCTGGATAATCTCTGGGTGATGAGCGTACCGGTGGCCAAAGCACCAGGCAAAGCTGAGATAGTCACGGTTGGTTTTGAATCCGGCACGCCGGTAAGCGTCAATGGGCGGCGGCTGCCCGCCCATACCATCATCGAAAAACTCAATGACCTTGGCGGTCGCCACGGGGTGGGCCAGACCGACCTGGTGGAAAACCGGTTGGTGGGTATGAAGAGCCGTGGGGCATACGAAACACCGGGCGGAACAATTCTGCTTACCGCCATCCGCGGGCTTGAATCGCTATGCCTGGAACGTGATACCCTGCATTTCAAACAGCAGGTGGCCTTGAAATACGCGGACCTGGTTTATTACGGGCAGTGGTTTCATCCGCTGCGTGAAGCGCTGGATGCCTTTGTGACCACGGTGGAAAAAAATGTCACCGGCACGGTGAAACTGCGGCTCTTCAAGGGGCGAGCCACCGTGGCCGGCGTGGAATCCCCCAAGAGTTTGTTCCGCCAGGATCTGGCCAGCTTCACCATGGGCGCGGAATATGACGGTAAAGATGCCATCGGGTTCATCAAACTCTTTGGCCTGCCGATGCAGGTGCACGCATTGGTAAATAAACAGTGAAAAGTTTGCCGCTTGCCATCTTTGGAAATGGCGAAATGGTGCGGTGGCAATGTTTTTAAGGACTCTGCGGCATGACGGAAAAACTCAAATTGCGGCTCGGACATTCCCCCGATCCGGATGATGCCTTCATGTTTTATGGTCTGGCGACGGGCCAAATGGACGCAGGCAGGTATCAATTTGAACACATTTTGGAGGATATTCAGTCCCTGAACGTGCGGGCCATGAAAGGTGAACTGGAGATTACCGCCATCAGCCTTCATGCGTATCCTTATGTGCGCAGCAAATACGCACTCACCGCCTGCGGCTGTTCCATGGGTGACAATTACGGCCCGATGATTGTGGCCAAGCATCCCTTTACCGTGGACCAGCTCAAAACCAAACGCATTGCGATCCCCGGCACGCTGACCACGGCGTTTTTGGGGATGCAGTTGCTGTTGGGCAAAGGTGTGCATACCGTGGTTAAACCATTTGATGAAATTTTATCGTACGTGCAGGCGGGGTACGCCGATGCCGGACTTATTATTCACGAAGGGCAGTTGACGTATCAGAACAATGGGTTGGTCTGCTGCGTGGACTTGGGCCGGTGGTGGACCCAAAAAACCGGTTTGCCCATGCCGCTGGGCGGCAATGTGATCCGGCGGGATCTGGGCGCGAAAACCATGGCCGAGGTAACGGCCATCCTGAAAAAGAGCATTCAGTTTTCGCTGGATCATCGCGACCAGGCCGTGCGTCATGCCTTGCAATACGCCCGCGATATGAACGAAAAATTGGCCGACGAATTTGTGGGTATGTACGTCAATCATTGGACTCTGGATTATGGCCCACGCGGTCGGGCCGCCGTTAATGCCCTGCTCGACCAGGGAGCCCAAGCCGGACTGATTCCAGCATGTACGCCGGTGGAATTTATCGGCTAGCCGTCAGCCACAAGTGCCTGCGCTGCCGTGGTTACGCCGCTGCGCTGGCAGGGCCAAACCTTCGTCCTGGGTTAGCCGCCTGCCGGGCACACCACCAGACCAATCTGCCCTTCATCCCCCTCACTGCAGTCACGTCACGGTCGCCCGATGTCTGGAAAACCCGATAGGCCACCGCCAACCAGGCCGCGGGCAAGACGCGTTTCATACAAAATGGCACAAGGCTACGACCCTGCGCCAGAGCCATTGGTGCCGCCAATTTTTGTAAACATTTAACGAGCCGGTTATGATCTTGCCGGAGAAATCAATGGCCGATCGTCAACATCGCACCCGCGCAATTGCCGAAATTCAAGGCCTTGTTGCCCGTGCCTCTGAAGCCTATAAGCGGGCGCTCATCGGCTATCAGTCCGGTCTAAGTTGGGATTATCTGGTACTTACCGCGGCCAATCGGCACCAGGCCGCGGGGTATCAGCACGAGTTTGACCTGCGTGCTTCCGGCGTTGGTCCAATGGGATCCTTTTTTCCAGCCAGCCAGAAAACGCTGGTCGTCCCGGACCCGCCCGGTTTTCGCGCCGGCTCCGGCGGAGCCACATTCGGAGCCATTGCCGCCATTGCCAGACATCAAAAAACTATCGGCGACACGCGAGGCCTCGATTCCTTACGTATTCTGCTGATACACTCCGGCGGTGCGTCACAGCGACTACCGCAATTTTCGCCGTTGGGCAAAATCTTTGCTCCTCTTCCGATGATCCGGCCGGACGGCCAGTTGATGACTATTTTTGATCATTTGTATTTGATGGTGGCGGCATTGCCCCGGCGTCTTGGACCGGGCCTGCTCGTGGCTGCGGGCGATGTGTTCCTCTTATTTGATGCCGGCAGCATGCCGCAGCCGCCTGCGGGAATCACGGCGCTTTCGATGCGCGCGCCGGCAGAACTGGGGCGACAGCATGGGGTTTTTGTGGCCGCATCGAACACGCCGCCTCAAGCCGATAGCGGCCGGCGCGAGGTCTTCCCTCTGGTGGCCGCTACGCTTCAGAAGGCCACGCTGGGCCAGATGCGCCGGGCAGGTGCGACCGATGAAAACGATAGAGTCCTCATTGATTCGGGCCTGCTTTTTTTTGATGCCAAGGCCACGCTGTCGCTGCAAAAATTATCTTGGCGATACACTCCGGCTTGGCATTTGAAAACCCGCCATCGCATCGACCTGTATGCCGATATTGTACCCGCTGCGCTGGCCGGCAAACCTGCGCGATCCGCCTCCGGCGGGCCTCTGCGCCAACTGGCCATCGATTTACAGGAGGCCCTGACGGAGTCGCCATTGCGCTGCCACGAATTACCTCACGCCCATTTCCAACACCTTGGCACCACCCTCCAGTTTCGCAACGCCATGACCGGATTGGACCAAGCTCCGGCGTGCGGGCTCTTCGCGCACAATGTCCGCGTCGCCTCGCAAAGTTCGATTCCGCCATCGGCCAGAGTCTATCAGAGCGTTATCACCACGCCGGCCGTGCGCATAGGCTCACACGTGCTTATTGAAAACTCGCTCTTGGCCGCGCCCCTGCGCATCGCATCCGGGTGTGTGCTTTCCAACGTAAACATAGCAACTGCGGCTGCACCGCTGCGGATACCCTCGGACACGGTGATCTTCAGCGTTCCGGTTATTGACGCTGGCCGCCGCTTCACCGTTTCGGTGATTTGCGGAATTCATGATGATCCGAAAACCAGCGACCGCTTTTGCAACATCAACCTGCCGGAATGGCTGCGGCAGGCCAAGCTCTTGCCCAACGATATCTGGCCCAATCCCCATACCGAATCTATCCTGTGGAACGCCAAACTTTTTACCGGTTCCAGCCGGCTTGGCGATATTGATCACATTCTTTGGTGCATCCGGCCGCACGCCCTGAAACAAAGCCAGCGCAAGGCCTGGCGAAAAGCGCGACGCTACTCCATGGCTGATATTTTAGAACTGGCCGATCCCGCGGCCCTGGCGGAACACCGCGACAAGATATCCGGAATCCTGCAAGGCCTGCAATGGGTGGATGCGGTTGGCACGCGAACAGCCGCATCCGTTCAAAACGGTATTCATCATTTTGGACCTGCGGGCTATGAGCAGTTACTGAATCTGGTGTATGCGGCGGCCGACAATAAGGCCATTCCCCTGCTTCAACGAGCCCGCCTGCACTGGTCGCTGGCGGAAATAATCGACCGGCCTGTGTTCCCGCGGCGGTTGGTCAAAATTCCAGCTACCACTACCACACTGCGCCGGGAAGCCTTCAATAATATCCGCGACGCTCTCGAGCTGGCCCGTTCCGCGCCCAGCCGCAAGCCATGGTCCCAGCCATCCCAGAGTACACAAATCTGCTCCCAACATCCGCTGGCCGCTACGGCTCCGGTTCGCCTCGACTTGGCCGGCGGCTGGACCGATACACCACCCTTTTGTCTGGACCATGGTGGATCGGTGGTGAACGTAGCCGTGAACTTAAATGATGCCGCACCAATCGAGTCGAGCTTCCGACCGGTGCCCGATTGCCGGGTGCGTCTGGTGGCCCGAGATCTGGGCCAAACGCTTGAAATTTCCGATCTGGCCCTTTTGCACCGCCCCCTGGACCCCCGCGACCCATTGGCTTTGCAGATCGCCGCGCTCCGGCTCGTCGGCCTGACGCCACGACCGGCTGAAAACTCCCTCAAAAAATGGCTCGCCCGCGTCAGCAGCAATGGTCAGGGGTTTGAATTGACCACCGCCAGCAATCTGCCCAAAGGATCCGGCATGGGAACCAGTTCCATTCTAGGGGCCACCACATTGGCGGTGCTGCGCGCGGCCATGGGTCTGCCCTATGACCAGGCCACGCTTTTTGAACAAACCTTGCTCCTGGAACAGTTGCTGGGCACCGGCGGCGGCTGGCAGGATCAGGTTGGAGGAATCGTCGGCGGTGTTAAAATCGCTCGAACCAAGCCCGGCCTGACCCAGAGTATACATGTCAATAAGATACCCTTGTCGGCGCGGCAGCTCCACGCCTTGCAGGAACGCCTGGTGGTGTATTTTACCGGTCAACAGCGGCTGGCCCGCAACATCCTGCGTCAGGTGATGGGCCGGTATTTGTCACGTGAACCCGGCACGATGGTGCTGTTTAGCGAACTGATGCAGTGCAGTCGGGCGTGCGCCGCCGCCCTGCAGGAAGGCGATTGGCTGGCCTGCGCTGCGGAAATTAACCGCTACTGGCGCATTAAAAAGGACTTGTACGCCGGTTCCACCACGCCGGCGGTCGACGAGCTTTTTCTGGCGTTGCGTCCGTATTATCTGGCCGGTGGTCTTTCGGGAGCCGGGGGTGGAGGCTTTGCCTATTTTCTTTGTGCGGATGCGGATCAGGCGCATCGACTGCGCAGCGAACTGGCCCGTATGTCCGCCCGGCCTGGTTCGATGGGGTTGATCTTCGCCGCAACCATCAACACCCGCGGCTTGCGTGTGCACACGAATCAGCCGGATAAAAGCCGCCAAGGCACGGGGTTGTTGCGCGTCCACGGCGCGGTATCATCTTAGCCATTGTGCGTCTGCCGCTACGAGTGTGCGGTTGAGGCAGCGGTTTTGCCCCCGCATAAACGAGATGGAAATGAACCATGGCCTTAGATTCTCTTTCCGGCCGCTTGCCTGCCACTGAAGGCATTGAGCCTGCGGATCCACATTCGCTTTTTGCCATGGCCCGTACCGCTGTGGATCAGGCCTGTGCCACCACCGACACGCCCGCTTACGTACAGGAAATGCTGGGACAACCGAAAAATGAAATCATGGTCCATTTTCCCGTACGTATGGATGACGGTCGCTACAAACTCTTCAAGGGTTACCGCATTCAGCACAACAATGTGCTCGGTCCGTACAAAGGCGGTATCCGTTACCATCCGGAAATCAGTCTGGACGACGTCAAGGCTTTGGCCGTATGGATGACCATGAAATGCGCCCTCATGCGCCTGCCTTTTGGGGGGTCCAAGGGTGGGGTGATGGTGGATCCCGCCCGGCTTAGCCCCGCGGAACTGATGCGTCTGACACGCCGATTTACCTCCGCCTTGGGCGACAATATCGGGCCTGAATTCGACATTCCCGCCCCGGATGTGGGCACCAATGCCCAGGTGATGGACTGGATGATGGATACCTTTCTCAACACCCACAGTCAGGCGGCGCGGCAAAATCTGGTCCATGTGGTAACGGGAAAATCCATCACCTGCGGCGGAAGTGAAGGCCGCGAAAAGGCCACCGGACAGGGATTGGGCATGGTATTGCAGGAACTGTTGCCGGAATTTAACCTGAAGCTCGAAAAGCTCCGCGTGAGCCTGCTGGGCTTTGGCAATGTCGGCCGGCACGCTGCCGCCGCCATGGCCGCCCACGGCAGCACCGTGGTGGCGGTGATGGATCATACGCGGGCGATTACCAAACCCGATGGTTTGAACATCGCCCACCTGATGGACCATGTGCAGGCCGGCGGCAACATACGCGAATATCAGGCATCGGGCGTGCGCACCGTGGACCGGGAGGAATTTTATCGACTGCCCACCGACGTTTTTATTCCCGCCGCACTCGAACGCATGGTCAATTCGCAGGTGGCCGGCTGGCTGAATTGCAAGGTGGTGGCCGAGGGCGGCAATGGCCCGGTGACGCCGGAAGCTGCGCAACTGCTGCGAGAGCGTGGGATTGTTGTACTGCCGGCCATATTATGCAATGCTGGCGGGGTTATTGTCAGTTACTTGGAGTGGGTGCAAAACAAGGCCGGAGTTCATTGGGGTAGCGCCCAGGTGGAACGAGAATTACGCAAAACCATTCTTCTGGCGGCTCGGCGGACGCGTTTAGCAGCGCACCAGTACGATGTGGATATTTCCAGAGCGGCCTATTGCGTAGCGGTGGAACACCTCTCACGGGCTTACACCCAGCGAGGAATTTTCCCATGAAATCTCTCCGTGCCGGTGGTGGGTTTAACGCCCAAGCCGAGGTCTTAACCGATCGCCGAGTTCTGTGGCCGTGGTATGCGGCGGAAGGTCTGAATTCCTTTGCCGCGGTTCTGGCCACTAACGGCGTGTTTTTTTTTGCCCGGTATGAATTGCATTGTGCCCCCGCCACGCTGCTATGGTTTATGGTCTGCGGCGGCGCTGTATATACCGCAGCCGCACTTACCGGCGGCAGGATTCTCTCCCGTATCGGTCAACGAAAAGTTCTGATCGCCACCGGCGTGTGCACCGCACTGATCTGCCTGATCGGTGTAGCCGCGGTTGTTTTTCGCAGCCTGGCACTGCTGTTTCTGCTGGTGGCCCTGCTGAATCTCTCGGTCACGCCGGGATGGCCGGCGCTGGAATCCGCCATTACCCAAAGTCCGGCCCGCATGAAACTTTCCACCCGTATCACCCTGTACAACCTGGGATGGTCCAACAGCTATTTTGTGGCCTTGCTGATAACCGGTGTTCTGGCCCGCTGGTTGACCTGGTCGGCGGTCTTCATCGGGGCCGGTTTGGCGGCTTTAGCATCCGTGATGATGGTACGATTTGTGGCCATTCCTCAAAGTCTTATCGGTTCGCGACCGCCGCATCACGATGACGTGGATCCGATGGATGCCGCTTTGATTGGTTCCGTCCGTGGAACGACATTGCTGAATATGGCCCGCCTGTCGAATCTTCTTGCCTACGTATCGCTGAATTCCATCATGCCCATCATGGCGTACTTAACCTACCGCGCCGGCTTTTCTTATGCGGAGGCTACCGCCGTGGGCTCCATCTGGGGCCTGGCCCGCATTGCCGGATTTATCGGCTGCTGGTTCTGGACCGGCTGGCATTATCGCGTCCGTTGGATGCTGGGCGGGTTTTTCTCTCTGGTCGTCGCCACAGTGATGCTTATTGCCGTACCTTCCATTGGGGTTCTCATCGGCGGACAAATAATTCTGGGCTTGGCGGCGGCCTTGGTCTACGCCGGATCGCTCTATTATTCCATGCACTTAAGCCATGGAGCCGGCGAACATGCGGGTCTGCATGAAGCTCTGATTGGCGTGGGCACCGTAGTCGGCCCCGCGGTAGCGGCTCTGGCCGGTGGCCCGCAAGATATGCTGCCCAAGGGTATCGCCCTTGGCGCAATTTTACTGCTCGGTGGAGCCGTCCTTGCCCGCATGGGATATCGCGCTGCCGCAGCCGCACCCACCGCAAACGCGCCGGAGCTGGAACTGCCGCAGCCCGGGCAGGAAATGCCTGCGGCCACGGACTGCGGGCGTTAAAAATATTGTGTCGCCCAACTGCATGAGGCTAACTGCCATGAATATTCCAATACCACAACCCCGCAACACTCCGCCGCGCGTGGGGGTGCTTATTTCCGGCTCCGGCACCACGCTGCAAAATCTGGCCGATCTGGCACAGCGTAGAGAATTGCCCATTTCCATTGTCTGTGTTATTTCCAGCCGGGATGATGCTTATGGCCTAACCAGGGCCGCCGCGCTGAATATTCCCTCCCATGTGGTGCCGCGCCGGAGTTGCCGTGATCTGGACGATTTTTCCACCCGTATCCACGATCTGTTAAAAACCTACACGCCGGACCTGATCTGCCTGGCCGGATTCTTAAGCCTGTGGAAGATACCACCGGAATACCAATGGCGAACGCTGAACATTCACCCCGCCCTTTTGCCTAAATTCGGCGGACGCTCCATGCACGGCCTGCACGTACACCAAGCGGTTATCCAGGCCGGCGATACCCTCTCCGGCTGCACGGTTCACTTTGCCGACAACCAATACGACCACGGCCCGATTATTCTCCAGCGTACCTGCCCGGTATTGCCCGGCGATACCCCACAAACACTGGCGGCGCGGGTGTTTGATTTGGAATGTCAGGCCTACCCGCAAGCCATTCGATGGTGGGTAGACGGACGGCTGACGATCGCCGCCAATGGGCAAGTTCGCGTGACATAGCCGGGTGGTTACCAGTCCGCCAGTTCGCCCAGCAATTCTTCCACCAGATCCTTGATGGTCACCAGACCGATCGCCTTGCCGTTGCGGTTGACCACCACGGCGATGGTTTGCCTGGCCTTTTGCATCAGCGTCAGCGAGGAGCGTACCGATTGATCCGGCAAGAGGGTAATAATCCGGTCCAGATTGGCCTGAAGTGAAAAGCTCGGCCACTCCGCCAAGATATCCACCACGTTCACCACACCGAGCACCTCGTCGGCGGAATGACCCAGCACGGGCAGGCGTGAATGGTTATAGCGGCGAGCAATAGCCTCAAATCCCTTGGCACTGATCCCCACCGGCACACCAATTACCCGATTCCACGGGATCATCACTTCGCGCACCGCAATGTGGGCCATGTGCAAAGACCGGGAAATCAGTTCCTGCTGCGCGTCGCTGATCAGACCGCTGGCGGTGCTCTCCTGGGCAATGCGCAGCAGCCGATGTGGAGGTGAACCATTTTCCATGGGGTCGCTCTTGCCACGCAGCATGCGCAGGGATGCCGCACCGAGCCAGCGTACCAGTGGCAAGACCGGAATCACCGCGATGACGGCCATGGACCAGCGAATGGGCCGCACCAGGTGGTAGGTCCAGCGGTCGGTATAGCTGTAAAATAAATCCTTGGGCACGATTTCCGCAAAGATCAGCATCAACGGCGCAATGACAATGCCGGATAAAATGGTTTCAGCCGCGGGACCAAAACGATCTCTTTCCATCAACATGGTAATCGCCGCGGACACCATGTAATTGGAGATATTCTGCCAGATCAGCAGGCCACCGAGAATATTGCCGGGATCTTCCATCCACCGGGAAATTTGCAAAGCGGCGGCATCCTTTTGATAACAACGCAATTGCAGCCGCAATCGCGAAAGCGTGTAAAGCCCGGTTTCCAGGCCGCTAAACAAAATAGAGCCAATCAACCCCAACACTCCCAAGACCAACCAGCATGCCTCGGCAGTGCCGCTTGGAAAAGCCCAGGCCAAAAGCATTCCTTCAGGCATGCTTCACATCCTCCTTCGACTGGGTCGTAGCATTGCCGGAATCAGGCCCATAGCCGGCATCCGGTATCGGGCGTTCCTGCAATTCAATCAGGACGGTTTCAATCCGCGGGCCGCGCATGGTTTCCACGGTCATCTTCAGATGATTGATGGCTATGGAATCACCGACTTGGGGAATTCTTTTCAATACGGCACAAATGAGTCCGGCCACCGTTGAGGCGTGCAAATGTTGTACCTGTGCGCCAAAAATATCCGACCATTGCAACAACGAGAGATTACCCGAGGCCCGCCATCGATCTGGTGCCAGAGGCTCCAAGGCTCGATCTGCGGCGTCGCCGGTATCAGAAATATCACCGATCAGTTGTTCCACCACATCTTCCAGCGATACCAGGCCCGCCACACCGCCGAATTCATCCACCACGATCGCCATCTGAAAACTGCTTTCCCGGAACATGGTCAGGAGTTTATCGAGCGTCTGACTCATGGGCGTAAAACGTACCGGCTGGAGCAGGCTGCGCAGCGCCGTCGGCGTTGCCGGTCGTTCCAGTAAAAATGTTTTGGCGCGAATGACACCCAGAATGTTGTCGATTTGCCGGTCATACACCGGAATTTTGGAAAGGCCGGTGCGCCGAAACATATCCTGCAGATCGGTGCTGGGCTTATGAATTTCAAAAGCGGTCATGGCCACCCGCGGCACCATGACATTGCGAACCTTGATTTCACGCAGGCGAACCACCTGCTGCAGAAGTTGATTTTCCGAGCGGTCAATAATGCCCTGACGCTCGGACATGCTCAAAAGCCGGCGAAATTCATCGAGCGTAAACGCCCCAGCCCCGCTTGGCCGATCAATGAGTCGATGAACCGGTGTAATCACCGCACCTTGAATCAAACCAACCGCCGGTGCCGCCATACGCATGAGAGTCGCCAATGGACCCGCGACCAGCGGTGCCAGCCGCCGATTAAAGGTTCGCCCTAGAATTTTGGGCATGACCTCCCCAAAATAGGCCACCAGAATCACGGGGGCCAGCGCCAGAATAACCACCGCCGCGCGACCAAACGCCATGTTGATGTTGCGCAGCAACATCGTGCTGAGCACAAAAAAGAGGATGGTACACAACATGTTAGCCAGTAGAATAGTTACCAATAGGGGCCGACTCTGCTGGCGCAGCTTGGCCACCAAGACTTCCCGACGATTGGCCAGGGATTTCAGTTGATGCAGGTCATGGCGAGTTAAGGAAAAAAGAGCCGTCTCGCTTAAAGCAAAAAATGCCGCCAGCCCCATCAACAGGAACATTGGTATCAGGAGGTCCAGATTGGCCACAATAAAAGATAGCATGTCGGCATCTTATCCGCTGGGCCGCCAAAACTCCCGCTGCGGCCAGGCCCGTTGGCCCCGTGGCACCTTAGACTGGCGCTGCGGGCCAGTTCCGCTACCGTGCCTCCAAAGACCGCAGGGGCGGCGAAACCAGGTGCTGGGCACCTTGGGCCTCACCGGGCTGGCCTTGACGCTGTGGGTGATTATCGTGGGCTGCTCCGTTACACGCAAACCGTCTCCTCGTGCAACGCTTGCCACCCGGCGGTCCCGACAGACCGCCCGGCTTGTGCATCGCATGGAAAATTGCGCCGTTGCCAGCCAAGCCCGCCAACGGGCTGACCGTAGGCTTGTCGTGCTGCTGGGTACCCAATCGCCGATTCGGTTGGCCGCCTTGACTTATATTCTGCACACCACCGGCCAAACCTCCGCCATGCGCATCTACGCCCTACAACAAATCTTCACCGCCAATCGCACACTCGCTGTGGCCCTGCTTACAAAATACCTACCAACCTAGCAGCAATGGCCCATGCTCTTTTATGCCGGTAAAGTCTGTGTGCAATGCCATGATCCTGGGCTTGTTGGCCCCTTAATTCTTTCCCTGAAAAGACCAGCAGTGCGCTATCAACTCTCCAAGCGCCCGGAAGCCGCGGCCATCAGAGATATCACCGGACGGTCGCTGCGTCAGGTTCTGACCAAGACGTTTTTGCGGCCGGGATCAATGGAAGTTCGCATTGCGGCGCTGGCCTTGCTACGCCAGGAAAAAGGCCCGGCCTTTATACGCCATCTCCTGCAACACACCGTCGGTAACGATCCGATGATTTCCGCGATGCAATGGTGGATCCGTTATTACCATCATGTGAGCGTATCCACGACGGAGATACTTTGGCTGCAGGAATTGTACGTGGAAAAGCGTTCCCGCATGATGATCCGATGCGCCGCCAATTGGCGGCAACTGTGCGGGCATGTCCGTCGCCACAGCCTGGCCCCGGCACAGGCCTACATGCTGGCGCATGTACAGGTTGCTTCTGTGGACCTTACGCGCAGCAGTTTACTGCAAACTATTGCCGCGGAATTGCACCATCAAAAGCACCTGCGCCGTCCCCGCCCCTATCCACACGCCCCCGGTTATCCCAATCCCTCGCTGCAAGCCAACGCGCCGCGCCTTACCCTGCTCAATATGATACTGCTGCATGAGATGCTCACCGGTTTGACCCATCCCGCTTTTCGGCAAATGGTCTATGGTGACGGTCTACGTTCCATGCATAACCATGCCAGCGAAACGGGTGGCCTGATCTGTTATGCGCATACCCCTGCGGGCTTGGCTTTCACCAACCCGCGTGCCGCGGATAAAACCCTGACCATTCATATCTTTCCGCCGTTGCTGAATCGAAGCGGCGGTGTATACGTTTCCAGCCCCATGCTGCTGGCGGCTACGGTGCATGCGCTGGCCGAATTTATCTTTCATTTCCAGCATGTGCATAATGCCCGATATGTGGGGCCGGCCGTGGGAGATTTGGCTTACGTTCGCCGGACGCGTTGTGCGGTGGTCATTTTTACCAGTGTTGGCCGCCGAGCCTTTGATGCCACGCTGGACTTTCCCGCTGGTGCCGTGGTGGATCTGGGGATTTTTCATGTACGCCGGCCGGCGATGCCCATCGGCGGCTGAATGTGCTAAAATAAAAGCGGAAGCCCGGTGTTACCGCGTATGTTGGAGGTACCTTGTGCATAAAACAATTCAACACTCCATAAAAACGCTGCTGCTTGCAGTGCTGCTGGTATTGGTTGTTGCGGTCTCCCCTGACAATACCCAAGCCTCCCCGGCAAACAGGAACAAGGAACCATCGTTTGCGGTGCTGCCATTCATCGGCCATGACGCGGCGGCCCAGCGTCTGGCCCGGCGGATGCGTTTTGCCGTGGCCAAAAAAATGTCCCGTAACGGCCATGTGAAGCGCATCAGCGATCATAATGTCAACATGATGATCTCCGCCCTGCAGCTTTCATGGTCCGAGCCGTTTGATAAGTCGCAGGTGGCTCAGGTCGTTAAGGCTTTGGGCGTGGATGAAGCCATCATGGGTTACGTGCAGGGAAGAAAGCTCACCCTGGTGCTGTATAAAGGACCGACAATAGCGAAAAGCTGCTCCGCGGTTATTCCAGGCAGCGCTACCAGCCCACGGCTGACCGTGGAAGGTCTTCTGACGCGCCTGGACGAGGTACAGTTTCACCACGTGTCGTCGCAACAGGCGGATATCCATAATCCGGTGCTGGCAGCGCGTTTTAAGCAGCGGCCCAATCTGGTGAGCGATGGCAGCTTTACCGCCGCCGCCCACACACCGTCGCATCTGGCCAAAATGTGGGAAGGATTTCTTGCGGCCCGGGTTTTCCATCCAAAACTGCTTTCTGCCGCGGCCGCCCGTCACCTGCCCAATAATGCAATTGCCATCGTACCGACATCCGTGGCGGTTCCGCACGGCCCCAGGGGCTATTGCCTTATGATGCACGTTGGCCCCGGCGTTGCGGTCAACAACGGCTTGGCGGTGGAGAGCTACTGGATTCCGGTGCACAATGGGTGGCATTATCGTTTTTCCTGCTGGTATCACAGCACGGCACCCCGGGTACGGATATTCCTCAAGGGCTTTGCCTATCAGCCGGATCAGTTCAGCAATTCCAAAAGCCTGGCCAGCCAGCGATTTGAACGTTACCGCGCGGAGCTTTTGCCGGTCGTAGGCAATCGAGGGTGGAATCGGGAGGTGATGGACTTTACGCCTTCCACCGAGGGTAAAAAGCATCACATTCATTGGATGCGGATTGATTTTTTTATCTACCTGCAACCCGGGGAAGCATTTTTCCGAGATGTACAACTGAAGTATATTGGACGACCCCGATAGCTTTGGTCCGGCGGTTTGCAGCCGGCAGGCGGTACCGTCAGGATCGGACGTCCGGAGGTGCGGGAGGTGCGGGAGAAATCATCTGGGCCTGATCGGCCCGTTCCGCCATCAGTTCTAAGACCGCGGACAGGTTTTCATAGAGGGTACCGTCCAGAACCGCATTTTTCTCTTGATTTTCAGGGCTTGTATAAGTGATCCGCACAAAGCCCTTGCTATGCCAGCGCACATTGTCTATCACCTTGATCTTTGACCAGGGGATCACCTGCCCGTTGGCGAGGACCAGCCCAGTTTCATCAGCCTGAATCTTGCGATTCCGAACGCGCTGGTACCAGAACAATCCCAGCAGCGCCACAATACCCACGCCCAAGACAATCCACCGCTGATTGTAAATATCAGTGACAGTGTGATATTGCGAAAAATGATATTTATAGGCCAATTTATCAAAACCAATAAAATTATTGCCGCCATCCAATGCCCGGACGATGGCTTTATCCTCCCGCGAAGGAGGCTTGCCGGGCGTGATAATATCTTTGCTGCCCATCAACTGCCGGGTCGTAGCCTGATGCCAACCCGGCCACGTAAGAGCTATTCTTCGCGCCTGCCGACCAACCCCTTGTAATCCAGGCTGTTGCATCTTTTTATAAACGGCGTTGTCGGCCGCCGGCCAGCCATACCAGCCGTCGTAGGCAAACCAGGCCGCAACCAAGACGCAAATCACGGCCAAAACGAGCGGCCGGCGCTTTTCCCAAGTGCTGATCGGTGCCACAATCGCCATGTGAATGTCTCCAATTTCGCCGGTGCTCCTCGGCGGAGCCATTGCCCGCGTGGATTCAGTGCCATCCCGGCGGTCCAAAATTACGCTGGAAAACCACTTCCCAAAACCACTGCTTGATATATCGTGGAAAGTTCCCATCCCCCACCGGATGCGTCGGAATACGTGGCACCCGCGAAGAATGCATTAAACCCCATTCGATGAAACGGGCGGTTTCATGGAGCATCTCCTGCCGCCACTCTTCGTAACTCTGTGTTCGCCGCATACCGATCTGCCGTCTTTAACCAAGTCTTCAGGCTGCCAGTTGATAATGGCGCAATTATAGCGGTGGCGATCAAAAAAAAGCAATGTCCACTCCGACGGCGGGCGGGGCAATTGTCACGTCCTGATTATAGGTTGTCACTTTTGGCATGCGTGTACGGGTAACAAAGCGGTATGGGACCGGGCAAAAATAACTTGAGCACTGTTAACCGCTTCCTTACGGTCGCGGCTCGGATGGCCGCTCGTTCCAGACCCACTGGCGGGGTATGCGCGTCGCTCACGCCTCCCCAGCAACCAAAATTCCTGCGACGTAAAGCACGAATTTATTTTTGCGCGCTCCCTAATCTCGACTTTTGCCATTTTTGGTGGAACCGAAAAGCCTGATTTCACAGGCCTTTGAAGATGGCCCGGAGTTTCTGCACACCCGTACAAAACACGGGCTGTGCAAAAACTCGCCCCGCAATCGCGAATGCCGGATGATTCGACCATTTACGCTCCTGAAAAACGGCAAAAGTCGGGCTAAGATTCTCAAGATCGACAAGATCAACAAGTTTTTTTTGGTAAGGAGCTAGGAGTCAGGAGGAAGGAGTCAGGAGTTGGGAGATCCCGATTGGCGGCTCCTGCCACATCGGGATTTCGGCATCCATGCCTTAACGGCGACGACGACTTTTTACCGCAGGGGACGCAGAGGGCCGCAGAGCGGGAGTGCGGGGACGGGCAAGATGGCCAAGGTGGCCAAGTTTTTGGGGCCGGCCATCTTGGACAAGTTGAAAAATTGGCGGTTTTGTTGGGGTTTTGGGGTAAGATGGCCAAGATGGCCAAGACGGCCAAACATTTTTAATTTTCATGGTCGAGGTGGCCTTTGTTTCTTTTTGTAGGCGCAGCATGGGCATGATTCGAATTCCTTATTTTGGTGTGGTGCACGCCTGTGGCTTCGACGGGGCCGTTGCGGCGGGGTACGTATTTACTTGTCAGTGATCGCGGGCGGTTTGGGTGCCTGCGGTCAGGCGGAACGAGGCTCGGCTGCACTGGACAGTTTCGCCTTCCATCGGGAGTTCCGTTGATGGGTGATAGGCGGGGTATGGGGGAGGATAATGGCGCGGGCTGCGGCCCGCGAGACGGGAGTCGGGAGCATGACGACGACTTTTTACCGCAGGGGACGCAGAGGACCGCAGAGAACGGGGGCGCTGCGCGGGACGGGTTAAACACGAAGCGACGAAGGCGCGAAGAACCGAGAAGGATGGCGTCTTTTTACCGCAGGGGATGTTGGGAAGCGATGAGCGGTCGGCGGTCAGCTTTCAGCGGTCAGCCACGATACGCGGGTCCTGTCCCGTAGGCCCAACGTCGTTCGGGAGAGCGGCCAATCGGGACTCGCTCGTTCGGCTCCTGCCTGCTCCCGGCGAAGCCGTCGCATGGTTGACGATCATGGGATCCATTTTAATCGGTGACTGTCCTTATTAATTAGGATTGGGTTAAATCTTTACTGGTTTTTTGTCAGCATTTTTCCGGACAGTATTGGATGGCCATCGGGGTTCCGGCCCGACCGCCACAGTGATACGCACGAAAAACCCCGGCGAGCCAAGGCCGAGGCCAGCGACGCCGCCGTCGCACAAGTTCGACGCGGCCCACGCTAGCCGCAAGCCCACCCCACGCCGCGACGACCTGCGCCCCACCCATGCACATCCCCGGAGGCTTAGGTCATTTGCCCGGCGGAATTATACAGGGTGCGGGAAAGGGTTTGGATCACAAACTGCGATTGGAGGCGGTGCCCGAACCGATGAGATTGAAGACATTGGTCGACACGGCGCGCGTCATTTCGTTAACCAAGTCACGACCGCTTGAATACGTTGGGAAAGGGGCGGCCGGTTCGCCCCGGATCGTTCCATTCCAACTAAAAGTCGGCGAAGCCTCTCCTCGTCGCCTTTTCGTAAGCAAATCCCGGCGGCTGGTGTGCTCCCTTGCAATACCACCTTTCCAAGACAACGCACCCATGGTGTCCGTTGTTCCCTCGGAGCAATCATTAGCCGATGGGCCAAACCGGCCACGATCACCGCGCGAGGACCCGATTTTACATCCCGGCGGGCGGTAAGGACGGGGGCGGCGCGGCGTGCTGCACGGATTTCGCCAGGCGCCGCTCGCTCTACCTCCCCTTGACACAGTAGCCGCCCAACCCAGACGGCAGCATCGTCCGCCGATCTAATAGGCGGGGAATTGCTGTGCCATTGTGCCCAAAGATCCACCTGCAAATCGGCGGCCCTTACCGCCGAATTCGAGTTGATGCCCACAGGAGACTCCCCGGCTTTACGCTCTTCGCCAACGATGCGAGCGAGTTTTTCCAACGCCAACACCAAGGGATCGGCGTTGCCCCAGGCAAGCCACATCTGCGTAGCTCCTATCTGATAAACCGCGGGCGTATGCGGGTTCAGGGCCGGCGGAAGCAGGATGAGCGTAAGCCTGGTCCCCTGGCTGAGCGAAGACGCGGGTGGATGGGGTGCACATAAAATCCCGTCCGTAAATGGAACGGGAACACCAGTGTCGACGGCAATACGGTGCGCCTGCGGTCCCCAGATGGTTTTCAGAACATGGACTTCGAGCTGGCTCGCGTCAACGCATTGACTTGCGTGCATCAACGCCCGGCTCCGGACCACGCGGCCCTCATAAATTGCTGCGCCATGCTCAATCCCCCAAAGTGCGTAGACATGTGCTTCCACAGGCAATACGCACGATTGGTTCTCGGTACCGCAGCCGGTTGGGATCGGAGGCCCGGGTGATTGCCGGGTACAGGCGGGCAATGTGCCAGCGATAAGGACTATCGCCAGACATCCCGCCGGTACCGCACTCATCGCGACCCTCCGGGGACGCCTGCGTCTTAATTGGATCCCCAAATGTGATAGCAAGCGCTTCGTCACCTCGTACCTCGAGTTTTCGGATAATCAACATATTCTGTAATTGTCCAAGAAATACGCATAGCCCTACTTTCGCGCCGCCGACCCGGCGGGCTGCCATCACATTCCCGGCCGCGTCGGCTGCGTCGTCGGAGCCAGTGGGTGGGTAGTCACTTTTACGCGCCCCAATGTAATTATTATGTCGCAACTGCCCAAATTCCCGCTATTTTCAACAACCTGCATCGCCTCCTCAAGGTTGCCGTTGGTAAAGCATGCCACGACAAGCGGCTGGCCCGGGACGTGGCCGATTATGTTTTGAAACGCGGCGACGTTCGCTGGTTCCCGGTAATAATGGTTGTTTATGTCGACGAACCCGAGGGGTTTGTTCGTCCCTTGCTGGTAAACCCCGTGGAACACCGCCAGCGTCCAGTCGTACTTCTTCTTGTTTTGCCCGGCTAAAATCTTGGCGGAGGCCTCCATCGCGGCGCGGCCACCGGCGGTGAAGTCCGTCTGCTTGGAGCGGGCTTCCCGAAGCATGGCGTTGATAATATCCTGGCGGCTACCTGTGAAAGCCGCCCCGTCCAATGTTACCTTCCCGGCCTTTTGAATCTTCTCGTCTTCCGCGTTCGTATAGCTGGCCTTCATATCTCGAGCGATCCTCATCGCCCACCTGGCGTAATAATCCAGCCAGCCGCTCGGCGTTGGATTCGGGCCTGACACCAGCGCCATTATCTTTAATCCCCACGGATCCACCGCGCGCACCGGATTGCTCATTACGAATTGATACGTGTTAGCGCCGTTGATGTATTGCAATGGATCCTGGCTTACCTCCCGATGAACCGCTCCTGTCCCGATGCGTCGGGAGGATTTCGGATCCTGCCTCAACCCAGCTTGGCCGGTGCGGTACCAGCGGGCGCGTTCGTAGTAGAGGCCGGTTACGGGATCGAGGGCCATGCCCTGATAGGGATTGTTGACCAGCGGCTGCGTGCCGGTTGGAACGGTGGTGAAATCGGGGTTCAAGATGCTGATGTTGCCGTAGGGGGAGTACACGTAGCGCTGGACGACCTGCCAAGTCTGCGTCGTGCTGTTGTAACCGATTACGGCGGTAGTGTTCCAGTTGGCATCTTGCGTGAGGTACAGCCGACTGTTCGGTTGGATCACACCGGCGTTGTAGGTGTCCTGCAATACCGGGGCATTGATGTTGAGCGGGTTTGGGTCGCTGCCCACAACACCACCGGATTCAACCCCGCGAAATCCCGTCGAGGCCGGCGGGCGAGGCTGCGCCACAGCGCCGGGATAGTTGGTGGTGCCGGGCGGGATGCCCGGCGCGGCCACGCGTTCCTGTCTCGCGAAGCGCCCTTCCTGTCTTATGAATTCTGCGTCAACCATTACCATGCGGCCACCAGCCTTGAAGACCCTGATTACTGTAAGCCCATTATACCAAAACCCTTGTTCCGTGAAGCAATGGCCGCGAAAAGGGACAAAAAAACCTAGCTGCGTCCTCGTTTCACCTAATCCCCCTCAAACTTCAGGTACAGCCCCTTCCCAAGGAGAACCTTTTCAGCAAATGATCGAACCATTGCCACCTCGGCCAGCACCCCCGGCTCCTTCCTTGCCAGGAAAAAGCGGTCCCACTCTCCAAGGAAATCTGGCATCTGCTTGCGATTGAAATAGGTGTCGCGGTATGGGTCGATCTGGGCGAGAACCGGAAACTCGTCCTCGCTGATCGGCGTATTCCAGAGAGCGCTTCCCCGCACATTCATATCATCAAGGAGCTGGTCGACCACCACGCAGGGCTGACGCCCTAAGTCGGCTTCTGCTATGACCGCCGTACCCGAGATCGGGCTCTGCGTCTGACGCCCGTGCTCAGGACTAACCCCATCCGGGCTTCGCAACAGGGCTGGCACAAACCGGATCATTTTGGCACCGCTGCGCGCGATAAGGCACAGGGAGAGCAGTTGCCCCAGAAACCGAAACTCCTCCGGGCTTTCCACCGCCCTGTCCAACAGGGCCAGCTCGCTATGCAGCCGGCCTAGCTGCATGTCGTTAAAGATCGTCTGCTCCTCCGCACTAACGTACCGCAAGGCCCGACCGTTGGCCCGGGTACTGCGCGCGAGCATCCGCAGCAGGAGATCCGCTGGGTCATCCACGTCCTGTAGCGCCTCAAACCGACCCGTGATGATTTCAATTCGCACCGCGCGACTCCAGTTTTACAAAAAACCCCACGCACATCCACCGTACGCCTCGGCCTGCTATTTCTTTTTCGCCGGTGCCGGTGCGGGCTTCAACCGCGCCCATCCACCTGCTTCCTTGCGCTCAATTGCTCCGCCCTCCCCTGATCTCGGCGAAGCCGTTGTCTGCCGTTAGCGAGGCGGCCGTCCGTGGCGATCCAAGGTCGCTCTGGCCTCCGCCAGTTTCTGTTTCCAACTTGGATCAATGCAGTTCTCATGCGGGGCTAATTCCTCGATAACCTTCTGAAGGTCGCCCTTCGCCCACGCCCAGCCTGCCCGGACCATTGCGCTGTTAGCTTGGCTACGGAGCTCATACTCGTGGGCGGCCTTTCTCCCAAAAGCCTGCAAGGCCTTGAACTCCTCGGCGTCGCCACCCAGCAGTTTGACGCAAAGCTCCGTGAATAAGGCCGCCCGATTTCGCAATTCACCATCCAGCTCCTCGGGTCGAACCGCGCCACCGCGCACTGATTCAGGATCCTTTCCCTTGAACAACAAGATGAGATAGAGTCCATATCCAAAATCATAATAGGGGCTACCCCTGTCGTGGAGAGATGCAATCGCCGTGACCACCTCACGGGTGCGCCACGCGTCGTACGCTACCGTTAAGCGTACGCGGGAGCTTGTGTAATCGAGCCAGAAATCACGGTCTCGGGTGAGGCTAAGACCGCTCGCGTGCGCCAGCGGCCCAAAATACCGCGTCGCTAATTCGTGAAATGATTCCATTTCCATTAACCTCATTTGCCGCCGGGTGGGAGGTATTGGCCGCTGTCAGGGTCATAAACCCAGCCTTGCGATTCCAAATAGGCCCGCTCACGACCGAGGCCACGGTGCTTGACTCCATCCCGGCCACCGGATCCGTGAGCTGCAGGGTCTTCTTTTCCCACCCCTCGGTTTGGTGCAAGCCCTCGCTTGGCTTCCAGACAAGGTCGAAGGCTAGGCCCGGGACGCCGAATTCGCCCGTCGAATTATTAGCAACCACCGGATTGCTCATCACGAATTGATACGTGTTCTCACTGTTGATATAGAGCCTACCACTGACACCACTGACTGGGCGAAATTTTGCCGAGGCCGGCGGGCGAGGCTGCGCCGCAGCGACGGGATAATTAGTCTCACAGGCAGGAATGGCTGTGCTACCTTGGGGGTAGGGTGCCGTAACAGGATAGGCATGAACAGGTTTTACGGCGGTGGCATCTTGAACCGCCAATGTGCAAGGGGAGCCGGGCAATTGCCGAGATCGGCGAGGCTCGGATTCCGAAATTCTTTCGGCAAGCGTTACCATAGGAAGCCCATTATCGCCATTGCTTAAGCCGGCTTCAACCACGGACCCAGCCGCGGGTGGTTGCCAAGAGCGTTATACGAATTGCTGACAGCCGAGGGCGGCTGTCCCACAGCCACGGAGGGGTAAATTGTCTGGTAGAGTAAATCGTTGCTGGTGATGGTGCTGCCGGTGGCGGTGGATACGCCATAGACTCGCGGCGTGTACCTTTTTCAGACGCCGAGGACTCAGTAACGGCCAGTCCCGATTCATCGGGACGCCCCGGCCAAATAATGGCCGGGCTGGGGGGTTGTGAGGAGCGGTCAGTCCCGATGCGCTGGTCCTCCAGCATCGAGGATTTCGGCATCCATGCCTTAACGACGACGACGATTTTTTACCGCAGGGGACGCAGAGGACCGCAGAGGATGGGGCGCTGCGCGAGAAAGGAGCACGGCGGCTGTGGCCGCAGGAGTTAGAATTTGGGAGTTAGGAGTTGGGAGTAAGGGCGGCTGCGGATGCGCTAAACGCGGCGCGGCCAGTCCCGATTGGCGACCCCTGTCACATCGGGATTTCGGCATCCATGCCTTCCCGATGCTTGGCTCCTGCCCCATCGGGATTTCGGCATCCATGCCTTAACAGTTGGGTTCGAGGAAGGCGGAATGCGCGGCCGGCTTAGAAATTTTTCGCGGATTCTGCGCGTCCAGGGAAACAATCCCTGGGTTGGTGCCGGCGTTGACAGTGGCGATGGGCCGATCGGCGGAATCGTAATAAGTGGCCGTGTAATAGATGCGGGCGGCTAAATTGGCATCGGTGTTGCCGGCGGGGGTAATGGTAAGACTGCCATCGGAATTCTCTACGGCGGTAAACAAGGCCCCTTCGGCGGAGGTGCCCAGAATCGGATCGGTATTGAAGCGCTGGGCGTGGGCGGTTTCGGTATTGTTACCATCGCCATCGTAGCCATAAGCGGTTTGGTTGATGACAATATCGCCCGCGACGGAACTCGCGGCGGCATAGGTGAGCAGTGGGGTTCCGGCGTTATTGACCGCTCCGCCATCGGTGGTGAAGGTTTCAAAAAGCCGATTGGCCCCATCGTAGAGATTTTTTGTCACCAGCCCGGTGGGGGAAACGGTTTCTATTGCATTGCCTCTTGGGCCATAGAAGGTATAGGTGGTTAGGGCCGTCTGGCTGACATTGCCGGTGGTGGGATCGACGCTGTAGGTAAGGGTTTCAAAAATGCGGTTTTGGGAGTCGTAATTATTTTGGGTAACGGCCACCAGGTTGGGTGAATCACCGGAGGTTTCGCCGGGGGTGGCGGCGGCGATCTGGCTGGCCAGTTGGTCCGGCACGCCGGTGCCGCTGTTGGCACCCGTGCCGGCCATGGAAATGGGCGAGCCATTGATATCGCCGGAGAAACGTTACCCCCGCTTAAGCCCGGCGGTCGGATCTTCTGCCGCGGGGTACTGCCGCACTCGGAGCGAGAGCTTTCGGAAAACGAGGAGCGTCCAAACCAAGAAGACCAGCGCCGCCAGAAACGCGACCACGCCCACTATGCCAGGCGTGCCCGAATATGCTCCCAGCAGGTTGCAGAAACAAAATGCTTGGCCTGTCCAGCGGCCGTAGGACGGTGAACGTTCGCCGGGTCGCCCGGGCAAAGAGGCGCGGAAGCTCGCAGAAAGCCCCCAAAAGATGAAGAACGCCCAGACGACCCCGACCACTCCCGGACACACAATGAGGAAGGCCAGCCAAGGCCGGTAAGCCCTGTACCCATCCGGGACAGCTCGCAGGCACAGATAAAGCACAACCGCCAGCAGACCCCAAACGGCGGTGCAAAAGCTGGTCAGCAAAACGAGATCGGCCCCGCCGCTGCCGATGGTAGCCAAGTAGAATTGGACCGATTGGGCCATAGCCAGGACACCCGCACCCAGCCCCGCGAGCGCCACCCACAACAGCGGCTTGCGGTGTGCTTGCGGGCCGTTGAGCCACCCCACAGCCAAGGCAAAGGCGATTGCCGCAGCCCAGGGAAAGAACCACACGGCCCAGGCGTCGGCCCCGCTCGCTCCCCATCCTATGCCGGCATAGGCCACGCTAACAAGCGAGAGGCCAATAAGGAAAAACCCGCCCACACGAAAGAATAGGCCGCGTCTTCCGGCGAAGCGCTCCCCGGCTGGCCCCCGCAACTGGGGCCACACGCGATACCCCAGTGACAAGCAGAAACAGCCTGCCAAAAAATTTGAGATTTGAGCCGCGAACATTTAGACTCCCGCGCCCAGAGGGCACGTTCTCACAAGATCGATCGCCGGTCCCGATACGGGCCGGCGGCTGATTCTCCTTCTGTTGCCTCGACAAGCCCCGAGGCCGATGCGGAACCCCGTCGGGCCAAATTAGGCGACCGCCCCGCCGACGGCAGTGGTTGCAGCGGCTGCGTGCGGAAGATGCTGTTTTCACCATCCCGGCGAGGCTCGGATAGACTCGGGTACGGAGGCATAACGCTGTCCATGGTTTTTTGAACCACAAAGGAGGTCGAGGAAACGACGGTTCCGCGGCGGCGATGCCTCCCGGCCAATTTGATCTCTGGGGATGTTTCGTTCACCGCGACCATAAGAGCTGCCACAAAAGAGCCATGTTCTCAACGCCCGAATTCTAACCTTTCAACCCCAGGATGCAATACCTACGCCAGTAACCACACCACTAAAATCACCGTCAATTCCTTGAGCTCAACTGTTTAATGCATGGACGCCAAAATTCCTGTGTCCCGTAGGCCCAACGCCGTTCGGGGGAGCGGCCAATCGGGGTTCGCATGCTCAACTCGCACCTGATCTCGGCAAAGCCGTCGGCTGGATGGCGATCATGGAGTCCGTTTTAATAGGTGGCTGTCCCGAATGGCACTTCCTTAAGCTGTAAGTGTCACAAATGGCAGCAGATAGACAAACCGGCATATCTGGGGAAAATGGAGGGCTTTTGGCTATTCAAGCAAGGAGGCTTCTATGCCAAATTACGCCAG